>NZ_JAERJM010000029.1:0-15989 GCF_018257655.1 Pantoea sp. JGM49 | reverse complement strand
TTCATGGGGACGTCCTCATGTGACTTATGAAGACATTACTAACATCGCGGTGTATTAATCAACGGGGAGCAGGTCACCGGAGTTCTGCTTTTTTAAGAAAGGTCAGCACATCGCCGCCCTGGAAAGATCTGACGCGGAAAAAGCCGCACAACTGGCCGGTGAAGGCTGGGAAAAGCAGTTTGAAGAGGTTCGCGCCGCCGATGCCGAAAGTGCGCTCGCCAGGCTGGCGGACATGCGGAAAGAGGAAGTGACGACGGAGCGCGCTTTCATAACGGGGTCCGTATTCAGCAGCCTTCTCACAGCCATTCTCAAATAACGGACGACTGGCAGCGTTCAATAACCCAGCCAGTCATTCGCTTTTACCATAACATCCCTGTTATGAATCGGTCTCAGAGTTCCTCCTCATAAGGAACTCGTCATGAAATACCCCGTCAACGCATAGTGCAGCGGTGTCTGTCGCCCACTCGCTGAATCCGAAGGAACGATAAAGCGCATACGCAGACCGGTTAGTGGTAACCACTGAGAGTTTCACTGTTTTAGCTGAGCTGGCGGCTTCCAGCGCCGCCTCCATGAGACCAGATGACAGGCCACTCCCTCTCATCCCGGAGCGAACATACATTCCCCAGATATTTGCAACGTGGCTCAGTTTAGGTAGCGAGCTGCGGCTAACGCCAATCATGCCCTGCAGAATATTATGGTGATCGTATCCACCAAAAACATGGCTGGCTCTCAGCTGTTCGGCAAAGAACTGCAGTGGCTTATGATTGCATTCCTCGTAAGAGGCACCAAAGGCGTCAGGATGAAGCCGCAAAGCCTCCAGCCTCAATTCTCTGAAGTCGCCAAGATCGCTTTCGGTGATGCGCCGTACCGTAAATTTTTCCACTGCTGGCTCCCTGCTGTCATTGATTTAAATTGTCATAGCCCACTAAATTTAACATAAGAGTTCGGCCACGCACCGGACGTGCGCAGCCTCAGAGCTGTCAGGGCTGCGCGTTCTGGTAGAGATCCCAGCGGTTACCGTAGATGTCCTCAAACACCACCACCATCCCGTATTCCTCCTCCCGCGGCTCCTGGCAGAAGTGGACGCCTTTTTCCTTCATGGCGTTATAGTCACGCCAGAAGTCGTCGGTCTGCAGAAACAGGAATACCCGACCGCCGCACTGGTTACCGATGAAGCCCTCCTGCCGCTCGTTTGAAGCGCGGGCCAGGAGAAGATTACAGTCGCTTTCCGGGTTCGGCGTCACCACAACCCAGCGTTTGCCCGGCTGCGGCGTGTCCTCAACCAGGGTAAAGCCCAGTTTGTCGGTGTAGTACTCAATGGCGCGGTCGTAGTCATCGACCACAATCGCCACGTATCCCATGCATCGCTTTTGCGTTCTCATTTCTGCTCCGTCAGGTTTCAGGCACAATTGCCTGGACACTCTCTTTTAACATAAAAGTGCTTTCGCGCCCCTCTAAAACGCCCTCAGCGCCATTCTGCGGCCAGAGGGCCGTTTCCGACACCTTTCCCCGTTCGTAACCCTGAAAAACGCCCCTGATGATTTCTGCGCGACTGCATGGCTATGCAGTGAGTGCTCGTCTCGAAAGATCAATGCATGCAGATTTTGGAAACGTCTGCTTCTGGCACATAGCGGACATCATGTAATACCTACATAACGCAACTCCGGCGGGCGAGCAGTGCGCAGCCTGCCTTCTGAATGACGCGCTAGCGTCATGGAGGCGCCAGATAATGGTGCTTATGGCTCAGAAGCCAATCGGCGCCGTACGCCCGGCGTAGCCGGTTTCTGACCGCTATATACTACGAATCCATCCCTCGCCCTGATTAGCCCAAACCAACTTTCAGCAACGAAGAAGTTTATGTAACCCCTTTTAACCCCGGTGAGCGGGCTTTACGGCGCTTGCGACGTAAAGGGCGTGATTTCCGGGGCCTTGGCGGCGGCAGCTTGCTGCTGACGCTTAGGGGGGTGTTAAACGCAACTTTAAGCGATAAGCACGGAACTTAACACGGTAGCTGCCAGGCACTATGCAGACAGGGTGATTTTCTTTATGAAGGGGCCATCATCCAAAACGTATCGCTCATTGGTATCGGTTTTAGTATGGACGTATTCTATTTTCATATTCTGCATAAACAAGGGCATGCCTTGTTGCGTAAAAAGTTTTCCCGTACACTTTTAACCCCCTTCTTTCCACCTGCTCAGTTTCTACTTTGGTGATTGAGTCCTGCGCCGGAGCCACTACATAGCGTGTCACCTTGTAAGTACCACCTAGCGTAATGGTGCCGTTCACATTCAGAGATCTTCCGGCATAATCATATTGCTAACGAAGCAGATCGCTATGCGTAAGCCCGTTTTTATGAGCATCAGGTCATCACCGTGAGTAAGTTAGAGTAAGCTGGACGAACGTAAAAGATGTCTGTCGAGAGGCCTGAATCACTTAAGCCACGTATTACAACTGGAAGTCTGAACGCAGTGAAAAGGAAGACATTATATTAAAAAGTTAGAGGATCCTGAGGGCGAGAACCTAGTGCTCAGGCCGAGGTTTTCCGCCCTCAGTTTTTAAAAATCGCGCTCTGAAATTCGTTATCGAAAAAAAGCTCTGAAGCCAGCCCTTCCAGCAAGAGCTGGTTATGCATCTGATAACAACAGACGAATTGAGTCTTCGTCAGGCCTACAGGAGTCCGAACCTCAGCAGAACGGTTTACCATTACCGTCCGAAAAATACCCGTGACGGCCCCTTATTTCCGCGTTGCAGGCGGCTGCGGAACTATATCAGCAATATGGCCACCCGGAGCTGTTTCAGGTTCTGCGAGGGCGGGGAGACCAGTGGAACCATTAACGGGTTCATCTTATTTACTGCCTGCTGAAGCTGAATTTTCGTCGCAAAGGTAAACAGCGTCTGTTGGTACTCAACCCCATCGCCGCTGGTCACACCTTAAGATTTGAACCAGAGCGGTCTGTCGCTTTTATGTATGACGGGCTGATTTGCGTCCGCTGCCTTCGCACATTCAATATCGTCTATGATTTTAATCGCGAAGCTTTGTCGATTAAAATAAACCTGTACCTCCAGGCCCAGCCAGTGGTTCGTGTGCTCGACAGGATCGCAGCAAACCGGGTAGATCCCGCGATGCCTCGCTTGGATATCACCACGGCATAAGAGTCGACCTGAATAAAAGGTTCGCTCTTAAAGTGACGTATACCTACACGCACAATTTCATGCCGCCTACCACAGCGCAGGATAAAACCGATACAACAACGCAGGTGTACATTGTTTATAACCTTTCCTGACGCAGCGATGTTCCATTCCGGAACCGGAAGAACAATTTTCGCTCCCCTGCTGATATCTCTTCAAATCGCGCATTGGGCCTGGCAACCTGTCTGATACCCTTAAAGCTTCTGAGGAGAAGCAGATGAGAAAAATGGTTCCGCTGTTACGAACGTTAAGCTGCAAAGTATCACTTTCCGGCTGTGTATGGCCGTGGTGGAATCCAGGTGGCGGCACCCTCGGGGGCAAGGAGCCGGCGCGGGCAGTCCGGGCTGACATTCAACATCTGCGAAATACAAATAGTTGGCAGAGTCAGCAGTCTGCATGCCGATGGACTTACGGCGGGCCTTGAACATTAAGATTGCTTCCTGAGGTCAGGTGAACTTCAGAAGAGGAAATAATGCAGAATGTGAATAGCCTTCCGGGCCTTAAACAAAGTCACCGAAAACGACGTCAGGCAATTCCCTGAGCATCATAACCGTCCGGGAAAGCCGGGAGTTTACACTCGTTGGCGCCCTTTTTTCTGCGTGTTGGTCAGCCGCCCGCCAGCGCAGTTCCAAAAAATGGCGGACAAGTAATGCTGATCTGACGCCGGGATGATTTCGGTCTAAACACCTTTAACCGTATTCTGCCTTTCGGTGATTGCGCATTGCCTCAGTGAGTATGTCCGGCCTTATGCTTCATGCAGAACCCAGTGCTTATTATTCTTAACAAAAAATTATTTAGCGACTGCGGAAATTATGTCAATTGTAAGCCTAATGCGCTGAATATGAAATTCGGTGTAAAACCGGTACGCCTCCCTGAACGGAAATGATTACCCGGACTCTTACCCTTTATTAATCATTTCAGAAAGGTAATTTTAGGTGAAGATACTGGTCATCTGCAGAGATAACATAGGCGACAGCATACTTGCGACGCCGCTCATTGCGCACCTGTCCACTATCCACGGAGCGACCACAGATGTGCTGACAAACAGCTATGCCTCGCCGGTGTTCAGCCATAACCCGCATATCCGTAAGGTGCATGAGTACAGCAAATCCAAACACTGTAAAAACCTGATTAGCGTTATCGTGGCCGTCGCCGTACGATTAAAAACCATTTTCAGGCTGAGAAAGGAAAAATATGACGCGGTGATTATCGCTAAATCGTCCTGGGATCCGCATTCGGTCAAATGGGCTGCAGGCATAGGCGCAAAGCGCGTTATCGCATTCGGGGATGAAGCCCATCCGCTGATTGATACTCTTGTGTCCCGGGCTGAGGGCACCCTGCACATTGCTGAAAGGCTTTTCAGGCTGGGTGCAGCCGTAACGGATGCGCCGCCGCTGCGCCGGTTTATCCCCGGGAAGAGCAGCGTCTACCCGGCCCCTGATCTGGTAACGAAGTTCAGGATGACCTGTGGTGTGGCGCCGGGCGAGCGTATCATTGCCCTGCAGATAAGCGCACGAAAACCGGCCCAGCAGTGGTCCGCGAGTAACTTTATCACACTTGCCCACCTTATCGCTGAGCGCTACAGATGCCGCATGTTTCTATTCTGGTCACCCGGCGACAGCTCGAACCCCATGCACCCGGGCGACGACATTAAGGCGGAATACATTACCGGACTGGCGGCGCGCTACGGACTTGAGGCCGTGCCTACATGCACGCTGGAAGAACTTAAAGCTGCGCTCTCCCTGTGTTCAGCAGTGGTGAGCAGCGACGGGGGGGCCGTACATGTTGCAGCCGCGCTCGGATTACCGGTCGTGGCATTATATGGCAACAGCGAGCCGGCACACTGGCATCCCTGGCATGTGCCTCATCAGGCTCTGCGGGGCAGCCGTGAACACGTCAATGATATCAGCCCGGAAAACGTTATGAATGCGATCGTTCCGCTTATCAGCCCGGCAGGTGAGCAAGGAGCCAGCGCATGGAGTTATGCCTCGCGTACCAGTGCCTGAAGTCGGCCATGGAAAATCCGGCCAGCCTGCGGGTGGCGCTGGCTGTTTTCACAGAAAACCTGAGAACGCTGAGCAGGCACAGCGCCCTTCTTTTTGTCCGTTTAGTGATGCCGGGAGCGGTACTGCTCCTGTGCGGTTGCGGCTTTCACCGGCATGGACACATCAGCGGGGGACAGACAATATCAGTCAGTCTGACAACAACAGACCCTTACGGGCCCTACGCACGAGCGGTCAGGCGCGAGCTCAGGCTGGACGGCATAGAAGTGTTGCGGAATGGCAGTGATGCCACGCCGGAAACGGTCAGGGTGGATCTGATTTCTTCCCAGGTAGGGTCGGATACTGCGTCAGTATTCATTAACGGTAGTACGGCGGAATATGAAATGGTTATGGATGCCCGCGTCAGCATTACCGCACCCGGCTGCTCACCCCTGAGCGTCAGCATCAGGCCCCACAAATCATATATTAATTATACCAGCGGGGCGCTGGCGGTGGATGCGGCTAAAGAAGTTTACACAGAAGAGATGTATCAGCAGGCTGCTATGATGATCAGTCGCCGTGTACTGGCTATATGGGATAAGCACAGCACGTGTCGTCAGCCATCCTGACAGGTTCAAGGACCCGTCAGGTCCCTGAAGCCGTCCGTTCGAAATGCAGTCCGAGCTATATAGTAGGTGCGTCCTGACTCATTATACGTCTGGGCACCTGTGCCGTAGGCATAGGTGCCTGAACTGCCGGAGACGCTGCCGCCGGAACTCGTGGACTGGGTATCTGAGGTCTGATCTTTCATGGCCTTATGTTTCACTTCAGCACCCAGCGTAAGTGTCTGTGGAACCAGTTACTGTCTCCCCGGGTATCCCGATCGTCCCGCCATCCGTAGCGAACTGAATTGCGGATGCTGACGGCATACCGTCTATCAGAATCAGCGTGTTTTCCGGCCCCGCACCCCGGAGATCTATCTGACGGTTGTTATCGCGCTGGCCGCTAGCAGAGTTGCCAGCCATATTAACGCCGGGCACGGTACAAATAATCTCTCACACGCCTCTCTGTACGGGATGCTTTTTCAGCGCATGACTTTCAATGATGGACACGCCTGATGCCTGAAGCGTCTGCTCGCGGGCGGTTACCGTGAGTGTATTATCCTTAAAAAAGTTTTTGCTTTCTGAAATTTTCAATGACGAATCTTGCTTTGTCTGCTGTGTGCTCTGAGAAATTACAGTTGTATCAGTGCGCTGCTGCTCTGCCCTGAAAGGGAAAGAAAGGCTGATATAGACAGAATTCATAATCATCGATGTACTCAATAGGATGTTTTTACACACTTGCTGGATCCAGAGAGTTTAGTGAAAGAGAACGCCACCACACCCGGTGAGAATAGTTCTCATTCAATTTTTCCACATGGCAGTTGAAAGATATCCGTAATTCAATTGAAAAACTATCCAGCAAGTCAGTCTGAGTGGATGCAGCGAAGAAAATTAAGGAATTATGAAGGCTGTGAAAGTGGATATTTAGTGAATAAATAGCGTAAGTTTTGTAAAGTAAAAATAAATATTGCGAATTTAACAGTTATATTGCTGTCTCTGAATTATGGAAAGAAAATTCATGAGAGATATTGAAAATGAATGATTTAAGCGGAAATATAATGTATGAATAAGCTCCGTGATGATACACGTTGTGGTGCCATTAACTTAATGTTAAATATTTCAGGCTATGATGACGAAACACTGATAAACCTGATCCCATTGCTGACTGAATTCCGGTTAAAAATTCCGGATCTCCGCCTGACGTTTTACAACTATGATGCTGATTACCGATTTACCCCTGAACTGATAAGTATGCTGGAGAAGCATGGAAAATATAATCTGTTAACACCGACATACTCAGACGGCGTAAAGATGTTGACTGCCGAGATAAGACGGCAACACGTGATTCTTACGGAAGATAATATGATGGTGCTTGCTGCCGGCGCGGCACGGATTAAGACCGTCATTTTACCCGACGCAGGGTTGCACCATAAGCAAAGCGATGGTGCTGATTATGAGGGCACAAGATTGATAAGTCATAAAAAAAAACTTTTTATTCGCAGGCTGAAAAGCGGGCTCATCAACGCACTGGAAGAGGCAGCATATGAACAATAGTGATACGACTACCGAGAAAGAAATCCTCAAAATGCTGACCTACTACGCTGGAAAAGTCATGGGGCAATCTGTCTTCAGAAAAAGGGATATGCATCTTCTGTGGACCGGGATAAATGAAGTTTATGCAGAAATGTTGATGGACGAATTTTTCACCCGCTTTAACGTAGATTCCTCTGGCTACCAGCACGCGCTGTATTTTCCGGCAGACGGCGAGACAAGCCTTTGCATCAATCTTATAAGGTATCAGCATGGACAGGAAAGTCGTGCAAAGCCCTTTACGCTGAAGCTTCTTACAGAGTCAGTCCGGGTGGGGTACTGGATAGACAGGCGGGCAGAACCCACCTGTATAAGGCGGATTTAAATCAGCTGTAAAATCCATTGCTGCTGACACTTGTACTGAAAATTCCCTCTGCTTCTGTGTTACTGACGCGCTGACATTCGGGCGGAATATCACTCACCTGATGTGTTCCGGGATAAATCACCGGCACTCGCAGCGATGCGGCCATCCAGGCCGCGTCCCGATCTGCACTGACTAACCTGCTGCACAGGGATATCATGGCAATAAAATCGGCTGTTTTTGTCGTGGTCACCATCGTCATGACCACGTCGCTGCATAACGACTCAGCTTTGGCCATGATTGCCCTGTCCTGATGGCCAGATACAGATTTATCTCCGGCTGATATAAGAAAAACGCGTCCACGCACGGCGAGTTCACGCATGAGCTTTGCCCATTGCATTGCGGTCCAGCCGACACGAGCTGCGGAGTTAATGACTATACCGATATTTTCAGCCGTCAGAGAGATGCAGTAGCGTCTGGCCATCAACATGGCAGACTGGAGATCAGGGTACAGCTTCAGAGAGGCTTCTCGGGCTTGCTCTCTCTCAGACTCTGCAAAAGTATCAGCTCCAGTCAGCTTATGATAGTAGTCAATAAAGCCATCATCCCGGAAATAACCGGCCCACTTTGCTCCACTGAGTATTTTCCATATTCTGGACTGACGGGTACTGACAGAATTGAGGGAGATAATACAGTCGAACTGTTCGTGACGCATGGCCATGAGTGTTTTCAGCAAACTTATCCGGAAAAATAATCGTCCCCATCGTGAGTGACAGGACGTAGCGTTGACTCTGAATATTTTTCTGAGATCAGGATTTGCAATAAATAAGGGTTGCTGTTCTGTTCTGATCAGCATATCGATTTTAATGAGATCGTTACAGGCCAGTTTTCTGAGAAAAGGCGTAGCCGAAAGGTTGGTGACCACGTCATCGGCACCTATAATTAGTATCTTCATTTTATTTCCAAAAAAAGCCGGAATCCACGCCGGCGAAGATAATAAGTGTCTCAATCAGGGAATGGTTTGTCTCACCAGACGATGTACATGATAGGTGATATGATGATTCTATCAAAACATGAAACAACCAATATAAAGTAAGATTTAAGATGAATTTGTAATGCTAATGAAAAACAGATGAATGATTGTTCTGTGAGTTTCCTTAACCCTTTCTGTATCCTGCATGATATTTAACCTCACAAAAATTTCAGATTTCTTTCCACCTGCCAGCATAAAATTTTACGGAGCGACCGCAGGGGTAAATAAAGCCGGGAGAACCTCCCGGCTGATAAGTCGCTACCAGGTCTTACCAATGTTGAACTGGAACTGTTCTGACTTATCCCCTTCATATTTCTTAAGAGGCAGGGCGTAAGAAAAGACCAGCGGTCCCAGAGGGGACTGCCACTGCAGGGCAACCCCTGACGATACGCGGATCTTGGTTGGATCGCTGTAGTCCGGGATGCCCGCCGCACGGGTCTCGGCAGTATTCTGCCATTTTGTATCCCACACGCTCCCCGCATCAACAAAAAACGATGTTCGGAGCGAGTCCGCGTAACGCTCGCTGACAAACGGCGTAGGGGTAATCAGTTCCGCACTGATAATCCCCATCGCATTTCCTCCCACCGCATCGCTGGATTTCGTCACCGGGCACGTACTGGTACTGCTCTCAGAACCATTACAGCGGTAATAAGCTGCTTTGGGGCCGATAGTGTTCGAGGAAAAACCGCGTACAGAGCTGGAACCGCCAGCGTAAAAGTTGTCGTAAAACGGCACCTCTTTGCCGCCCAGCCCATCTGCATATCCCGCTTTCGTACGGCCCATCAGTACCCAGCGGTGGTCACTGCTGAGTGGCAGGTAAGCACTGGCGTTCAGCGTACTCTTGTAGTAACTGTTGGTTGAGCCCGGAATGGTGACTTTGGTATTAAACCCGGCCGTCACACCTGACGTAGGAAAAAAGCCGCGATCCAGTGAATTATATCCCCAGCCGGCATTCCAGAAGAAATCATTAGCGGTATAGGTCGCATCGCTCGCTCCGTCATCATCAACCGTACGAGTTGTCATGGAAGGATGGATCCCCTGTGAGCCGAGATAGCGCCACATTGAAACCTGCGGAGACATGTTGCTTACGCGGTTATAAACATAATCAAATCCGGTGCTCAGATTACTGTTTTCACTCACAGGAAAACTCAGCGTGCTGCCCGCGCCAATACTTTTCAGTGTATACTCAGACAGGTCGTTGTCTTCTGCGCTGTAGTCATTATAAAAGACCTTCCCGCCCAGACTGACACCATCCACGGTGAAATAAGGGTTGGTCGCCCCCATTTCAACATAAGTCTGATAGCTGTTTTTTGTACCACTGAAGCTTACCGTGTTACCCGTCCCCAGCCAGTTGTCCTGACTGACGCCAAGCTGATAGCTGATACCACTGTCCGTACCATAACCGAGGCCGACATTAAACGTTCCGGTATTGCGCTCTTTCACTTTGTAGATGACGTCAACCTGATCCGGACTTCCCGGTACGCGCTGAGTGTCGACATCCACGCTCTCAAAATATCCCGTGCGGTTCAGGCGAGCTTTGCCCTGTTCAAGCTTGTCTCCTGCCAGCCAGGCACCTTCCATCTGCCGCATCTCCCTGCGAAGGACGGCATCGCGCGAAGTATCATTGCCGCTGAACTTCACCCTACGGACGTAAAAACGGCGACCTGAATCGACGTTAACATGTAAAACTACCGTTTTGTCTGCATCGTTAATTTCAGGCTGCGTGCTGACCTGCGGAAACGCATAACCATTCCGGCCAAGCATTAATTTTACAGCGTCTTCCTTAGCCGTTATGGCCGCACCACTATACAGAGCGCCCTGCGGGAAATTAGCGATTTTTTCAATTTCCGCGGCATGTCCGGACATATCTCCGGTGAATATGACCTGAGATACATGGTAAACATCGCCTTCGTGAAGATTGACGGTCAGGTATATTCCTTTCTTATCGGGCGTAAGACTGACCTGAGTGGAATTAATAGCGAAACGCGCATAACCGCGGTCCAGATAGTAACTTCTGAGCGTTTCAAGATCGGCAGCCAGTTTCTGTTTCTGATACTTTCTGTCGGCAATGAGGTTCCACCAGGGGACATCGTCCCGGAGCTGTAAGTGAGAGATGAGTTCATCGGAAGAGAAAGCCTGATTGCCGATAATATTGATTTGCTGAATTTTTGCAGACACACCTTCATTAAATACAAATTTAAGGTCCACGCGGTTGCGGGGCAACGGCGTGACAACCGCTTTGACGCTGGCCGTGTATTTCCCGGAGCTGTAATAGAAATCTTCCAGTCCCTTTCCAATATCTGAAAGCATGGTGCGATCAAGAGCCTCTCCCACTCTGATACCTGACGCATCCAGATTCTGCCTGAGCTGGTCTTCTTTAAGCGCCTTATTACCGGCAAAAGATATGCTGGCAATCGCTGGACGTTCTTTGACTTTAACAATGAGGGTATTCCCGTCGCGTAACACCTGGACGTCATCAAAGTTACCGGATGCAAAAAGGGCGCGAATGGTCTGACGAATTTCTTCATTGTCCACCTGTTCACCCACATGAACCGGCATTGTAAGCAGCACTGCCCCTCTGGTGACTCTCTGCAGCCCCTCAAATTTAATGTCATTTATCATAAGTTCACCTGCTCCCGCCGCAGCAGAGGTCGCGATGAAGAGTAGTCCGGTCACTAACTTTCTCATTCTTTGTTGTCCTGATGATCCGTCTGAATAGCGATACATATTGCTTTTAAAGAGACAGGTGCATGATTCATAAATATATGTTGTTTGGGATGAGTAATGCGTTTTGAGACAGTTTGCGTTCATTTTAATTCTTGGGCGTTAACGCTTTTTCGATTTCATTACAGTAACCTGTAATGAATATGCAGCATTGGTACTGAATGAATGTGTTTTTTTAAGACTGGTCATGGCATCTTAAAATAATGCCGGCGTTGAGATTTTCCTTTGACAGTCACTGTGAACTTGTTTGTTTTGTTCCTGTCATATGCGTAAAGGAGAAAAAAATGATTTTCACTATCAATAAACATTGCTGCAACAGAACAAAACAAATTTATTATGCTGTCAGCCCTCAGGGTTGCATATTGGTGTTGTCCTATAATACCCCAGTGTTTTTTTGCCAGGGGGACAGATTTATAAGAATGAACGCCGGGTCCATCATCTTCCAGGGAAGGTTAAAAATGCCTGTTTTTACTCATTACTTTGGCCACTGCGTCTTTACGGCTGAGAAAATATATCGGAAAATGGTAAGCGCTGATTCCTCTTATGACAGGTATGTTCTTTTTTCATAGTTTTTATTTTTGAAAATAGGTGGCTTTGAATGCAGAACTCGTTTTCCAGCAGATTTTTAATAATTTAAAATATTTTATTTCAATAACGAAGACTTGCACCTCAGAGATTTTTGAATCTCTTTTATGAGATGATAACTTCTCTGTGATTCGTTCTCCATTTTCCGGTCGATTTCTTAAAATTACCAGACACTTTATTCCATTTCATATCAACTATATTCTGCACCATCACTTAGGGGCTTTAACCAGTGCTGCTTTCAAACCAGTGCGAAGGCGGTCCGGGCATAATTCTTCTTTGTCATAAACTGAATCTCCGATGAGTGCCTGCTCCGGCATTGCTGACTTTCCCGTCTGCAGAGTAGTGTTTCCTGACGGTATCAGACTATAAGCGCCCGGCACCCATCAGCCCGTGAGGTTGTGAGCATTTCGCGTGCCAGCGCAGTGTTATACTAAATTCCTACGGCAGCCAGGCATCCACATCAGAGAACGGATAGTTATGGAGAAAGACGCGGAGGCCGTGAGCCTCGATTTCCACTGGCAAAGTCGTGCGAACTGAGATCTTTAAAAGAGCACTGCCGAGAGCATGTGTGCCAGCGGGAAAGTGCTGCAGTGCTGAGAGAGCGCAAAGTAACCGTGCTGAGCCATCGTCAGTCCGGCTGTCGCATATACCGGGTGCAATTATATGAGGATAATCAGGCTGCCAGCTGCAGGTGCAGGCCGAGGCCCTCAAGATGTGCGCTGACGGGATAAGAAGTATGTAAGTGTGTGCTGACGGGATAAGAATACCGAGGATGTGCGCTGGCGGGGGAATGACGGAGTTTTTTCCCGCCAGCGCACATCTTAAGTGCGTTACCAGACTCAGATACGAGGTGAAGAAGAGCCTTTCCCGACAGCACACACGAACGAGCCGATCCTGATCACTCACACGGGTATTCTGCTCCTGATAGCGTGCCCGGCAGCACACACTTTTACTGATGGCCAGGTATGACCCGACTGTCTCATATCATTACAAATCTGATGGTTTAAGTTTCGGATTACGTTTATGAATAATAAGGTAATTCTCACGTTCTTTACGGACAAGTGAAAATTCCAGATACCCGATTTTCTGCAGCTGCTCCAGCGCTTTTTTGATCGTGCGATTTTGTTCGCTCACCGAACTGGAGAGCGAAAGGCGTTCACGCAGGCGCGCAAAGGCCACGGGTATGGGATGAGCGGGCAGGCTTTCGATAAAGGTATATATGGCCTGGGCTGCCTCTTTCTTTGGAAGCGCCTTAATAGCATGCTGTTGCAGAAGCACGCGATAATCGAGCTGAAAAAGTTCCCAGAGCTTCTCATCGGCTTCAAGCTGAACAATGTCTTTGTCAGCGTCAAAATAGCCGGTTTTGAGCAGGCCTGTCTGGTAGCTGCCACGTACGTCTTTTCCCCGCTTAAACGAGATCGATTTATTACGCAGTTTACCCAGCGATTCATGAATAGCACTGCGCAGACGACTGTCTATGCGCTTGGCTGAAAACCCACACCCTTTTGCAAAATCGCTAAATTTCAGCTCGATTTTATTTGAATTAAGCCCGTGCTTGCTGAATGCATAGATGACGCCAATCCAGACCTTGAAGTCGCAGTCCATATCCAGACGCGGGCCCGCAATGTTGATGTTGTCGTAACCTTCAGCTCTGGCGATTTCCAGCTGGGAAAACAGCTCGGAGGCATCCACAACATTATTTTCCCCCTGCGATTTTGAAGGCTTGGGCACAAAAACGCCCAGTCGCATCAGCGCGACGGGCTGCACGGTATTATTAGAATTAACTGTGAGTTGTTTTTCCTTGCTGATCATGTCGCTGTACAGCGCATCGCCAATAAAAGTGTTTTCTTTCATTTTGTTATGTGAATTCCCTGCGCGTATGTGCTGCTCAAGAGTATGATCCGGGCTCTTCCCGCCAGCACACACAATACATCCCGGCACGACACATTTCCATCCCGCTGGCACACATATTTCACCCGCCAGCACACACGAAGATCCCTTCAGTACACATCCGGATATGGCTTCAGACCAGCGATGGCGGGGTTTGCAGAGGGCCGGGATCTATATGGAACTTAAAGGATCTATGTGGAACTGTTATTGGATCGCTCCTGTGTATTTGTGGATAAGACCATTAATGGGGAGCGTAGCCTGAGCCCACAGGCTATCTCTGGTATCGCTCTGCAGAATGGCTCCCTGCATTTAAGGTATCGGCGGGAGGATTCTGCTGCCTGACATTATGCACTGGCCCTCGCAGGTGACCTGCATGGCATGCATGTTTTCGGTACTTATCCTGGCGTTCATAGCGGGCGTCACGCTAACGCCCCCCAGCCATCGTCCTGTGGATGGCATTAATGATGAAAAATCATCCTGTCCCTGAACGGCTAACCTTCATAATCTGTGCGCGCGTGGCCATTCGGGTAAGTATGATCGCCAGAATAGCTGTTGCCCCTCCCAGGGCAGTCGACTCAAACCGGTGCAGGGCAATACCTGTCTGAGGAATGCCGAATCCGGAGATCATGAAAACCACCATTGTGGTGATGAGAAAGCTGAAGAGGCCATACGAGCGATTGATCATTGAATAAGAGAAGGTGAAGGCAGCAAACCCGGTGATAATAAAGCCAGCCATTATGAATAACGAACTGCTGCAATAATCGATAAGGCCGGCTGCCGTAATGCAGCCTGTCAGCGTACCAAGCACACGTGTCTGCACCCTTGATAACGTATCCCGGTAATTATTTCGCAGGCAGATGAGCAGCGTCATACCCGCCCAGTAGCCATTAGTCAGGTTTAGCAGATGAACTGCCGTCAGCGCACCAGTCATCCCCAGCATGCCGCATATGACTGACCATTGCAGATGGACACGATGTTTGTACTTAACAAGGAAATGCATCAAAAAACGTTTCCACGTGCCCGGGCTGAAATCGCGAAGCTGAAATTTTCGTCGCTGGAAGATTATTACCAGAATTATCATCTGTAGTATTCCGCCTGCACCGACAAGACCGGCACGCAGGAGGGCATGCTCCGGGGTTCCGGCAAAGCTGCCCGACACGAGGTAAGTAATTGTCCACTGCTGCAGCATCCACCATGCACTGACATCGATGTTAGCCATCACCACATACAAGCCGGTGTAAAGCAGTGCACCGGCCACATACAGGGAAAATATATTTCCAGTCAGACTACCCAGCCAGGCAGAAAAAATAAGACCCGCCACAGTGGTTGCGAGCAATGACAGTGATGACCCTCCCCATGTTTTGTTTGCTCCGAAAGCAAGGGTAATCGCGCCACCTGTTTCGATACTGGCTGCGGCAACATGGTCGGTTAGATAGCCTGCAACGCTGATAATAATGATGGCGGGCAGGCAGTAAAGCCCCAGCGTAATATCGTGTCGGATACCCGGTTCAGACGGCATGAGATCTCCCGTATACAAACAGAGCTGAATAATGACTGAAAATGAGAAACCCGGCTGTGGCCTTCGTTGATAACACTGTTTACTTCTCCTTTAAAATCCTGTTGATCGGCTTTTAAAATAATTGGTTTTAAGAGCCACTACGGGCAGCTTTCCTTAGGCCTTAATCCGGTTCAGCATTTCTGGCCTGCTCCCGATGAGGAGCAGCACACGCGTGCCTGGCGCGGCGTTGAACCGGCCAATGGGCTCCGGGTCGAGCGTAATTTCGTCCTATGCCAGGCACAACGCGTCAAAATACTCACCACGGCTGCTGTACTGCGCAAATCTTCCACACATGGTGAGCTCCCGCTGTGGCTGTAAGGATAGCGGCTTATACTGATATCAGAGATGTCATCCGGCCTGTACGCGTTGTAGGCAGGCGCTGTCAGGAGCACGTATGAATTACTATCAGAAGCTGAGTCAGCCCGTCGTCAGAGCGGAAATGGCGCATGACTGGCCGACTGCCGCCTCGCAGTGGCAGACGCTGCTCAGACGGCCGGCAGCCCACCCCTGGCGACAGTGGATAATCGGGCGCGTA
>NZ_JAERJM010000028.1:0-26101 GCF_018257655.1 Pantoea sp. JGM49 | reverse complement strand
CTGCTGCCAATCGAAGACGTATTCTCAATCTCAGGCCGTGGTACTGTTGTAACCGGTCGTGTTGAGCGCGGTATCGTTAAAGTGGGCGACGAAGTTGAAATCGTTGGTATCAAGGCGACTGTTAAGTCTACCTGTACTGGCGTTGAAATGTTCCGTAAGCTGCTGGACCAGGGTCAGGCGGGTGAAAACTGTGGTGTTCTGCTGCGCGGTATCAAGCGTGAAGACATCCAGCGTGGTCAGGTACTGGCTAAGCCAGGCACCATCAAGCCACACACCAAGTTCGTATCAGAAGTATACGTACTGTCTAAAGACGAAGGCGGCCGTCATACTCCGTTCTTCAAAGGCTACCGTCCACAGTTCTACTTCCGTACTACTGACGTGACTGGTAACGTTGAGCTGCCAGAAGGCGTTGAGATGGTAATGCCAGGCGACAACGTGAAAATGACCGTTGAGCTGATCCACCCAATCGCGATGGACCAGGGTCTGCGTTTCGCAATCCGTGAAGGCGGCCGTACTGTTGGTGCGGGCGTTGTTGCTGAAGTTCTCGCTTAATTGCGTTAATGTCGGTGGTTGCTTAGGTAGCCACCGCAGCACGAAAAGAGAGCACTTCTGTGCTCTTTTTTTTTGCCTGAAATTCACCGCTCAAGCCAATCCCACACAAAAGCTACGTTTGAAATAAAAACCATTCTCATTTACACTTTGATCGGAATTTGTACTGGAGTCGCAGTAAATGTACGTCTGTCTGTGTAATGCCGTGAGTGACAAAACCCTCCGTGAAGTAGTGCGTCGCTATCAGCCCAAATCGATCCAACATCTTCGTCAACTGGTTCCTATCGGAAAACAGTGTGGTAAGTGCATCCGTTTTGCGCGCGAGATTATGGATGATGAGCTGCAGAAGGTACCGCTGTACAAAGAAATCGCTTAGGTCGACTCGACAGCCTCTGGCAATAACCACAAAAACAGTCCTGTTTTTTTGACTTCTTTTTATCCGCATCTACGATCTATTTACCTGGAAGCGGAGGAAGCAAAATGAAGGGCGACAGTAAAATCATAACTCATCTCAATAAACTGCTGGGGAATGAACTGGTTGCGATTAATCAGTACTTTCTTCATGCACGTATGTTCAAAAACTGGGGGCTTATTCGCCTCAACGATGTCGAGTATCACGAATCCATCGATGAAATGAAGCATGCGGACAAATACATCGAGCGCATTCTTTTCCTTGAAGGGATTCCAAATTTGCAGGATCTCGGCCGGTTGCGTATTGGTGAAGATGTCCCGGAAATGTTGCAATCCGATCTGACGTTGGAGTTAGAAGGGGCGAAGGATTTACGTGAAGCGATTGCCTATGCCGACAAGGTGCATGATTACGTCAGCCGCGACATGATGATTGAGATTCTGGGTGAGGAAGAGCATCACATTGACTGGCTTGAAACAGAACTCGACCTGATTCAAAAACTCGGTTTGCAGAATTACCTGCAGGCGCAATTAAAAGAAGAAAGCACAGACTAAAACCCTTTCGTTGTAGCAATGTCACAGAGCCTGTAGGGGGAAATATCGAGCCCCATACAGGCTTTTTCGGATTTAGTCCGCAATTGATGTGGTTAAAAACGCATCACGGGTTGCTTCCTGAACTGATTTGCGTATAATGCGCGGGCCTGCCGATATTGGTATGGCGCGATTCGAGCAGAATCGCAGGTGATAGCAAGCTATGTATCACCTGACAATACTCCCGATTGGGGAGTTATATGCTGAACGATTACACTCCTCCATCAATCGTAATGGGTGTGGGTAGTAATTCTTTTCGTTTATAAAATGTTTGGAGCCTTGGTCTCATGTCGAACCAAAGAATCCGTATCCGTCTTAAAGCGTTTGATCATCGCCTGATCGATCAATCAACCGCGGAAATCGTTGAGACTGCCAAGCGCACTGGTGCGCAGGTACGTGGTCCGATCCCGCTGCCAACTCGCAAAGAGCGTTTCACCGTTCTGATCTCTCCGCACGTTAACAAAGACGCGCGCGATCAGTACGAGATCCGTACTCACAAGCGTCTGGTAGACATCGTTGAGCCAACTGAAAAAACCGTTGATGCACTGATGCGTCTGGATCTGGCTGCCGGTGTTGACGTGCAGATCAGCCTGGGTTAATCAGGTCATCGAGCGATTGAGAGGTTGATACAATGATTGGTTTAGTCGGTAAAAAAGTGGGCATGACTCGCATCTTCACTGAAGATGGCGTTTCAATCCCAGTAACCGTAATCGAAGTTGAAGCAAACCGCGTTACTCAGGTCAAAGGCCTGGAAAACGACGGTTACCAGGCTATCCAGGTGACCACCGGTGCTAAAAAAGCAAACCGTGTGAGCAAGCCGGAAGCAGGTCATTTTGCTAAAGCTGGCGTTGAAGCTGGCCGTGGTCTGTGGGAATTCCGCACCGAAGGTGAAGAGTACTCAGTAGGCCAGAGCATCAGTGTTGAAATTTTCGCTGACGTTAAAAAAGTAGACGTTACCGGTACCTCTAAAGGTAAAGGTTTCGCAGGTACCGTTAAGCGCTGGAACTTCCGTACCCAGGACGCTACACACGGTAACTCCTTGTCTCACCGCGTTCCGGGTTCTATCGGTCAGAACCAGACTCCGGGCAAAGTGTTCAAAGGCAAGAAAATGGCTGGTCAACTGGGTAACGAGCGCGTAACCGTTCAGAGCCTGGAAGTGGTACGTGTTGACGCTGAGCGCAACCTGCTGCTGGTCAAAGGTGCTGTCCCGGGTGCAACCGGCAGCGACCTGATTGTTAAACCAGCTGTGAAGGCGTAAGGGGATAGCAATGGAATTAGTACTGAAAGACGCGCAGAGCGCGCTGACTGTTTCCGAAACTACCTTCGGTCGTGATTTCAACGAAGCGCTGGTTCACCAGGTTGTTGTTGCTTATGCCGCTGGTGCTCGTCAGGGTACTCGTGCGCAGAAAACTCGTGCTGAAGTAACTGGTTCAGGCAAAAAGCCTTGGCGCCAGAAAGGTACCGGCCGTGCGCGTTCAGGTTCTGTAAAGAGCCCGATCTGGCGTTCAGGTGGCGTGACCTTCGCTGCGCGTCCACAGGACCACAGTCAAAAAGTTAACAAGAAGATGTACCGCGGCGCGCTGAAAAGCATCCTGTCCGAACTGGTACGTCAGGACCGTCTGATCGTTGTCGAGACGTTCTCTGTAGAAGCGCCTAAAACTAAGCTGCTGGCACAGAAACTGAAAGACATGGCGCTGGAAGACGTGCTGATCATCACCGGTGAACTGGATGAGAATCTGTTCCTGGCTGCGCGTAACCTGTACAAGGTTGACGTGCGTGATGCAGCAGGTATCGACCCAGTTAGCCTGATCGCCTTCGACAAAGTCGTTATGACTGCGGAAGCAGTTAAGCAAGTTGAGGAGATGCTGGCATGATCCGTGAAGAACGTCTGCTGAAAGTCGTACGTGCACCGCACGTATCTGAAAAAGCATCTACTGCGATGGAAAAAAGCAATACCATCGTTCTCAAAGTTGCTAAAGACGCGACCAAAGCAGAGATCGTTGCTGCTGTTGAGAAGCTGTTCGAAGTTGAAGTTAAAGACGTAAACACCCTGGTTGTTAAGGGTAAAGTTAAGCGTCACGGACAGCGTATCGGTCGTCGTAGCGACTGGAAAAAAGCTTACGTCACCCTGAAGGAAGGCCAGAATCTGGACTTCGTCGGCGGCGCTGAGTAAGTCGGAGGAGAAAGACAATGGCAGTTGTTAAATGTAAACCGACATCTCCGGGTCGTCGTCACGTAGTTAAAGTGGTGAACCCAGAGCTGCACAAGGGCAAACCTTTTGCTCCGCTGTTAGAAAAAAACAGCAAATCCGGTGGTCGTAACAACAATGGTCGTATCACTACCCGTCATATCGGTGGTGGTCACAAGCAGGCTTACCGTATTGTTGACTTCAAACGCAACAAAGATGGTATCCCAGCAGTTGTTGAGCGTCTTGAGTACGATCCGAACCGTTCTGCGAACATCGCACTGGTTCTGTACAAAGATGGCGAGCGCCGTTACATCCTGGCCCCTAAAGGCCTGAAAGCTGGTGATCAGGTTCAATCTGGCGTTGATGCTGCGATTAAAGCAGGTAACACCCTGCCAATGCGTAACATCCCGGTGGGTTCTACCGTTCACAACGTAGAAATGAAACCAGGCAAAGGCGGTCAGATTGCTCGCTCAGCTGGTACTTACGTGCAGATCGTTGCGCGTGATGGTTCCTACGTAACCCTGCGTCTGCGTTCAGGCGAAATGCGTAAAGTCGAAATCGACTGCCGCGCAACCCTGGGCGAAGTCGGTAACGCTGAGCACATGCTGCGCGTTCTGGGTAAAGCTGGTGCAACCCGTTGGCGTGGTGTTCGTCCTACCGTTCGCGGTACTGCGATGAACCCAGTCGATCACCCGCACGGTGGTGGTGAAGGTCGTAACTTTGGTAAGCACCCGGTAACTCCGTGGGGCGTTCAGACCAAAGGTAAGAAGACCCGTAGCAACAAGCGTACTGATAAATTTATCGTACGTCGCCGTAGCAAATAATTTTAGAGGATAAGCCATGCCACGTTCTCTCAAGAAAGGTCCTTTTATTGACCTGCACTTGCTGAAGAAGGTAGAGAAAGCGGTGGAAAGCGGTGACAAGAAGCCCCTGCGCACTTGGTCCCGTCGTTCAACGATCTTCCCTAACATGATCGGTTTGACCATCGCTGTCCATAATGGTCGTCAGCACGTTCCTGTCTTTGTATCCGACGAAATGGTCGGCCACAAACTGGGTGAATTTGCACCGACACGTACTTATCGCGGCCATGCTGCAGATAAGAAAGCCAAGAAGAAATAAGTAGGAGGAAGAGATGGAAACTATTGCTCAACATCGCCATGCTCGTTCTTCTGCTCAGAAGGTCCGCCTTGTTGCTGACCTGATTCGCGGTAAGAAAGTGTCGCAGGCTCTGGATATTCTGACCTACACCAACAAGAAAGCTGCTGTGTTGGTTAAGAAAGTCCTGGAATCTGCCATTGCGAACGCCGAACACAACGATGGCGCTGATATCGACGATCTGAAAGTCGCGAAAATCTTCGTAGACGAAGGCCCAAGCATGAAGCGCATTATGCCGCGTGCGAAAGGTCGTGCAGATCGCATCCTGAAGCGCACCAGCCACATTACTGTGGTTGTGTCCGATCGCTGAGACTCTGGAGACTAGCAATGGGTCAGAAAGTACATCCTAATGGTATTCGCCTGGGTATTGTAAAACCATGGAACTCTACCTGGTTTGCGAACACCAAAGAATTCGCTGACAACCTGGACAGCGATTTTAAAGTACGTCAGTTCCTGACTAAGGAACTGGCTAAAGCGTCTGTATCTCGTATCGTTATCGAGCGTCCGGCTAAGAGCATCCGTGTGACCATTCACACCGCTCGCCCGGGTATCGTTATCGGTAAGAAAGGTGAAGACGTAGAAAAACTGCGCACGGTCGTAGCGAAAATCGCTGGCGTTCCTGCACAGATCAATATCGCCGAAGTCCGTAAACCGGAACTGGACGCTAAATTGGTTGCTGATAGCATCACTTCACAGCTGGAGCGTCGTGTGATGTTCCGTCGTGCGATGAAGCGTGCTGTTCAGAACGCAATGCGTCTGGGCGCGAAGGGTATTAAAGTTGAAGTTAGCGGCCGTTTGGGCGGAGCCGAGATCGCACGTACCGAATGGTACCGTGAAGGTCGCGTGCCACTGCACACTCTGCGTGCAGACATTGACTACAACACCTCTGAAGCGCACACCACTTATGGTGTAATCGGC
Organism: Pantoea sp. JGM49; assembly: GCF_018257655.1. Lineage (NCBI taxonomy): Bacteria > Pseudomonadati > Pseudomonadota > Gammaproteobacteria > Enterobacterales > Erwiniaceae > Pantoea > Pantoea sp. JGM49. Next base: position 20,292 of record NZ_JAERJM010000028.1, on the reverse strand, counting down.
GTTAAGGTATGGATCTTCAAAGGTGAGATCCTGGGTGGTATGGCTGCTGTTGAACAACCGGAACCGGCTGCTCAACCTAAAAAGCAGCAGCGTAAAGGCCGTAAGTAAGGAGAGTCGCTGATGTTACAACCAAAGCGTACGAAATTCCGTAAAGTGCACAAAGGCCGCAACCGTGGTCTGGCGCAGGGTACGGATGTCAGCTTCGGTACTTTCGGTCTGAAAGCTGTTGGCCGTGGTCGTCTGACTGCTCGTCAGATCGAAGCAGCACGTCGTGCTATGACCCGTGCAGTTAAGCGTCAAGGTAAGATCTGGATCCGTGTATTCCCGGACAAACCGATCACCGAGAAGCCGCTTGAAGTGCGTATGGGTAAAGGTAAGGGTAACGTGGAGTATTGGGTTGCCCTGATCCAACCGGGTAAAGTCCTGTATGAAATGGACGGTGTTCCGGAAGAGCTTGCCCGTGAAGCATTCAAGCTGGCAGCAGCAAAACTGCCTATCAAAACCACCTTTGTTACTAAGACGGTGATGTAATGAAAGCAAATGAGCTGCGTGAAAAAAGCGTTGAAGAGCTGAACGCTGAGCTTCTTAACCTGCTGCGTGAGCAATTCAACCTGCGCATGCAGGCAGCATCCGGCCAGCTGCAGCAGACCCATCTGCTGAAGCAAGTGCGTCGTAATGTTGCACGTGTTAAGACTTTACTGACTGAGAAGGCGGCGTAATGACCGATAAAATCCGTACTCTGCAGGGTCGTGTAATTAGTGACAAAATGCAGAAATCTGCAGTAGTTGCTATCGAACGTGTCGTGAAACACCCGATCTACGGTAAGTTCATCAAGCGTACGACTAAGCTGCACATCCATGACGAGAACAACGAATGTGGAATCGGTGACGTGGTAGAAATCCGCGAAACCCGTCCACTGTCTAAGACTAAGTCTTGGGCGCTGGTTCGCGTTGTAGAGAAAGCGGTTCTGTAATAGAATCCGCTTCCTCTAAAAAATAAAATGAACGGCTCGTCTGAGCCGTTCATTTTTTCTACCCATCTGCGAGAACCGGTGTTATAATGCCGCGCCCTCAATTATGGGGCTTTTTAACGACCTGAGGTTTGGGTCCCGAAGTAGTAGTTGACATTAGCGGAGCACTAAAATGATCCAAGAACAGACTATGCTGAACGTCGCCGACAACTCCGGTGCACGTCGCGTAATGTGTATCAAGGTTCTGGGTGGCTCGCACCGTCGCTACGCAGGCGTCGGCGACATCATTAAAGTTACCATCAAGGAAGCAATTCCTCGCGGTAAAGTTAAGAAAGGTGATGTCCTGAAGGCGGTAGTGGTGCGCACCAGGAAGGGTGTTCGTCGCCCGGACGGTTCTGTCATTCGCTTCGATGGTAATGCATGCGTTATTTTAAACAATAACAGCGAGCAGCCTATCGGTACGCGTATTTTTGGGCCGGTAACTCGTGAACTTCGTACTGAAAAGTTCATGAAAATTATCTCTCTGGCACCAGAAGTACTCTAAGGAGCGAGCAATGGCAGCGAAAATCCGTCGTAACGACGAAGTTATCGTGATTACCGGTAAAGACAAAGGTAAACGCGGTAAAGTAAAGAATGTCCTGACTTCTGGTAAGGTCATCGTTGAAGGTATCAACCTGGTTAAGAAACACCAGAAGCCGGTTCCGGCTCTGAACCAACCAGGCGGCATCGTTGAAAAAGAAGCTGCTATTCAGGTTTCTAACGTTGCAATCTTCAATGCGGCAACCGGCAAGGCTGACCGTGTAGGCTTTAGATTCGAAGAAGGCAAAAAAGTCCGTTTCTTCAAGTCTAATAGCGAAACTATCAAGTAATTTGGAGTAGTACGATGGCGAAACTGCATGATTACTACAAAGACGAAGTAGTCCAGAAACTCATGACTGAGTTCGGCTACAATTCTGTCATGCAAGTCCCTCGGGTCGAGAAGATCACCCTGAACATGGGTGTTGGTGAAGCGATCGCTGACAAGAAACTGCTGGATAACGCAGCAGCTGACCTGGCAGCAATCTCCGGTCAAAAACCGTTGATCACCAAAGCACGCAAATCAGTTGCAGGCTTCAAAATCCGTCAGGGCTATCCGATCGGCTGTAAAGTAACTCTGCGCGGCGAGCGCATGTGGGAGTTCTTTGAGCGCCTGATCACTATTGCTGTACCACGTATTCGTGACTTCCGCGGCTTGTCTGCTAAGTCTTTCGATGGTCGCGGTAACTACAGCATGGGCGTTCGTGAGCAGATCATCTTCCCAGAAATCGATTATGACAAAGTCGATCGCGTTCGTGGTTTGGATATTACCATTACCACTACTGCGAAATCTGATGATGAAGGCCGTGCTCTGCTGGCTGCCTTTGACTTCCCGTTCCGCAAGTAAGGTAGGGTTACTTAATGGCTAAGCAATCGATGAAAGCACGCGAAGTAAAGCGTGTGAAATTAGCAGACAAGTTCTTCGCTAAGCGCGCAGAACTGAAAGCGATCATTTCTGATGTGAACGCATCCGACGAAGATCGTTGGGATGCCGTTCTCAAGCTGCAGAGTCTGCCGCGTGATTCCAGCCCTTCCCGTCAGCGTAACCGCTGCCGTCAGACAGGTCGTCCGCACGGTTTCCTGCGGAAGTTTGGGTTGAGCCGTATCAAGGTCCGTGAAGCCGCAATGCGCGGTGAAATCCCGGGTCTGAAAAAGGCTAGCTGGTAATTGTCACCATTTGAATCACGGGAGTAACACAGATGAGCATGCAAGATCCGATCGCGGATATGCTGACCCGTATCCGTAACGGTCAGGCCGCGAACAAAGTTGCGGTCTCTATGCCTTCCTCCAAGCTGAAAGTGGCAATTGCCAACGTGCTGAAGGAAGAAGGCTACATTGAAGATTTTAAAATCGAAGGCGACATCAAGTCTGAGCTGGAAGTTACTTTAAAGTATTTCCAGGGCAAGGCTGTGGTAGAGAGCATTCAGCGTGTTAGCCGTCCAGGTCTGCGCATCTATAAGAAAAAAGATGAGCTGCCAAAAGTAATGGCTGGTCTGGGCATCGCTGTAATCTCTACCTCTAAAGGTGTCATGACTGATCGTGCAGCGCGCCAGGCTGGTCTTGGTGGCGAAATTATCTGCTACGTAGCGTAATCGGAGGATAAAATGTCTCGTGTTGCAAAAGCACCTGTCGTTGTTCCTGCGGGCGTAGAGGTAAAACTCAACGGTCAGGAAGTTTCGATCAAAGGCAAAAACGGCGAGCTGACTCGTACTATCAACAGTGCTGTAGAAGTTAAGCATGCAGACAACGCCCTGACTTTCGCTCCACGCGAAGGCTTCTCGGACGCTTGGGCACAGGCAGGTACTGCTCGTGCGCTGCTGAACGGCATGGTTATCGGTGTTACCGAAGGCTTCACCAAGAAGCTGCAACTGGTTGGTGTTGGTTATCGTGCAGCTGTTAAAGGCAACTCTGTGAGCTTGGCCCTGGGCTTCTCTCACCCTGTTGACCATGCACTGCCGGCCGGCATCACTGCTGAATGTCCAACTCAGACTGAGATCGTGCTGAAAGGCGCTGATAAACAGCTGATTGGTCAGGTTGCAGCGGATCTGCGCGCCTACCGTCGTCCTGAGCCTTACAAAGGCAAGGGTGTTCGTTACGCCGACGAAGTCGTGCGTACCAAAGAGGCTAAGAAGAAGTAAGGTAACACTATGGATAAGAAATCTGCTCGTATCCGTCGTGCGACCCGTGCACGTCGCAAGCTCAAAGAGCTGGGTGCTACTCGCCTGGTGGTACATCGTACCCCGCGTCATATTTACGCACAGGTGATCGCCCCGAACGGTTCCGAAGTTCTGGTTGCTGCTTCTACTGTAGAAAAAGCTATTGCCGAACAACTGAAGTACACCGGTAACAAAGACGCTGCTGCAGCTGTAGGTAAAGCTCTGGCTGAGCGCGCTGTCGAGAAAGGCATTACTAATGTTTCTTTCGACCGTTCCGGGTTCCAATATCATGGTCGTGTCCAGGCACTGGCAGATGCTGCCCGTGAAGCTGGCCTTCAGTTCTAAGGTAGAGGTCTAAGATGTCAAACATCGAGAAACAAGCTGGCGAACTGCAGGAAAAACTGATCGCGGTAAACCGTGTATCTAAAACTGTAAAAGGTGGTCGTATTTTCTCCTTCACCGCACTGACTGTAGTGGGTGATGGTAACGGCCGCGTTGGTTTTGGTTACGGTAAAGCGCGTGAAGTTCCAGCAGCGATCCAGAAAGCGATGGAAAAAGCCCGTCGCAACATGATTAACGTCGCGCTGACTCACGGCACCCTGCAGCACCCTGTTAAAGGTGCTCACACGGGTTCTCGTGTGTTCATGCAGCCAGCTTCTGAAGGTACCGGTATCATCGCCGGCGGTGCAATGCGCGCTGTTTTAGAAGTTGCTGGAGTGCATAACGTTCTGGCTAAAGCGTATGGTTCTACTAACCCGATTAACGTGGTTCGTGCAACTATCGATGGCCTGGGCAATATGAATTCTCCAGAAATGGTCGCTGCCAAGCGTGGTAAATCCGTTGAAGAAATTCTGGGGTAATCACGATGGCTAAGACTATTAAAATTACACAAACCCGCAGTTCAATCGGCCGCCTGCCTAAGCACAAAGCCACTCTGGTTGGCTTGGGTCTGCGTCGTATTGGTCATACCGTTGAGCGTGAAGACACGCCAGCAGTGCGCGGTATGGTTAACGCGATTTCCTACATGCTGAAAGTGGAGGAGTAAGAGATGCGCTTAAACACTCTGTCTCCGGCCGAAGGGTCTAAACACGCTTCTAAGCGTCTGGGTCGTGGTATCGGTTCTGGCCTCGGTAAAACCGGTGGTCGTGGTCACAAAGGTCAGAACTCTCGTTCTGGCGGTGGCGTACGTCGCGGTTTCGAGGGTGGTCAGATGCCTCTGTATCGTCGTCTGCCGAAATTCGGTTTCACCTCTCGCAAAGCAATGGTCACTGCAGAAGTTCGTCTGTCTGACCTGGCGAAAGTTGAAGGCGGTATTGTTGACCTGAATACTCTGAAAGCAGCCAACATCATCGGTGTTCAGATCGAGTTCGCGAAAGTGATTCTGTCTGGTGAAGTTTCTGCACCGGTAACGATTCGTGGTCTGCGTGTCACTAAAGGTGCGCGTGCTGCAATCGAAGCTGCTGGCGGTAAAATCGAGGAATAAGTAGCAGATGGCAAAGCAACCGGGATTAGATTTTCAAAGTGCCAAAGGTGGCTTTGGTGAACTGAAGCGCAGACTTTTGTTTGTTATCGGTGCACTGATTGTCTTCCGTATTGGCTCTTTTATTCCAATCCCTGGTATCGATGCCACTGTACTTGCCAAACTGCTTGAGCAACAGCGTGGCACCATCATTGAAATGTTCAACATGTTCTCTGGTGGTGCTCTCAGTCGTGCCTCAATCTTCGCACTGGGTATTATGCCGTATATTTCGGCCTCTATTATTATCCAGTTGCTGACGGTGGTTCATCCCGCGTTGGCCGAGATTAAGAAAGAGGGTGAAGCTGGTCGTCGTAAGATTAGCCAGTACACTCGCTATGGCACCCTGGTTCTGGCTGTATTCCAGTCGATCGGTATTGCTACCGGTCTGCCGAATATGCCTGGAATGCAAGGTCTGGTAATGAATCCAGGTTTCGCATTCTACTTTACCGCTGTTGTAAGTCTGGTTACCGGGACAATGTTCCTGATGTGGCTGGGCGAACAGATTACTGAACGAGGTATCGGTAACGGTATCTCGATCATTATCTTCGCAGGTATTGTTGCGGGTCTCCCGCCGGCCATTGGCCATACCATCGAGCAAGCGCGGCAAGGTGACCTGCACTTCCTCCTGTTGCTGTTGGTTGCAGTTCTTGTATTTGCAGTGACGTTCTTTGTTATTTTCGTTGAGCGTGGCCAGCGCCGCATTGTGGTCAACTACGCTAAACGTCAGCAAGGTCGTCGTGTATATGCTGCACAGAGCACACATTTACCGTTGAAAGTGAATATGGCGGGTGTAATTCCGGCTATCTTTGCTTCCAGCATTATTCTGTTCCCAGCAACCATCGCGTCATGGTTCGGGGGCGGAACCGGTTGGAACTGGCTGACAACAATTTCGCTGTATTTGCAACCAGGACAGCCGCTTTATGTGCTACTCTATGCGACTGCAATCATCTTCTTCTGTTTCTTCTACACGGCGTTGGTTTTCAACCCACGTGAAACAGCTGATAACTTGAAGAAGTCTGGAGCATTCGTACCGGGAATTCGTCCGGGAGAGCAAACGGCGAAGTATATCGATAAAGTAATGACACGTTTGACCTTAATCGGCGCACTGTACATTACCTTTATCTGCCTGATCCCGGAGTTCATGCGTGATGCCATGAAGGTTCCCTTCTACTTTGGCGGCACATCGCTGCTTATCGTAGTGGTTGTCATCATGGACTTTATGGCTCAAGTGCAAACTCTGATGATGTCGAGTCAGTATGAGTCTGCATTGAAGAAAGCAAACCTGAAAGGCTACGGCCGTTAATTCAGGCGCTTGAGAAGTTACGGAGAGTAAAAATGAAAGTTCGTGCTTCCGTCAAGAAATTATGTCGTAACTGCAAAATCATCCGCCGCGACGGTGTCGTACGTGTGATTTGCAGCGCCGAGCCAAAGCATAAACAGCGCCAAGGCTGATATTGTCACATATTTTTCTTGCAAAGTCGGGTTGAGCTGGCTAGATTAGCCAGCCAATCTTTTGTATGTCGATGCGTTACCATTTGAGTATCCTGAAAACGGGCTTTTCAGCATGGGACGCATTTATTTAATTATAGGAGTGCATAGTGGCCCGTATAGCAGGCATTAACATTCCTGATCAAAAACATACCGTAATCGCATTAACTTCGATCTTCGGTATCGGCAAGACCCGTTCTAAAGCCATCTGCGCTTCAACGGGTATCGCTGAAAATGTTAAGATCAGAGAGCTGTCTGAAGAACAAATTGAACAGCTGCGTGAAGCAGTTGGTAAATTCGTTGTTGAAGGTGATCTGCGCCGTGAAATCACCCTGAGCATCAAGCGTCTGATGGACCTTGGTTGCTATCGTGGTTTACGCCATCGTCGTGGTCTGCCAGTTCGCGGTCAGCGTACTAAGACCAATGCACGTACCCGTAAGGGTCCGCGTAAACCGATCAAGAAATAATCGGGGTGAGTAAATAATGGCAAAGGCACCAGTTCGTGCACGCAAGCGTGTAAGAAAGCAAGTCTCAGATGGCGTGGCTCATGTCCATGCATCTTTTAACAACACCATCGTTACCATCACTGATCGTCAGGGTAACGCACTGGGTTGGGCAACCGCCGGTGGTTCCGGTTTCCGCGGTTCACGTAAATCTACTCCGTTTGCTGCTCAGGTAGCTGCAGAGCGCTGTGCAGAAGCAGTGAAAGATTACGGTATTAAGAATCTGGAAGTTATGGTTAAGGGTCCAGGTCCAGGTCGCGAATCAACAATTCGTGCTCTGAACGCTGCTGGTTTCCGCATCACTAATATTACTGATGTGACTCCAATCCCTCACAACGGTTGTCGTCCGCCGAAAAAACGTCGCGTTTAACGCCCGTTTTTAGGTTAGTTGGAGAAAGAAAATGGCAAGATATTTGGGTCCTAAGCTCAAGCTGAGCCGTCGTGAGGGCACCGACTTATTCCTTAAGTCTGGCGTTCGCGCGATCGATACCAAGTGCAAAATTGAACAACCACCTGGCCAGCACGGTGCGCGTAAACCGCGTCTGTCTGACTACGGCGGTCAGTTACGTGAGAAGCAGAAAGTTCGTCGTATGTACGGCGTGCTTGAGCGTCAGTTCCGTAACTACTACAAAGAAGCAGCACGTCTGAAAGGCAACACCGGTGAAAACCTGTTGGCTCTGCTGGAAGGTCGTCTGGATAACGTTGTTTACCGTATGGGCTTTGGTGCCACTCGTGCAGAAGCACGTCAGCTGGTTAGCCATAAATCTATCCTGGTGAACGGTCGCGTTGTTAACATCGCTTCTTATCAGGTATCTCCGAATGATGTCGTTAGCATCCGTGAGAAAGCCAAACAGCAATCTCGCGTGAAGGCCGCTCTGGAGCTGGCTGAGCAGCGTGAAAAGCCAACCTGGCTGGAAGTTGATGCGACTAAGATGGAAGGTGTGTTCAAGCGTATTCCTGAACGTACTGATCTGTCTGCGGACATTAACGAACACCTGATCGTCGAGCTTTACTCTAAGTAAAGCTTAGTACCAAAGAGAGGACACAATGCAGGGTTCTGTGACAGAGTTTCTAAAACCGCGCCTGGTAGATATCGAGCAAGTGAGTTCGACGCACGCCAAGGTGACCCTTGAGCCGTTAGAGCGTGGCTTTGGCCATACTCTTGGCAACGCACTGCGCCGTATTCTGCTTTCTTCCATGCCGGGTTGCGCGGTGACCGAGGTTGAGATCGATGGCGTGCTCCACGAGTACTCCACCAAAGAGGGCGTACAGGAAGATATCCTGGAAATCTTGCTCAATCTGAAAGGGCTGGCGGTAAGAGTTCAGGGTAAAGATGAAGTCATCCTTACTTTGAATAAATCTGGCATTGGCCCTGTGACTGCAGCCGATATCACCCACGACGGTGATGTCGAAATCGTCAAGCCACAGCATGTGATCTGCCATCTGACCGATGAAAACGCATCTATTAGCATGCGTATCAAAGTTCAGCGTGGTCGTGGTTATGTGCCGGCTTCTGCCCGAATTCATTCGGAAGAAGATGAGCGCCCAATCGGCCGTCTGTTGGTTGACGCTTGCTACAGCCCTGTAGACCGTATCGCCTACAATGTTGAAGCAGCGCGTGTAGAACAGCGCACCGACCTGGACAAGCTGGTCATCGAAATGGAAACCAACGGCACAATCGATCCTGAAGAGGCGATTCGTCGTGCGGCTACCATCCTGGCAGAACAACTGGAAGCTTTCGTTGACTTACGTGATGTACGTCAGCCGGAAGTGAAAGAAGAGAAACCAGAATTCGATCCGATCCTGCTGCGCCCTGTTGACGATCTGGAATTGACTGTCCGCTCTGCTAACTGCCTCAAGGCAGAAGCTATCCACTACATCGGTGATCTGGTACAGCGTACCGAGGTTGAGCTGCTTAAAACGCCTAACCTTGGTAAAAAATCTCTTACTGAGATTAAAGATGTGCTCGCTTCACGTGGTTTGTCTCTGGGCATGCGCCTGGAAAACTGGCCACCAGCAAGCATTGCTGATGAATAATCAGATCACAGGTTAAGGTTTCACTGAGAAGGATAAGGTCATGCGCCATCGTAAGAGTGGTCGTCAACTGAACCGCAACAGCAGCCATCGTCAGGCTATGTTCCGCAACATGGCCGGTTCTCTGGTTCGTCACGAGATCATCAAAACGACTCTGCCGAAAGCCAAAGAACTGCGTCGCGTAGTTGAGCCGCTGATTACTCTTGCCAAGACCGACAGCGTAGCTAATCGTCGTCTGGCATTCGCCCGCACTCGTGATAACGAGATCGTGGCAAAACTGTTTAACGAGCTGGGCCCGCGTTTCGCGAGCCGTGCCGGTGGTTACACTCGTATTCTGAAGTGTGGCTTCCGTGCTGGTGACAACGCTCCGATGGCTTACATCGAGCTGGTTGATCGTCCAGAAGCTCAAGCAGAAGCTGCTGCAGAGTAATTTGCAGTAACGTAGAAAACCCGCTTCGGCGGGTTTTTTATTGTCTCCAATTCCCCATCCCCCCCATCTTTCGCTATGCTGAACGCTGTTGTAAGTCGTAGAGGTTCAATATGTGGTTAATTGACCAGCTGGTAGAACAGCAGATACGCGCCGCGCAGGAAAAAGGTGAACTAAGTAATCTACCAGGTGAAGGTGCACCTTTACAGCTCGAAGACGAAAGTGGCGTGCCGCCTGAGTTACGTACGGCATATCGATTACTGAAAAACTCAGGTTTTTTACCCCCTGAACTTGAAATGCGCCGCGAAGCTGTGCAACTCAACGATCTTTTACAGCTTTTGGATCCTGACGAGCATCAAGCCAGTGAACTCAAAAAAAGATTAACCCTGCTGGAGATGAAGTTACAGCAGGCAGGAATGAGCACAGATTTTTTACGTGGTGAATATGGCGGTGCCATTCGACACCGCATGCTTCAGGAGAAGTAACATGTATAAAATTGGCCAGCTGGCTAAACTTGCTGACGTTACGCCTGACACCATACGTTTTTATGAAAAGCAGCAAATGATGGATCATGAGATTCGCACTGAAGGCGGATTCCGTCTCTATAATGATGATGATCTTCAGCGCTTACGCTTTATCCGCTATGGGCGTCAGCTCGGTTTCAGCCTGGATTCGATCCGCGGTTTATTATCGATCCGTATCGATCCCGAGCACCATACCTGTCAGGAGTCCAAAGCGATCGTGGCCAGGCGTCTGGATGAAGTGAATGGCATGATTGCCGAGTTGCAAACCATTCAGCGCTCATTAGAACGTTTAGCCGCGACCTGTTGCGGGGATCTACATAGCAGTGCCTGCTGTTCTATTCTTGAAGCGCTGGAAAAAGGTGAAGAGCCGCAGGTGGAAATTTGTTGTAGCAAGGATTGAATTTCACACAGGAAAGCCTATAGTTGCGCCATTATTAACCGGAGGACATTATGAGTCGCTATCAGCATCGCAAAGGCAAGATTAACGATAACGCTTTGGAGGCACTGTTACATGATCCGCTGTTTCGTCAGCGAGTTGAACAGAATCAGAAAGGGAAAGGCAGCTACCGACGTAAAGATAAACATGCGAAGGGGAGAAACTGGGAGTCCAGTGATAAGCAGAAAAGTTTATCACTGGCCTTCTGCTTTACAGACAAAAAAGCCGCCTGCACTTGGCGGCTTTTTTATCACAGTTTATCGCTGTTCTGCTGTTTCAACAGATCGCGAATTTCAGTGAGCAACACTTCTTCGTTGGTTGGTTTTGGCGCTGGTTTTTCAACTTCTTTCTTCTGATACAGCTTGTTCATCAGTTTGATGGCCATAAAGATGGCAAAGGCGACGATGACAAAATCAAAAATGGTTTGAATAAAGTTACCGTATTCCATTACGACAGCAGGTACATCACCCTCGGCCGGTTTTAGGACCCACTTAAACTGTTTAAAATCGACTCCGCCAATCAGTAATCCCAGTGGTGGCATGATGATATTCGCGACCAGTGATGAAACAATCTTGCCGAAAGCGGCACCGATAATCACACCGACTGCCAAATCCACCACGTTCCCACGCATTGCAAAATCACGAAACTCTTTGAATAAACTCATTGTTATCTCCTTGCCTTGGCCAATGGCTAAAGTCTAACAAACCTTTGTGCAATTGCCATGATAACAGCGGATTAAGCAAAATTATCATGGCGGGCAAACGCCCGCGGCGATTTAGAGGAAGAAAGGACTTGGCTGGAAGAGACGTTCAACATCTGGGACAAACTTCTTATCTGTCAGGAACATAATGACATGATCGCCCTGTTCAATACGCACGTTGTCGTTAGCAATGATCACTTCATCGCCACGTACGACAGCGCCAATAATCGTACCCGGCGGTAGTTTGATATCTTCAATTAAACGACCCACTACGCGGGAAGTGGTCTCTTCACCGTGCGCAATAGCTTCAATGGCTTCGGCAATCCCGCGTCGCAGTGAGGAGACGCCAACAATATCTGCCTTGCGCACGTGACCAAGCAGGGCGGAAATGGTGGCCTGCTGCGGAGAGATGGCAATATCGATCACGCTACCCTGAACCAGATCGACATAAGCACGACGCTGGATCAAAACCATGACCTTTTTCGCTCCCATCTTCTTTGCGAGCATGGCCGACATAATGTTGGCTTCGTCGTCATTGGTGACGGCGATGAAAAGATCCACCTGATCAACATGTTCTTCGGCGAGCAACTCCTGATCTGAAGCATCACCATAAAACACCACGGTGTCGTGCAGACGCTCAGCCAGTTCTGCTGCGCGTTGTTGATTACGTTCAATCAACTTCACGCTGTACTGTTTTTCCAACCGCTGGGCCAAACCAAAACCGATGTTGCCGCCGCCGACCAGCATAATGCGCTTGTAGGGTTTCTCAAGGCGCTGCATTTCGCTCATTACCGCACGAATATGCTGGCTCGCGGCAATAAAGAAGACTTCATCACCCGCTTCGACGATCGTGGAACCCTGAGGGCGAATAGGGCGATCCTGACGGAAAATAGCCGCTACGCGTGTATCAATATGCGGCATATGTTCACGCAAAATGGACAACGGGTTACCGACCAGTGGCCCACCGTAATAGGCTTTTACTACTGCAAGGCTCACTTTCCCTTCGGCAAAGTTAACTACCTGCAATGCGCCAGGATACTGAATCAGGCGATAGATGTTGTCGATAACCAACTGTTCCGGTGAAATCAAATGATCGATAGGTACGGCTTCCGGTACAAACAGCTTTTCGGCATCGCGCAAATATTCCGCCGCGCGAATACGGGCAATTCGGTTTGGCGTATTGAAAAGCGAATAGGCAATCTGACAGGCAATCATGTTGGTTTCGTCGGAACTGGTGACAGCAACCAGCATATCGGCATCTTCAGCACCGGCTTCACGCAATATACGTGGATGGGAACCATGGCCGTGCACCACGCGCAGGTCAAATTTGTCCTGCAACGCGCGCAGACGGGTGGCATCCGTATCAACAACAGTGATGTCGTTATTTTCGCCCACCAGGTTTTCAGCAAGTGTGCCGCCAACCTGCCCGGCGCCGAGGATAATAATTTTCATCGTTGAATCGCTCTTGTCAGAATGCGCCGCACTATTTCTTTATCAACTTAGCGTAAAAGAATCCGTCACCGCCATCAACGCTCGGGAAGACTTGCCACCCATTGATTTGGCCTTCGGGCAGCTGCTCAGCGGCGGCATCATCGTGCTCAGCCAGAAAGGCCGCGATCTGCTGATGGTTTTCTTCGGGCAGGATCGAGCAGGTCGCGTAAATCATCGTGCCGCCGGATTTCAAACGTGGCCAAACTGCATTGAGGATTTCGCGCTGCAGTGCAGCCAGTTCAGGGATATCACGATCGCGGCGCAACCATTTGATATCAGGGTGACGTCGAATCACTCCGGTTGCAGAACAAGGTGCATCCAGCAGAATACGGTCAAATTGCTGGTCGCCGCACCACTCTGCAGGTGTCCGGCCATCGCCCTGACGCACTTCGGCTTGCATACCCAGGCGCTGCAGATTTTCATGCACGCGGGTCAAACGTTGTTGATCGATATCTACCGCCAGCACGTTTGCCTGAGGGGCGATTTCCAGAATATGCGTGGTCTTGCCGCCGGGCGCTGCGCAGAGATCGAGAATGGCTTCATTTTTTTGTGGCTCAAGCAGCAGAGCACAGCGCTGTGCAGACAAATCTTGTACTGTCACCCATCCTTGATCGAAGCCCGGTAACTGACTGACAGGAGCAGGGGATTCAAGGCGCAGAGCATCCGGCGCATCGGCGGGGAAGGCTGCTTTATCTTCAGCCTGCAACAGGTTCAGCCACGCATCACGGCTATGGTGCTGGCGATTGACGCGCAACCACATCGGCGGTCGCTGATTATTGGCGTCAACGATCTGCTGCCATTGATCTGGCCAGGCTGTCTGCAAACGCTTAAGCAACCAACCGGGATGCCAGTAGCGCTGTGGGCCTTGATCCACTGCAGCAACCAGTTCCTCTTGCTGACGCTGGAACTGACGCAGTACACCGTTAATCAATCCCTTCAGCGCCGTACGCTTCAGGACTTCTGCACCGGCAACCGTTTCGGCCAGTGCGGCATGTGCTGGCACGCGCGTGTACAGCAACTGATACAACCCAACCATTATCAGGTAATGCAGTACGCGCTGCTTTCCCGTTAACGTGCGCTCCATCAGTTTGCCAATCAGCGCTTCCAGTTGTGGCAGAGTGCGCATTACGCCAAAGCAGAGTTCCTGCAACAGCGCGCCATCTTTATCAGCCAATGTTTTTTGCGCGCCAGGCAGAATGGCACTGAGCGATTCACCTTTATCTACCACGCGTTCAATCAGTTGCGCGGCGAGACTACGCAGGTTAGTTGCTTTTTTCATATTCATTCATCAAACAAAAAAGCCCGGTTAAACCGGGCTGGAGATCAGGCCAGAAGGGTGCCAGTGGCAAACCATTCACGACGCGAATTCAGCAGATCTTGCGCGGACATGGCTTTCTTACCCGCAGGCTGCAGCGAAAGTAGATTGAGTACGCCGTCAGCGGTGGCAATCTGAATGCCATTTTTATCAGCATGGATGACTTCGCCCGGCTGTTTGTTCTGATGAGGTAGAACGCTAGCCTGCCACACTTTGACGGGTTGATCCTCGATCAGGAAGAAACTCACCGGCCAGGGATTGAAGGCACGAATGCAGCGCTCAAGCTGTGCAGCAGAAAGTGACCAATCAAGACGCGCCTCTTCTTTACTCAACTTCTCAGCGTAAGAAACCAGCGCTTCATCCTGCACTTCAGGCTGAGCTTTGCCGCTGGCAAGCAGATCGAGTGTATCCAGCATACTTTGTGGCCCAAGCTCGGCCAGCTTGTCATACAGTGATGCGCTGGTGTCTTCAGGCGTGATAGGACAGGAGAGCTTATGCAGCATGTCACCCGTATCCAGACCCACATCCATCTGCATAATGGTCACGCCGGTTTCGCGGTCGCCAGCCCAGAGCGAACGCTGAATGGGCGCCGCACCGCGCCAGCGTGGCAGGAGTGAACCATGGACATTGATGCAACCGAGTCGCGGCATATCGAGAACCGCCTTCGGCAGAATCAGGCCATAAGCCACCACCACCATGATATCGGCTTGCAGGTCAGCAACCAGTTGCTGATTATCTTCAGGTTTTAGCGATTTTGGCTGGAACACGGGAACATCATGCGCCTGTGCCAACATTTTGACAGGGCCTGGAGTGAGTTTATTACCGCGTCCTGATGGACGGTCGGGCTGAGTAAATACGCCAACTACCTGATGCTCAGAAGCAAGCAGCGCGTCGAGATGACGCGCTGCAAAGTCAGGTGTACCGGCAAAGATAATTTTTAGCGATGCAGACACAGTTTAACCTTCTGTTAGTACTCAGGCTTCGCGTGCGTTCATGCGGGCCAGCTTTTCCAGTTTCTGTTTGATGCGCTGACGCTTCAGCGGCGACAGATAATCGATAAACAGCTTGCCATCCAGATGATCGATTTCATGCTGGATACAAATCGCCAGCAGACCATCCGTTTCCAGCTCAAAGCTCTTACCGTCACGATCCTGCGCACGGACTTTGACCCATTCCGCACGCGGCACAAAGGCACGCTGTTCAGGGATTGAGAGGCAGCCCTCTTCAATACCGGTTTCACCGCTTTTTTCCAGCAGTTCCGGGTTAATCAACACCAGACGTTCGTCTCGATTTTCAGAAACATCGATAACAATGATGCGTTGATGAATGTCGACCTGAGTGGCCGCTAAGCCAATGCCTTCTTCGGCGTACATGGTTTCAAACATGTCATCGACAATGCGCTGAACGTCTGCGTTTACGGTAGCCACCGGCGCAGCGATTTTGCGAAGGCGATCATCAGGGAAATGTAATACCTGCAAAACTGACATAAATATCCAGATCTGTATGCGTTAAAGAAAAGATTACTACCTCATATTGTAGACTTTTTGTGGCCTGATTGACAGCATTGCACCGCATGTGAGCGGGCTTAAGGATGGACGCGTGGAGCGAGTGGAAGGGATACTCCGGCTGGCAAATGTTAAAGGCCTGCGCCGGCATCGCGTAGTGAATCTCGCGCGGAATTTGCAAACCGGTGCTGCCGTCGATGACGAATTACTGCACAGCCATGGTTTGAATGAATTACAGCGCCAACAGTTTAACGATTATTGCCCACGGCAACTGGCGCGCACGTTACAGTGGTTGGATCAACCTCATCATCATTTAGTCTCCTGCATAGATGCTAATTATCCGGGCCCCCTGGCTGAAATCAGTCAACGCCCCTCATTGCTCTATGTGGCTGGGCAACTCTCCGTTTTACAGTCACAGCAATTAGCTGTGGTGGGCAGTCGGCACTGTTCCCACTATGGCAAAGAGTGGGGCACATGGTTTACACAGCAACTTGCACTCAGTGGGTTGACCATCACTAGCGGGCTGGCTCGCGGTATTGATGGCGTTGCACACCGTGCAGCCTTGGACGCAAGTGGAAAAACAATCGCAGTGCTGGGCAGCGGCTTGCAACATATCTACCCCAAAAGCCATCAGTCGCTGGCGCAGGCGATCATGGATAACGAAGGGGCTTTAGTCTCTGAATTTCCTCTTGATATGGCGCCACATGCGGTGAATTTTCCGCGCCGTAACCGCATCATCAGTGGGTTAAGTCAGGGGGTGCTGGTCGTTGAGGCTTCACTGAAAAGCGGTTCGCTGGTCACGGCTCGCTGCGCGCTGGAACAAAACCGCAATGTTTATGCATTACCCGGAGCATTGGGTAATGATGGCAGTGAAGGTACGCATTGGTTGATTCAGCAGGGGGCACTGTTGGTTGCCCATCCAAATAACATCCTTGAAGATTTGCATTCCACATTGCAATGGCTGCCGGCAACCACTTCAGAAACAATATATTCACAAGACAGTGACGATGTTCCATTGCCATTTGCAAGCGTGTTGGCTAACGTAGGTGATGAGGTTACACCTGTTGACGTCGTCGCTGAACGTGCCGGCCAACCTGTGCCAGTTATCGCAGCCCAGTTGCTGGAGCTGGAGTTAGCAGGATGGATCGCAGCTGTACCCGGCGGCTATGTCCGATTGAGGAGGGCATGCCATGTTCGACGTACTTATGTACTTGTTTGAGACCTATATCCACAACGAAGCTGAAATGCGTGTTGACCAGGATAAATTGACCGATGATTTGGCCGATGCGGGTTTTCATCGTGAAGATATCTACAATGCGTTGAATTGGCTTGAACGTTTAGCGGACTATCAGGATGGTCTGGTGGCGCCTGTACAATTGGCCGCAGATCCGCTCTCAATGCGAATTTATACGGACGAGGAATGCCAGCGTCTTGATGCTGATTGTCGCGGTTTTATTTTGTTCCTGGAACAAGTTCAGGTGCTGAATATGGAAACGCGCGAGATGGTCATCGAACGGGTCACGGCTCTTGATACTCAGGAATTTGATCTTGAAGATCTCAAATGGGTGGTGCTGATGGTGCTGTTTAACATCCCTGGATGTGAAAACGCTTATCAGCAGATGGAAGAACTGTTATTCGACGTCAATGAAGGTATGCTGCATTAATTTGCGATTAATGCATCCGGAAATATGAGTAAATCAGCACTATTTTCTGTGCGTAAACACGATCCCTGCCCCGCTTGCGGGGCAGATTTAGTGATACGCAGTGGTAAACACGGCCCGTTTCTTGGCTGTGTGAATTATCCAACCTGTGATTATGTTCGTCCCCTGAAAAATCAGGCTGATGGACATATCGTTAAAGTGCTGGAAGGGCACGCGTGTCCTCAGTGCGGCGCAGATAAAGTTCTGCGTCAGGGGCGATTTGGGATGTTTGTTGGTTGTAGCCACTATCCGGAATGTGATTACACAGAAACTATCGATAAGCCCGACGAGACCGCGATTGCCTGTCCCCAATGTCAGAACGGAAAGCTGGTTCAGCGCCGTTCGCGCTATGGCAAAACCTTTCACTCCTGCGACCGTTACCCCGATTGCCAATTTGCAATCAATGCAACGCCTGTTGAAGGTATCTGCCCGCATTGCCAGTTTCCCTTATTAATAGAGAAGAAAACCGCACAAGGCATGAAGCGCTTATGCGCCAGCAAACGCTGTGGCAAGCTCATCGCCCAGGACGAAGAACGATCATGAAGCAAAAAGCGTATGTCCCCGGAAGTCTCGAATTTTGCATCGAGCAACTACAACAGCAGGCCGTTATTGCCTATCCAACCGAAGCGGTGTTTGGTTTAGGTTGCGATCCCGATAGCGAAAGCGCCGTCATGGCCTTACTGGCGCTCAAACAGCGTCCGGTTGAGAAAGGGCTTATCCTGATTGCAGCAGATTATGCGCAACTGGAACCCTACATTGCTGATCGCGAACTCACGGTGCTACAGCGTGAGCGAATGTTTGCTAGCTGGCCAGGGCCGGTGACTTATGTTGTTCCGACAACACCGCATACGCCACGCTGGCTAACAGGACGTTTCGATTCGCTGGCTATCCGCGTTAGCGATCATCCGGATGTGCAGGCACTTTGCCGTGGCTTCGGCAAACCATTGGTGTCTACCAGCGCCAATCTCTCCGGCGAGGCGCCGTGCCGCAATGCTGATGAAGTTGCACAGCAATTCGGTGCTCAATTCCCCGTGTTGCATGCTGCAACGGGCGGGCGGCTAAATCCTTCTGAAATTCGCGACGTTATCAGCGGCGAACTTATTCGTCAGGGTTAATTTATGGAACACTTCGCCGTTTTTGGTCATCCCATTGCACACAGTAAGTCACCTTTCATTCATAGTCTCTTTGCCGAGCAGACAGGAATCGCGCACTCTTATGGCCGGGTTTGTGCACCGCTGGAGGGGTTTCCTCAGTCAATTAGCGACTTTTTTACTGTCGGTGGAAAAGGTGCAAATGTCACACTGCCGTTTAAACAACAGGCGTGGGAACTGGCCGATGAACTCAGTGAACGTGCAGCCTTATCTGGGGCGGTTAACACATTAAAGAAAAAGGCAGATGGCTCGATCTTTGGTGATAATACCGATGGGATTGGCCTGCTAAGCGATCTGGAACGATTGAATTTGATCCGTTCTGGTGACCGCATTTTACTGGTGGGAGCCGGTGGTGCGGCTCGTGGTGTGATCCTTCCCCTGCTTTCTTTTGGATGTTCAGTGGTAGTGGTCAACCGAACGGTTGCCCGTGCTGAAGAATTGGCAAATATCTTCCAGCATAGTGGGGATATAAAGGCGAGCAGCTTTGCTGAGCTCTCCGGCCAGGCATTTGATCTGATCATCAATGCAACTTCCAGTGGCGTTGAGGGTAAAGTGCCGCCGTTGCCAGACTCATTGATCACCCCGCAAACACGCTGCTACGACATGTTCTATCAGCAAGGGCTGACGCCATTTTTGTTGTGGTGTCAGCAGCACGGTGCGGGTCAGCTGGCAGATGGATTGGGCATGCTGGTGGGGCAGGCGGCACATGCTTTCCAATTGTGGCATGGCGTGATGCCAGAAATTACCCCCGTTATTGCCCAATTAAAGCAGGCCATGAAGGAGTGAATCAGGCGATCCATTTTCCCGATCGTGAAAGTTGGGACGAGGAACGAGGAGCGATCGTTTTTCCGGTGTTGGTGCAAGGAATGGGGTTAACTTGTGCCATCAAGCCCGACGCATTACAGGATCGATTCGGAACGGGTGCAGCGATGGCGCTGTTTAGCGCGCATCGCTGGGATTTGGAAGAAGAAGCGGAAGCGCTTATCCGGCAGGATGAGATCGATGATCAAGGTTGGATCTGGCTCGCCTGAGCGAGGTATTCATCTTTCCAGCCAACATAATTGCTCGATGAATAGAGCAGACCTGCGATTTCCGCCTCACTCAATGGGCGGATTTGTTTCACCGGGCTGCCTAAATAGAGATAGCCGCTCTCCAGTCTTTTACCCGGCGGAACCAGACTACCCGCTCCGATCATGACATCCTCTTCAACAAACACGCCATCCAGCAAAATCGATCCCATTCCAACCAGCACGCGATCGCTGATATGACAGCCGTGCAGCATTGCTTTATGGCCTACAGTCACGTCTTCACCAATCACTAAAGGGTGCCCTTCCGGGTTGCTGGTGGATTTATGCGTGACGTGCAAAACGCTGCCGTCCTGAATATTGCTTCTTTTACCTATCACGACTTTGTTCACATCACCGCGGATAGCAACCAGTGGCCAGATGCTGACATCGTCGGCGAGCTGCACTTCACCCACCACTACGCTACTGCGATCGATCATTACGCGATCGCCGATTTCTGGAAAATGGTTCTTATAAGGTCGTAGGGCTACAGACATGATCTTTCTCCTTTTGCACTTTATACTCCTAGCCTGCGGCTTATCAGGCTGGCAAACAAGATGAATTTTGAGCGGATCGCTCGCGATCTCAGCGAAAAGATTGAAAACTCGCCAGTCGATTAAAAAGATCGAAAAAAGGGGTTGTGCAAAAAAATCGGATCCCTATAATGCGCCACCACTGAGACGGCAAAGCGGCAACGCAGACGGCTCAGCAGGGAGTGAAGAAATTCATCCCG
>NZ_JAERJM010000027.1:0-26352 GCF_018257655.1 Pantoea sp. JGM49 | reverse complement strand
CTGCTGCCAATCGAAGACGTATTCTCAATCTCAGGCCGTGGTACTGTTGTAACCGGTCGTGTTGAGCGCGGTATCGTGAAAGTAGGCGACGAAGTTGAAGTTGTTGGTCTGAAAGACACCGTTAAGTCTACCTGTACCGGCGTTGAAATGTTCCGCAAACTGCTGGACCAGGGTCAGGCAGGCGAGAACTGTGGTGTTCTGCTGCGTGGTATCAAGCGTGAAGATATCGAGCGTGGTCAGGTTCTGGCTAAGCCGGGCACCATCAAGCCACATACCCAGTTCACTTCAGAAGTTTACGTACTGTCTAAAGATGAAGGCGGCCGTCATACTCCGTTCTTCAAAGGCTACCGTCCTCAGTTCTACTTCCGTACTACTGACGTGACCGGTGACGTTCAACTGCCAGAAGGCGTTGAGATGGTAATGCCAGGCGATAACGTAAAAATGACCGTTACCTTGATCAAGCCAATCGCTATGGATCAGGGTCTGCGTTTCGCAATCCGTGAAGGCGGCCGTACTGTTGGTGCGGGTGTTGTTGCTGAAATTATCGCTTAATTGCGATAACATTTGACGCAATGCATATGGAAAGGGCATCATTTGATGCCCTTTTTGCACGCTGTTACATAGAACCTGGCTCATCAGTGATTTTCGATCATAATCATTGCTGAGACAGGCTCTGGTTTACGGCGTCGGATACCGAGTTACGCCCAAAAGCTCATTCGGTTTGGATGCCTCGCTCTGCGGGGCAGAATTGTTTCTGAATTATTGTGGCAGGTTGGTTTATGAGTGCGAATACCGAAGCTCAAGGGAGCGGGCGCGGCCTGGAAGCGATAAAGTGGGTTGCTGTCATCGCGTTGCTGTTAGTCGCCATCGTTGGCAACTATCTCTATCGCGACATTACGCTGCCTCTGCGCGCGCTGGCTGTCGTAGTACTGATTGCTGCGGCAGGTGGCATAGCGTTGCTGACTATCAAAGGCAAAGCGACTGTGGCTTTTGCTCGTGAAGCAAGAACCGAAATGCGTAAGGTCATTTGGCCGACTCGCCAGGAAACATTGCACACCACGTTAATCGTTGCCGCGGTCACTGCCGTGATGTCACTGATTTTGTGGGGGCTGGATGGAATTCTGGTCCGTCTGGTATCGTTTATCACTGGCCTGAGGTTCTGAGATGTCTGAAGCTCCAAAAAAACGCTGGTACGTCGTTCAGGCGTTCTCCGGTTTTGAAGCCCGCGTAGCGAAGTCGCTGCAAGAGCATATCAAACTGCACAACATGGAAGAGCTGTTTGGTGAAGTCATGGTGCCGACTGAAGAAGTCGTTGAAATCCGTGGTGGCCAGCGCCGTAAAAGCGAACGTAAGTTCTTCCCTGGCTATGTGCTGGTCCAGATGGTGATGAATGACGCCAGCTGGCACTTAGTGCGTAGCGTACCACGTGTCATGGGCTTCATTGGCGGTACTTCTGACCGTCCTGCGCCGATTAGTGATAAAGAAGTCGATGCGATTATGAACCGCCTGCAGCAGGTGGGTGATAAGCCGCGTCCAAAAACGCTGTTCGAGCCAGGCGAGATGGTGCGCGTCAACGACGGTCCATTTGCCGACTTCAACGGTGTGGTCGAAGAGGTGGATTACGAAAAGAGCCGCTTGAAGGTCTCTGTTTCCATCTTTGGCCGTGCAACACCAGTCGAACTCGACTTTGCTCAGGTGGAGAAAGGTTAACCCTTTTGTTCACTTTATAGCTCTTGCGGAAGGCGCGAAATTTACCTATAATTTCGCGCCTTTTGTTTTTATGCGCTGGTGACAGCGTGTGAATCGTAATCACGGGGAGCCTGTTTTCAGGCGCTATAACCCATTTGAGGAATTATCATGGCTAAGAAAGTACAAGCCTACGTCAAGCTGCAGGTTGCAGCTGGTATGGCGAACCCAAGTCCACCTGTTGGTCCAGCACTGGGTCAGCAGGGTGTTAACATCATGGAATTCTGTAAAGCGTTCAACGCCAAAACAGAATCTCTGGAGAAAGGCCTGCCTACTCCAGTTGTTATCACTGTATACAGCGACCGTTCTTTCACCTTCGTTACCAAAACCCCTCCGGCTGCTGTACTGCTGAAAAAAGCAGCAGGCATCAAGTCTGGTTCTGGTAAGCCGAACAAAGACAAAGTCGGTAAAGTTTCTCGTGCTCAGGTACGTGAAATCGCAGAAACTAAAGCTGCGGACATGACTGGTGCTGACGTAGAAGCGATGACTCGCTCTATCGAAGGTACTGCACGTTCCATGGGCCTGGTAGTAGAGGATTAAGAAATGGCTAAGCTGACCAAGCGCATGAGCGTAATCCGTGACAAAGTTGACGCGACCAAGCAGTACGACATCGCTGAGGCTATTGCTCTGCTGAAAGAACTGGCAACTGCTAAGTTCGTTGAAAGCGTTGACGTTGCTGTTAACCTCGGCATCGATGCACGTAAATCAGATCAGAACGTTCGCGGCGCGACTGTTCTGCCACACGGTACTGGTCGTTCAGTACGTGTTGCTGTATTTACCCAAGGCGCAAACGCAGAAGCTGCTAAAGCAGCTGGCGCTGAGCTGGTAGGTATGGAAGATCTGGCTGACCAGATCAAAAAAGGCGAAATGAACTTTGACGTTGTTATCGCATCTCCAGATGCAATGCGCGTTGTTGGCCAGTTGGGCCAGGTTCTGGGTCCACGCGGCCTGATGCCAAACCCGAAAGTGGGTACTGTAACCCCTAACGTTGCTGAAGCAGTGAAAAACGCTAAAGCAGGTCAGGTTCGTTATCGTAACGACAAAAACGGCATCATCCACACTACCATCGGTAAAGTGGACTTCGACGCTGACAAACTGAAAGAAAACCTGGAATCTCTGCTGGTTGCGCTGAAAAAAGCGAAACCTTCACAGGCTAAAGGCGTGTACATCAAGAAAGTTAGCATCTCTACCACCATGGGCGCCGGCGTTGCCGTTGACCAGGCTGGTCTGAGCGCAGCAGCAAACTAATTGCTGCTTGAAACGGGCGAAAAATTCATCTAGAATCTTACGCCCGTTGTTCTGATTGAGTATTCAATTTAGAACCCAGATTCAAAGTTGCTGAATGTATAAGCCTAAAAGCTCTTATGTTCAGTGGCTTAGGTTGGAGCCAGGCCTTATCCTGGCCTCCGTCCAAGACCGCAGGAGCGGGATTATCTTCGGATAACCTGCTTAATACCCTGCGTAGACGGTGACAGAACCAAAAAGAATTTTTTCTTCACTGGATTCTGCTCACCGTGTAATAGCGCTCAGTGCCTTCGGGTAGCTGAGTGAAGTGAGTTCCGGGAAATTTTTCCCGGTCAAATCCAGGAGCAAAAGCTAATGGCATTAAATCTTCAAGGCAAACAAGCGATTGTTGCTGAAGTTAGCGAAGTAGCCAAAGGCGCGCTTTCAGCGGTTGTTGCGGATTCCCGTGGCGTTACCGTTGATAAAATGACCGAACTGCGTAAAGCAGGTCGTGAAGCTGGCGTTTACATGCGTGTTGTTCGCAACACCTTGCTGCGCCGCGTCGTTGAAGGAACTCAGTTTGAGATCCTGAAAGACACGTTTGTTGGTCCGACCCTGATTGCATACTCTTTGGAACACCCGGGCGCTGCTGCTCGTCTGTTCAAAGAGTTCGCGAAAGCGAATGCAAAATTTGAGGTCAAAGCTGCAGCCTTTGAAGGTGAGCTGATCACGGCGGCCAATATTGACCGTCTGGCAACTCTGCCGACTTACGAAGAAGCACTGGCACGTCTGATGTCGACCATGAAAGAAGCCGCTGCTGGCAAACTGGTTCGCACTCTGGCTGCTGTACGCGATGCAAAAGAAGCGGCTTAAGGCCATCTTCTTTTCCTTCGTACTTGCTAACGTATAAACTTTTTCTGTTTTTTAGGAACAATCGATATGTCTATCACCAAAGATCAAATTCTGGAAGCAGTAGCAGCTATGTCCGTAATGGAAGTAGTTGAGCTGGTTTCTGCTATGGAAGAAAAATTCGGCGTTTCTGCTGCTGCTGCTGTAGCTGTTGCTGCTGGCCCAGCTGAAGCTGCTGAAGAGAAAACTGAATTTGACGTAATTCTGAAAGCTGCTGGCGCTAACAAAGTTGCCGTAATCAAAGCAGTTCGTACTGCAACTGGTCTGGGCCTGAAAGAAGCTAAAGACCTGGTTGAAGCTACCGGTGTTATCAAAGAAGGCATCAGCAAAGATGACGCAGCTGCTCTGGAAGCACTGCTGAAAGAAGCTGGCGCTGAAGTTGAAGTTAAGTAAGACAACCTTCGGGTTGCAGCCTGAGTAACATCAGGCTGATGGCTGGTGACTTTTTGGGTCACCAGCTTTTTTGCGCTTCAGGGGAATGATGGCGTTTCACACTGTTTGTCCATTGTTTCTCTTCAATATCTTTTTCTATCGACGACTTAATATATCGCTTTCCTGTGAGGGTTCCCTGCCTGCGCAACAGCGATGAAATGATTTAAGAGTGATAGAAAGATGTATTGCATGGGGTGTTACGCATCGCATGAAAAACAAAATAGTGTTGCATGAACTGTCCCTTCAGGACGGACAGCGTGGTTCGACATGTCAGCTAGCTGAGGAACCCTATGGTTTACTCCTATACCGAGAAAAAACGTATTCGTAAGGATTTTGGTAAACGTCCACAAGTTTTGGACATACCTTATCTCCTTTCTATCCAGCTTGACTCGTTCCAGAAGTTTATCGAGCAAGATCCAGAAGGCCAATACGGTCTGGAAGCTGCCTTCCGCTCCGTATTCCCAATCTCAAGCTACAGCGGCAACTCTGAGTTGCAGTATGTCAGCTACCGTTTGGGCGAGCCGGTCTTTGACGTAACTGAATGTCAGATCCGTGGCGTGACCTATTCGGCACCGCTGCGCGTGAAACTGCGTCTGGTGATCTACGAGCGTGAAGCGCCGGAAGGCACCGTAAAAGACATCAAAGAACAAGAAGTGTACATGGGTGAAATTCCACTCATGACCGACAACGGTACCTTTGTTATCAACGGTACTGAGCGTGTTATTGTTTCTCAGCTGCATCGTAGTCCTGGCGTGTTCTTTGACAGCGATAAGGGTAAGACGCACTCGTCTGGTAAAGTGCTGTATAACGCACGTATCATCCCTTACCGCGGTTCATGGCTCGACTTCGAATTCGACCCGAAAGACAACCTCTTCGTCCGTATTGACCGTCGCCGTAAGCTGCCGGCCAGTATCATTCTGCGCGCGCTGCACTACACCACTGAACAAATCCTTGATCTGTTCTTTGATAAAGTGGTGTATGAAATCCGCGATAACAAACTGCAGATGGAACTGGTGCCTGAGCGCCTGCGTGGTGAAACCGCCAGCTTCGATATCGAAGCCAATGGCACGGTCTACGTTGAGAAAGGTCGTCGCATCACTGCGCGTCATATTCGTCAGCTGGAAAAAGACGGTATTCAGCACATTGAAGTGCCAGTCGAATATATCGCTGGCAAAGTGGTCGCTAAAGACTACGTCGATCTGAACACCGGTGAACTGATCGTTCCTGCGAACATGGAACTTTCACTGGATCTGCTGGCTAAACTGAGCCAGTCAGGCCACAAACGCATTGAAACGCTGTTCACCAACGACCTGGATCACGGCCCATACATTTCAGAGACCCTGCGTGTTGACCCAACCAACGATCGCCTGAGCGCGCTGGTTGAGATCTACCGTATGATGCGTCCTGGTGAGCCGCCAACGCGCGAAGCTGCAGAGAACCTGTTCGAGAACCTGTTCTTCTCAGAAGATCGTTACGATCTGTCTGCAGTTGGCCGTATGAAGTTCAACCGTTCACTGCTGCGTGATGAAATCGAAGGTTCGGGTATCCTGAGCAAAGACGACATCATCGAAGTGATGAAGAAACTGATCGGCATCCGTAACGGTATTGGCGAAGTCGATGATATCGACCACCTCGGCAACCGTCGTATCCGTTCAGTCGGTGAGATGGCTGAGAACCAGTTCCGTGTGGGTCTGGTGCGTGTTGAGCGTGCTGTTAAAGAGCGTCTGTCTCTGGGCGACCTCGATACCCTGATGCCTCAGGACATGATCAACGCCAAGCCTATTTCGGCGGCGGTGAAAGAGTTCTTTGGTTCAAGCCAGCTGTCCCAGTTTATGGATCAGAACAACCCGTTGTCTGAGATCACGCATAAGCGTCGTATCTCTGCCCTGGGCCCAGGCGGTCTGACGCGTGAGCGTGCAGGCTTCGAAGTGCGTGACGTACACCCAACCCACTACGGTCGTGTATGCCCAATCGAAACGCCAGAAGGTCCGAACATCGGTCTGATCAACTCCCTTTCTGTTTATGCGCAGACTAACGAATACGGCTTCCTTGAGACTCCGTATCGTCGCGTGGTAGATGGCAAAGTGAGTGATGAAATTCATTACCTCTCTGCAATCGAAGAGGGTAACTACGTTATCGCTCAGGCGAACACCAACCTTGCTGAAGACGGTAGCTTTGTTGACGATCTCGTCACTTGCCGTAGCAAAGGTGAGTCAAGCCTGTTCAGCCGCGACCAGGTTGACTACATGGACGTTTCGACCCAACAGGTCGTTTCAGTCGGTGCGTCACTGATTCCATTCCTGGAGCACGATGATGCTAACCGCGCCTTGATGGGTGCGAACATGCAACGTCAGGCAGTACCAACTCTGCGCGCTGATAAGCCGCTGGTCGGTACCGGTATGGAACGCGCAGTAGCGGTTGACTCCGGTGTAACTGCCGTAGCGAAACGTGGCGGTTCCGTTCAGTACGTTGATGCTTCTCGTATCGTTATCAAAGTTAACGAAGATGAGATGTATCCGGGCGAAGCGGGTATCGACATCTACAACCTGACCAAGTACACCCGTTCTAACCAGAACACCTGCATCAACCAGATGCCATGTGTGTCCCTGGGTGAGCCAATCGAACGTGGCGACGTGCTGGCAGATGGCCCGTCTACCGATCTCGGTGAACTGGCGCTGGGTCAGAACATGCGCGTGGCGTTCATGCCATGGAACGGTTACAACTTCGAAGACTCCATCCTCGTTTCTGAGCGTGTTGTCCAGGAAGACCGTTTCACCACTATCCACATCCAGGAACTGGCGTGTGTGTCTCGTGACACCAAGCTGGGGCCAGAAGAGATCACCGCTGACATCCCGAACGTGGGTGAAGCTGCACTCTCCAAACTGGATGAATCCGGTATCGTTTATATCGGTGCGGAAGTGACCGGTGGTGACATTCTGGTCGGTAAAGTGACGCCGAAAGGCGAAACTCAGCTGACGCCAGAAGAGAAACTGCTGCGTGCGATCTTCGGTGAGAAAGCGTCTGACGTTAAAGACTCTTCTCTGCGTGTTCCTAACGGTGTTTCCGGTACGGTTATCGACGTTCAAGTCTTTACTCGCGATGGCGTAGAAAAAGACAAACGTGCGCTGGAAATCGAAGAGATGCAGCTGAAGCAGGCTAAGAAAGACCTGTCTGAAGAACTGCAGATCCTCGAAGCGGGCTTGTTCAGCCGTATTCAGGCGGTACTGATCTCGGGTGGTGTTGAAGCTGAGAAGCTGGACAAACTGCCACGTGAGCGCTGGTTGGAACTGGGCCTGACTGATGAAGAGAAGCAAAACTCTCTCGAGCAGCTGGCTGAGCAGTATGACGAGCTGAAGCACGAGTTTGAGAAGAAACTCGAAGCTAAACGTCGCAAAATCACTCAGGGCGATGACCTGGCACCAGGCGTGCTGAAAATCGTGAAAGTGTACCTGGCGGTTAAACGTCAGATCCAGCCTGGTGACAAGATGGCAGGTCGTCACGGTAACAAAGGTGTTATCTCTAAGATCAACCCGATCGAAGATATGCCTTACGATGAGAACGGCACGCCGGTCGACATCGTACTGAACCCGCTGGGCGTACCGTCACGTATGAACATCGGTCAGATCCTGGAAACCCACCTGGGTATGGCGGCTAAAGGCATTGGTGAGAAAATCAATGCGATGCTGAAGAAGCAGGAAGAAGTCGCCAAACTGCGTGAGTTCATCCAGCGTGCTTACGATCTGGGCACCGATGTGCGTCAGAAAGTCGATCTGAACACCTTCACTGACGACGAAGTTCTGCGTCTGGCTGAGAACCTGAAAAAAGGTATGCCAATCGCAACGCCAGTGTTTGATGGTGCGAAAGAGAGCGAGATCAAAGAGCTGCTGCAGCTCGGCGGCCTGCCTTCTTCCGGTCAGATCACTCTGTTCGACGGCCGTACCGGTGAGCAGTTTGAGCGTCAGGTAACCGTAGGTTACATGTACATGCTGAAACTGAACCACCTGGTCGACGACAAGATGCACGCCCGTTCAACTGGCTCGTACAGCCTTGTTACTCAGCAGCCGCTGGGTGGTAAAGCGCAGTTCGGTGGTCAGCGCTTCGGTGAGATGGAAGTGTGGGCACTGGAAGCATACGGTGCTGCTTATACCCTGCAGGAAATGCTGACCGTTAAGTCTGATGACGTGAATGGCCGTACGAAGATGTATAAAAACATCGTCGATGGCAACCATCAGATGGAACCGGGCATGCCGGAATCCTTCAACGTACTGTTGAAAGAGATCCGCTCGCTGGGTATCAACATCGAGCTGGAAGACGAGTAAGCACTCGTAAGTACTGGTTACGGGACGCGCACTTCGGTGTGCGTCCCTGAGAGTTCCACTCCGACGGGAGCTAATCCGTGAAAGACTTACTTAAGTTTCTGAAAGCGCAAACTAAGACCGAAGAGTTTGATGCGATCAAGATCGCTCTGGCTTCGCCAGATATGATCCGTTCATGGTCTTTTGGTGAAGTTAAAAAGCCAGAAACCATTAACTACCGTACCTTCAAGCCGGAGCGTGACGGTCTTTTCTGCGCCCGTATCTTTGGGCCGGTAAAAGATTACGAATGCCTGTGCGGTAAGTACAAGCGTTTAAAACATCGTGGCGTGATCTGTGAGAAGTGTGGCGTTGAAGTTACACAGACCAAGGTTCGTCGTGAGCGCATGGGCCACATTGAACTGGCTTCACCAACTGCGCACATTTGGTTCCTGAAATCACTGCCTTCGCGTATCGGCTTACTGCTGGATATGCCACTGCGTGATATCGAGCGCGTACTGTACTTCGAATCTTATGTTGTGATCGAAGGCGGTATGACCAACCTGGAAAAACGTCAGATTCTGACCGAAGAGCAGTACCTTGATGCGCTGGAAGAGTTCGGTGACGAATTCGACGCGAAGATGGGTGCGGAAGCTATCCAGGCGCTGCTGAAAAATATGGATCTGGAGCAAGAGTGCGAGCAGCTGCGTGAAGAGCTGAACGAAACCAACTCCGAGACCAAACGTAAAAAGCTGACCAAGCGTATCAAGCTGCTGGAAGCGTTCGTACAGTCTGGTAACAAGCCAGAGTGGATGATCCTGACCGTTCTGCCGGTTCTGCCGCCAGATCTGCGTCCGCTGGTACCGCTGGATGGTGGTCGTTTCGCTACGTCGGATCTGAACGATCTGTATCGTCGCGTCATTAACCGTAACAACCGTCTGAAGCGTCTGTTGGATCTGGCTGCGCCAGATATCATCGTACGTAACGAAAAACGTATGCTGCAGGAAGCGGTAGATGCCTTGCTGGATAACGGCCGTCGCGGTCGTGCCATCACTGGCTCTAACAAACGTCCTCTGAAATCTTTGGCCGACATGATCAAAGGTAAGCAGGGTCGTTTCCGTCAGAACCTGTTGGGTAAACGTGTTGACTACTCTGGCCGTTCTGTAATCACCGTAGGTCCATACCTGCGTCTGCATCAGTGTGGTCTGCCGAAGAAAATGGCACTGGAGCTGTTCAAGCCGTTCATCTACGGCAAGCTGGAGCTGCGTGGCCTCGCGACCACCATCAAAGCTGCTAAGAAGATGGTTGAGCGTGAAGAAGCTGTCGTTTGGGATATCCTGGACGAAGTGATCCGCGAACACCCAGTACTGCTGAACCGTGCACCAACCCTGCACCGTTTGGGTATCCAGGCATTCGAACCTGTTCTGATCGAAGGTAAAGCAATCCAGCTGCACCCGCTGGTTTGTGCGGCATATAACGCCGACTTCGATGGTGACCAGATGGCAGTTCACGTACCGCTGACGCTGGAAGCTCAGCTGGAAGCACGTGCTCTGATGATGTCTACCAACAACATCCTGTCACCTGCGAACGGCGAGCCAATCATCGTTCCTTCTCAGGACGTTGTACTGGGTCTGTACTACATGACCCGTGACAAAGTGAATGCGCGCGGCGAAGGCATGGTGCTGACTGGCCCGAAAGAAGCTGAGCGTGTTTATCGCGCTGGCCTGGCCGAGTTGCATGCTCGCGTTAAAGTGCGTATCACCGAGTACAGCAAAAACGAACAAGAAGAGTTCGTCGCGAAAACCAGCTTAATCGACACCACCATTGGTCGTGCGATTCTGTGGATGATCGTGCCGAAAGGTCTGCCTTACTCCATCGTCAACCAGGCGCTGGGTAAGAAAGCTATCTCTAAGATGCTGAACACCTGTTACCGCATCCTGGGCCTGAAGCCGACCGTTATCTTCGCTGACCAGACCATGTATACCGGCTTTGCTTACGCAGCCCGTTCAGGTGCCTCTGTAGGTATCGACGACATGGTGATCCCAGCTAAGAAAGCGGAAATCGTGGCAGAAGCAGAAGCGGAAGTTGCTGAGATTCAGGAACAATTCCAGTCTGGTCTGGTTACTGCTGGCGAACGTTACAACAAAGTCATCGATATCTGGGCCGCAGCAAACGAACGCGTTTCCAAGGCGATGATGGACAACCTGCAAACCGAAACCGTGATCAACCGTCACGGCGAAGAAGAGCAGCAAGTCTCGTTCAACAGCATCTACATGATGGCCGACTCCGGTGCGCGTGGTTCTGCTGCACAGATTCGTCAGCTGGCCGGTATGCGTGGTCTGATGGCTAAGCCAGATGGCTCAATCATCGAAACGCCAATCACCGCGAACTTCCGCGAAGGTCTGAACGTACTCCAGTACTTCATCTCGACGCACGGTGCGCGTAAAGGTCTTGCGGATACCGCACTGAAAACCGCTAACTCCGGTTATCTGACGCGTCGTCTGGTAGACGTTGCGCAGGACCTGGTGGTTACCGAAGACGACTGTGGTACTTTCGAAGGCATCATGATGACTCCGGTTATCGAAGGTGGCGACGTTAAAGAACCACTGCGTGAGCGTGTACTGGGTCGTGTGACTGCTGAAGACGTACTGAAACCAGGTACTGCTGACATCCTGATCCCGCGTAACACGCTGATCGATGAGCACTGGTGTGATGTGATCGAACTGAACTCAGTCGATGCGATCAAAGTGCGTTCTGTTGTTGGTTGTGAAACCGACTTTGGTGTGTGTGCACACTGCTACGGTCGCGACCTGGCACGTGGTCACATCATCAACAAAGGTGAGGCCATCGGCGTTATCGCAGCACAGTCCATCGGTGAGCCTGGTACACAGCTGACGATGCGTACGTTCCACATCGGTGGTGCGGCATCTCGTGCGGCTGCTGAATCCAGCATCCAGGTGAAGAACAAAGGTACTATTAAGCTGACCAACGCGAAGTCTGTAACCAACTCCTCCGGGAAACTGGTTATCGTCTCTCGTAACGTTGAGCTGAAGATGATCGATGAATTCGGTCGTACCAAAGAGAGCTATAAAGTCCCTTACGGCGCGATGATGGCTAAAGGTGATGGTGAGCAGGTTGCAGCGGGCGAGACCGTAGCAAACTGGGATCCGCACACCATGCCTGTTATCACCGAAGTGGGCGGTTTCATTCGCTTCACTGACATGATCGATGGTCAGACGATTACTCGTCAGACTGATGACCTGACTGGTCTGTCATCGCTGGTGGTTCTGGATTCTGCAGAACGTACTGCGGGCGGTAAAGATCTGCGTCCTGCGCTGAAAATTGTTGATGCCAACGGAAATGATGTTCTGATTCCAGGTACCGACATGCCAGCTCAGTACTTCCTGCCGGGCAAAGCGATTGTTCAGTTGGAAGATGGCGTTAAGATCAGTGCGGGTGACACCCTGTCTCGTGTACCTCAGGAATCTGGCGGTACCAAGGACATCACCGGTGGTCTGCCACGCGTTGCTGACCTGTTCGAAGCGCGTCGTCCGAAAGAGCCAGCAATTCTGGCCGAGATCAGCGGTATTATCTCGTTCGGTAAAGAGACCAAAGGCAAGCGTCGTCTGGTGATTACACCGGTTGATGGTAGCGATCCGTACGAAGAGATGATTCCGAAATGGCGTCAGCTGAACGTATTCGAAGGTGAGCGTGTAGAACGTGGTGACGTTGTTTCTGACGGCCCAGAGTCTCCACACGACATCCTGCGTCTGCGTGGCGTCCATGCTGTGACCCGTTACATCACTAACGAAGTGCAGGAAGTTTACCGTCTGCAAGGCGTTAAGATTAACGATAAACACATCGAAGTCATCGTGCGTCAGATGCTGCGTAAAGCAACCATCGCCAGCGCGGGCAGCACCGAGTTCCTGGAAGGTGAGCAGGCTGAATACTCTCGCATCAAGATCGCTAACCGCGACCTCGAAGCGAACGGCAAAATTGGCGCAACCTTTATGCGCGATCTGCTGGGTATCACCAAAGCTTCTCTGGCAACCGAATCGTTCATCTCTGCAGCATCGTTCCAGGAGACCACACGTGTCCTGACTGAAGCAGCAGTAGCAGGCAAGCGTGATGAACTGCGCGGCCTGAAAGAGAACGTGATCGTGGGTCGTTTGATCCCGGCCGGTACCGGTTATGCTTACCATCAGGATCGTATGCGTCGCCGTTCTGTAGGTGAAGCACCGGTTGCACCGCAGGTGACTGCGGATGAAGCCTCTGCGAGCCTGGCTGAACTGCTGAACGCCGGTCTTGGCGGTAGCGACGACGAATAATCGTCTGCGAAGCTGACCCATAAAAAACCCTGCCTCGGCAGGGTTTTTTTTCGTTTTTAATCAGCCCTTACGGCAGATATCGTGGCGGGTCAGGCCAATGTCGCGCAGTTGTGCATCGCTTAAGTGAGACAGAATTTTGCGAGTCTCACGGCGGGCGCGCCATCTTTTGATGGCACGTCCCGTGCCGCGAACCATATCCAATAGCGTTACATCAAAGGGTTTTGCTGCGCGGTTTTGATCGAATTCCATAATAAATGCCCTCAGTCAGTTGTCTGAGTGGTATTGTCCAGTTCCTGTGCATTTCAATACAGATTCAAAAATCACTTATTATTAACATACAGATTGCGCATGATAGGATCTGAATGGTAAAAAAAAGGATGATCTGTACTGATTTAGATTCAGTGAACTCGAGGGGAATCATACGATGACGCGTTACCAACATCTGGCTTGCTTGCTCTCAGACAGGATTGAGCAGGGACTCTACCGTAGCGGCGAGCGCTTACCCTCAGTGCGCACACTGAGTATTGAACACGGTGTGAGCATCAGTACCGTGCAGCAGGCGTATCACCTGCTAGAAGAGAAACAGCTTATTGTGCCGCAGCCGCGCTCTGGCTATTTCGTTGCGACGCGCAAAGCCACGCCTCCTGTTCCTGCGTTAACCCGCCCCGTACAACGCCCCGTCGAGATCACCCAGTGGGAATCGGTGCTGGAATTATTAAGCAGCCGCAACAGCGGTAACGTGCTGCAATTAGGTAGCGGCATGCCAGACCTTACCCAGCCGACATTGAAGCCATTATGGAAAATTCAGAGCCGAATGGCGCAGAAGCAGGATCTTGACCAGCTCAATTATGACAGTCTGTTAGGCGTTGCGGCCTTGCGTGAGCAGGTCGCACGCTTAACTATCGATAGCGGTTGTCAGCTCACCGCAGAGGATATTGTGATCACCACGGGCTGCCATGAAGCGCTGTCCGTGTCGATCCGTGCGGTGTGTGAACCGGGTGATATTATCGCCGTTGAATCTCCGACATTTCATGGCACGATGCAGACCCTGCGCGGGCTTGGTATCCGTGCCATTGAAATCCCTACCGATTCGGTGACGGGCATTAGCCTTGAAGCTCTGGAGTTGGCATTCGAGCAGTGGCCCATTAAAGCCGTGGTAGTAGTGCCAAATTGCAATAATCCACTCGGATTTATCATGCCCGAGGCGCGCAAGCGTGCGCTGCTGGCACTGGCACAGCGCTTTGATGCCGCGATTATTGAAGACGATGTTTACGGTGAATTGGCATGGGAGTATCCACGTCCCATTACCATTAAATCTTTGGATATGGATGGCAGGGTGTTGTTGTGTAGTTCATTCTCTAAGACGCTGGCTCCCGGGTTACGTGTTGGCTGGGTGGCACCTGGACGCTATCGCGATCGCGTCTTGCATATGAAATATATCGGCACGGGTTCAACAGCCACACAGCCGCAACATGCGGTGGCCGAATTTATTCGTCTTGGTCACTATGGGCCGCATTTACGCCGGATGCGCCAGGTATATCAACGTAACTACGAGACTTTTAGCTGCTGGGTACGCCACTATTTCCCGTGCGGTATCTGTGTCTCGCGTCCGCAGGGCAGCTTCCTGATGTGGATTGAGTTACCTGAAGCGTTTGATGCGGTTCGGCTTAACACCGAACTTCGCACGTTGAACATTCAGGTCGCTGTCGGATCGCTGTTTTCTGCCTCGGGCAAATATCGTAACTGCTTGCGCCTGAATTATGGGTTGCCCATCAATGAGCATACAGAACAGGCCATCGCCCAACTTGGCGCTGCGGTGGAGCAGGCCATGCATGCCTGTCATATTGAAACGGAACCCGCTTCATCCCTGACTGATTAAAGTGGAAAGGCAGGGCTGGAGAGAGAGGTAGACCAGCCCTGGCCCACTGCCAGCGACAGCGGGCAGGCACACTTTATCCTGACCGGAAAAACACGCTAGCCCGCAGGAAGCGGACTGCGCGTGAGGTTCCAGCCAAATTACCCTGATTGCAGAACGTTACAACGCTTCTGCGGGCTGGGTTCCAGCTTCAACCAGTGCCAGCAGCTCCTGTGTCGCCTGACGCCAGTCTGCCGCCTGAGTAATGGCGCTCACCACAGCAACGCTTCCAACGCCAGTGGCCAAAACTTCAGGTACGCGCGCAAGGGATATACCGCCAATCGCCACAGTCGGTATATCCTGCAACCGCGCCATGTGGCGTTTCAATTCTACGACGCCCTGAG
The DNA here is from genome assembly GCF_018257655.1 of Pantoea sp. JGM49. Taxonomy (NCBI): domain Bacteria; kingdom Pseudomonadati; phylum Pseudomonadota; class Gammaproteobacteria; order Enterobacterales; family Erwiniaceae; genus Pantoea; species Pantoea sp. JGM49. Next base: position 11,162 of record NZ_JAERJM010000027.1, on the reverse strand, counting down.
GTTCCGAAGGCATATCTTTGGTTTGTGTGGGATAAATATGCCCCAATGCAATGTAGGAAGGACGCAGTGCCAGCGCGCGGTCTAACTCGGCATCATCATGAGTCGATAACCCAAGACGCAAACCTGCCTGGCGGATAGCGTCCAGATTAGCCACGTCCAAATCTTCCTGACCAAGATGCACGCCATAGGCGTTATATTTGATCGCTAATCGCCAGTAATCGTTGATAAACAGGCGTGCACGGTATTGCTTGCCCAGCGCAATTGCCTCGCGCACTGCGTCTTCTACTTCATGATCCTGGCAATCTTTGATGCGCAACTGGATGGTGCGAACGCCAGCCTCCAGTAAGCGTGCAATCCACTCTACGCTATCAACAACAGGGTACAGCCCCAGTTTCGGGGCCGTGGCTGGAAAGGCATCGGTCATACTTTTTCCTCTTTAAGGGCATCGGCGGCGTGATAAAGCTCGCCACCACGACTGCGGAAGGTATCCGACATCTGCGCCATGCCAATTTCAATGGGCTGGGCTTCAGCATGCTGGCGAGCAGCATATTCGCGCACTTCCTGGGTAATTTTCATCGAACAGAATTTTGGACCGCACATTGAGCAGAAGTGAGCCACTTTGCCCGATTCCTGCGGCAATGTCTCATCGTGATAAGCGCGTGCCGTATGCGGATCGAGCGCCAGATTGAACTGATCCTCCCAACGGAATTCAAAGCGTGCTTTCGACATGGCGTTATCACGGATCTGAGCGCCGGGATGGCCCTTAGCCAGATCGGCGGCATGCGCGGCGATCTTGTAGGTAATCAGACCCTGCTTAACATCTTCTTTATTCGGCAAACCGAGGTGCTCTTTCGGTGTGACGTAGCACAGCATGGCGCAGCCAAACCAACCAATCATCGCGGCACCAATGCCGGAGGTAAAATGATCGTACCCGGGGGCGATATCGGTGGTCAGTGGGCCAAGCGTGTAAAACGGCGCTTCGTGACAGTGCTCTAACTGTTCGGTCATGTTGCGGCGGATCATCTGCATTGGCACATGGCCTGGACCTTCAATCATCACTTGCACATCGTATTCCCAGGCAACTTTGGTCAGCTCACCTAGCGTGTGCAATTCGGCAAACTGGGCTTCATCGTTGGCGTCCTGAATTGATCCCGGACGCAGGCCATCACCGAGTGAGAGCGCGACATCATAGGCAGCGCAGATTTCACAGATCTCGCGGAAATGCAGATAGAGGAAACTCTCTTGATGATGTGACAGGCACCACTTCGCCATGATCGAGCCGCCACGCGAGACAATACCGGTCAGACGTTTAGCCGTCATCGGCACATAGCGCAGCAGGACTCCGGCGTGGATGGTGAAGTAATCTACGCCCTGTTCGGCTTGCTCGAGCAGGGTATCGCGGAAAATCTCCCAGTTAAGGTCTTCCGCCACGCCATTCACTTTCTCCAGTGCCTGATAAATGGGCACAGTACCAATCGGCACCGGGCTGTTTCGCAAAATCCACTCGCGCGTTTCATGGATATAGCGGCCTGTGGAGAGGTCCATCACGGTATCCGCCCCCCAGCGTGTTGACCACACCAGTTTCTCCACTTCCTCTTCGATCGATGAGCTCACCGCTGAGTTGCCTATATTGGCGTTCACCTTCACCAGAAAGTTACGGCCAATGATCATCGGCTCGGATTCGGGGTGATTAATATTGGAGGGTATGATAGCGCGACCGCTGGCAACTTCCTGGCGCACAAATTCGGCGGTGATATTTTCCGGCAGATTGGCACCGAAACTGTGGCCCGGGTGCTGTTGCAGTAGCACTTCACCACGAATACGTTCGCAGCCCATGTTTTCTCGCACCGCAATAAATTCCATCTCGGGTGTAATTATGCCCTGACGTGCGTAATGCAGTTGCGTGACGCAGCGGCCAGCTTTGGCACGACGCGGCTGCGGTAACTGCTCGAAGCGCAGGTGATCCAGCCCTTCATCGGCTAAGCGTTGCTGGGTGTATTGCGAACTCAACTGGTGGATCGCTTCGCTGTCATCGCGTTCAGCAATCCAGTTTTCACGCAATCGGTCTAATCCCCGATGCACATCAATGGTGGCCGCGGGATCGCCATAAGCACCTGCCGTGTCATATACCGGCACTGGTTCGTTGTGCTCATACTGTGGATTCTCTTTTGTGCCACCGATGTGTGTAGGGCTAAGCTGGATTTCGCGCATCGGCACACGGATATCCGCTCGGCTGCCGGTGATCCAGATACGTTTGGATTGGGGGAAAGCAGTGCCCTGCAGCGAATCGATAAATTCCTGCGCTTGTGCACGTTGTTCACGACGAGAAGTTTTAGCAACAGACATAGCAAATTTCCTGAATTAAGGGGAAGTTGCTTGTCCAGAGTTCGGAAGGAGTAACAGGGACGATGCCGGGCGCCAACACGCATCGCTCTGTGAATGTCTACTCTTGTTCCCTTCGCAGGTACTAACCTGATCAGGTTCCGCGGATCCCGAATAAACGGTCTCAGCCCCTTAGGGCACTCCGACAAGGTTGAATTTTACGATATAAGCTACTTTGCTGGCCATTTCACGCCAGGGCAGTGCTCGTGTCCGTCACGTACTACGTGTACGCTCCGGCCACTGCGCGCTGTCCGAGCGTGAACTGGCTGCGCACGCTACGCTTATATCGCAAAATTTGACTCTAGATTGCTTTAAAGAGACGCATAAAAACGTGAATAGGCCTCAAAAAAAAACACCATTCAGCATAAGAGGGCTTTTTCGGAATAACAAGTTTTTTACATGGGGCCGAAGTTAAGCGGGGCGAGCCATGCTGCTTTCATTGGCGACCGGTGGGCGCGCCAGCTGGTTATCCCAGGCGAGTTGCACCAGCTTATCTTCCAGCGTGAAGCGCGACTCCAGCACTTCACCCACTTCGGATAACGCCTTCTGGAATTCTACGCAGTTATCGTCGTTGATGGCCTGCTGCAGATGGCTGTCATACAGTTGCATCATGCGATCGGTATTCGCTTCCAGAGCGGGATAGAGTTGGGCTGCCGCAATGAGTGGGCTATCGCCCTCCATCTCACTGATAATGCGTTCATAAATACTGAAATGACCGGTTGAGAGGTAATCAACCAGGCCGTGACAAAACGCATCCAGCGCCTGTTCATCCAGGGCACTGAGCGCCTCTTTGTTTGGCTTGATGCCAATTAATGCGTAATAGCTGACAAGCAACTGTCGGCGCGCGCGCAGCCACGCATCAACGAGTTCATTACCGCCACTTACACGCCTGGCCAGGTCATCTAACTGGGTAAGCATATGGGGCTCCGGGTGAGTTATAGTTATCCATTCCACACTTAACATCAGGATTTCAGCGTGCCATTTGACGCTAAGGACAACGAATAAGATGCAACGTGAGATCTCAAGCGTAGACGCTGGCTGGTGGATTGTCAGCCATGAACAAAAACTTTGGTTACCGCAAGGTGAACTGCCGCATGGCTTATCCGGCGATTTTGGCCTGACTGGAAAAACCGCGATTTTGATTGGCGAATGGCAGGCGGAGAATGTCTGGCTGATATGTGAATCACGACCTGACAATATGGGCTCTGTTCGCCAGCTTATCGACGAAGATGTTGGGCTTTTTCAGATGGTTGGACGTGGAGTTCAACTCGCCGAATTCTACCGCTCACACCGCTGGTGTGGCTACTGCGGCCACGAAATGCACCTCAGTAAACGCGAATTTGCCTGCCTGTGTCACCATTGCCGCGAGCGCTATTACCCGCAAATTGCACCGTGCATCATCGTAGCGATTCGCCGGGGGGAGGAGATTCTGCTGGCCAACCATGCGCGCCATCGCAACAGCATTTACACAGTATTAGCTGGCTTTGTTGAGGTCGGGGAGACGCTGGAGCAGGCCGTCGCGCGTGAAGTGATGGAAGAGAGCAACGTCCGGGTTAAAAATGTCCGCTACGTCACCTCGCAGCCCTGGCCGTTCCCGCATTCATTAATGATGGCGTTTATGGCCGAATATGAGGGCGGTGAGTTGCAGCATGATGGCAAAGAGTTGCTGGATGCCGGCTGGTATCGCTATGACGATTTGCCCTTGTTACCGCCACCGGGCACGGTGGCACGGCGGTTGATTGAAGATACCGTTGCCCTGTGTCGCGCCAGCGCGCCGTGAAAATGCTACACTGGCGGCCTTAGCATGAGAGAGCCCATTATGAGTGAACTGAAGAACGATCGTTATCTGCGTGCCCTGTTACGTCAGCCGGTGGATGTCACCCCTGTATGGATGATGCGACAAGCCGGGCGTTATTTGCCGGAGTACAAAGCCACGCGTGCTGAAGCCGGTGATTTTATGTCGCTGTGTAAGAATGCGGAGCTGGCGTGCGAAGTCACCCTGCAGCCGCTGCGTCGTTATGCGCTGGATGCCGCGATCCTCTTCAGCGATATCCTGACGATTCCTGATGCGATGGGGCTGGGGCTCTATTTTGAAACGGGCGAAGGTCCGCGCTTCTCAAATCCTATTACCTGCCGTGCAGATGTCGACAAGCTACCGATCCCGGATCCGGAAGATGAGCTGGGTTATGTGATGAATGCGGTGCGTACCATTCGCCATAACCTGAAAGGCGAAGTGCCTTTGATCGGTTTCTCTGGCAGCCCATGGACGCTGGCGACCTACATGGTTGAAGGCGGCAGCAGTAAAGCGTTCACCAAAATTAAAAAGATGATGTATGCCGAGCCGCAAACCCTGCACAAGCTGCTGGATAAGCTGGCTGACAGTGTCATCCATTACCTGAACGCCCAGATCAAAGCCGGTGCACAGTCGATTATGGTCTTCGACACCTGGGGCGGCGTGCTGACCGGCCGCGATTACCGTGAGTTTTCACTCTACTATATGCACAAAATCGTCGATAGCGTGCTGCACGAGAACGAAGGTCGCCGCGTGCCGATTACGCTGTTCACCAAAGGTGGTGGTCAGTGGCTGGAGGCTATCGCAGCGACCGGATGTGATGCGCTGGGACTGGACTGGAGCACCGATATTGCCGATGCGCGTCGTCGCGTGGGTGACAAAGTTGCGTTGCAGGGCAACATGGATCCTTCCATGCTGTATGCGCCTCCGGCACGTATCGAGCAGGAAGTGGCCACTATCCTTGAAGGCTTTGGCACGGGTGAAGGGCATGTCTTCAACCTGGGCCATGGCATTCATCAGAATGTGCCGCCAGAGCACGCCGGTGCATTCGTCGAAGCCGTACATCGTCTGTCTCGCCCTTATCATCAGGGTTAAGCATGGATTTAGCCGCGCTGCGGGCTGAACAGTTACAACGCGCTGCTAACGTGATGCGGCAGGATGATTTCGACGTCCTGCCGCCTCGTTTTATCGCCGGTGCGGACGTCGGTTTTGAACAGGAAGGTGACATCACGCGTGCGGCACTGGTGGTATTAGAATATCCCTCATTGCAACTCGTGGAGCACCGTATAGCACGCCTCGCGACCACCATGCCTTACATCCCGGGTTTCTTATCGTTTCGCGAAGTCCCCGCACTGCTTGCAGCCTGGCAGCAGCTCACACACCAACCCGATCTTTTATTTGTTGATGGTCATGGTATTGCCCATCCCCGTCGCCTCGGCGTGGCTGCGCATTTTGGCTCGCTGGTGGATGTTCCAACCATTGGCGTGGCGAAAAAACGGCTCTGCGGGCGTTTTACCGAATTGGATGCTGAACCGGGGAGCCGCCAGCCACTGATGGATAAAGGCGAACAAATTGGTTGGGTGTGGCGCAGTAAAGCGCGCTGCAACCCTTTGTTCGTCTCAACCGGGCATCGTGTCAGTATGGACAGCGCACTGAATTGGGTGGAGAAATGTACCGCGGGCTATCGTTTGCCCGAGCCTACACGCTGGGCCGATGCGGTTGCTTCGGGGCGTCCTGCGTTTCTGCGTTGGCAAAATGCGCGTTAACGCTGTTTGCGCGCGGCTTTTGCGGTACACTGCCGCCAGCTAACCTATTGAGAGTAAGTTTGATGTTACAGAACCCCGTCCATTTGCGTCTGGCGAAGCTGGAAAGCTGGCAGCATATGACCTTTATGGCCTGTCTGTGCGAGCGGATGTTCCCCAATTATTGGGCCTTCTGTCAGCAGACTGAATTCGCCGATCCGCAACTCTATCGTCGCATCCTTGACCTTGTCTGGGAAAGCCTGACGGTCAAAGACGCCAAAATTAACTTCGATAGCCAACTGGAGAAGCTGGAGTCTGCGATTCCGAATGGCGATGATTTTGATATCTACGGTGTCCACCCAGCGATCGATGCCTGTGTTGCGTTGAGCGAAGTTGTGCATGCACAACTCAGCGGTGAAACGCTGGAGCACGCAATCGAAGTCAGTCGCACCTCGATCACCACCGTCGCTATCCTTGAAATGACGCAGGCCGGTCGTGAAATGACCGATGAAGAGCTGCGTGAAAATCAGGCGGTGATTGATGAATGGGATCTGCAGTGGGAGATTTTCCGTCTGCTGGCAGACTGCGAAGAGCGCGACCTTGAGCTGATTAAAGGGTTACGTTCTGACCTGCGCGAAGCGGGAATCAGTAACATCGGTATACTTTTTCAGCAATAAGGCGATAAAACGTGACTTCAGGCCTGAATTACCGCGCCTGGAGGCTTCACATCAGCCCCCTGTCTGGTCTACATTTGGGGGGCTGAAAATTGTGGCTATCTTTGCGTGCAGGTTGAAGAGTGCCAGAATATGGCTTTTCCCTCGCACTCGTTGCTTAGCAAGCGATAAATACACTTTAAGGATAACTTATGAACAAGACTCAACTGATTGATGTGATCGCAGAGAAAGCTGACCTGTCAAAAACCCAGGCTAAAGCTGCGCTGGAATCTACCCTGGCTGCGATCACTGAGTCTCTGAAAGAAGGTGATGCTGTACAACTGGTTGGTTTTGGTACTTTTAAAGTGAACCACCGCGCTGAGCGTACCGGTCGCAACCCACAGACTGGTAAAGAGATCAAAATCGCGGCAGCTAACGTGCCAGCGTTCGTCTCTGGTAAAGCTCTGAAAGACGCTGTTAAGTAAGTTTTCCGCATCGCGGTTTAAGCTTTAAAAGAGGGGCGACACGCCCCTTTTTGTTATTGGGGCCTGTCATGCTGAACACGATTACTCAGCGCGTCTGCGCCCTGTTACTCGGTGCGCTGCTCGCGGGCTGTAGTTCCACCTCTGATCTCCCTGCCTTTACGGCAAGTGGCTATCTGGCCGATCGTGGCACTGTGCGCATCTGGCGCAAGAACAGTGACCATCAGGCTGTCCATCTTCGCACTGTTTATACCCCTTTCAATGGCGATGCCATGGAAACCACTGACTACAACTGGCAACAGAACCACCTGATCAGCGTTGAGCGCATTGTGGCGGGTGAGCAACCCGATGACGTGACGCTGCGTTTTGACCATCTGGGCAATCTTAATTTTATGCAGCGTCAGCTGGCCGGCCGTCGTGAAGCGGTAAGTGGTGATACGGTTGAGCTCTATCGTTTCGACGCGCAACGTATGCTGGAGCAAAGTAATGCGTTGCTGAGTGGCCGTGTATTACTGAAGCAGGGGCATTGGCTGGGCGCTACGCAGGTGCGCGATTGTGATGGCAAAGTGGTGAATGCACCCTTTGATAGCGGAATCATTGCCACGCTATCTCAGCAGCAGCAAAACCAGCCACAGTCGTTGATGGTGTCATGGTTGGAGGCACCTGAAGGCGTGCAGTTGTTGCGGGCGACGCCAGAGGATGAGTGTAGCTGGCAGCCGAAAGAGAGTGATTTCTGAGTTGGGAAAAAACAAGGGGCGCAGAGCGCGCCCCTTGATGATTACTTGCGATTAATCGCGCGGTAACCAATATCTTTACGGCAGAAGCTGCCTTCCCAGGAAATATGTTTCGCCAGCGCATAGGCATTCTTCTGCGCGGCAGCCACATCTTCGCCCAGGGCAGTGACGCACAGCACGCGTCCACCGTTGGTGACCACCACATCATCTTTCATCGTGGTGCCCGCGTGGAACACTTTACCGTCCGGCACTTCTTCCAGCGGTAGACCGTGGATTTGATCACCGGTGTTGTAATCCGCGGGATAGCCGCCAGCCGCCAGCACGACACCCAGCGATGGGCGTGGATCCCACTGCGAGGTCTGCTTATCGAGTTTGCCATCCACTGCGGCCAGGCACAGCTCAACCAGATCTGACTGCAGACGCAGCATGATCGGCTGGGTTTCTGGATCGCCAAAGCGGCAGTTGAACTCGATCACTTTCGGCTGACCGGCTTTATCGATCATCAGGCCGGCATATAGGAAGCCGGTATAGGTGTTGCCTTCCGCTTTCATGCCGTTAACGGTTGGCCAGATAATCTGGTCCATCACACGCTGGTGGATCTCATCGGTGACAACCGGGGCTGGCGAGTAAGCGCCCATGCCTCCGGTATTTGGGCCGGTATCACCATCGCCTACACGTTTATGATCCTGGCTGGTGGCCATGGGTAACACGTTGTCGCCATCCACCATCACGATAAAACTGGCTTCTTCGCCGTCGAGGAACTCTTCAATGACGATACGATGGCCTGCATCGCCGAAAGCGTTACCTGCCAGCATGTCCTGCACTGCAGCTTCCGCTTCAGCCAGTTCCATCGCGACGATAACCCCTTTACCGGCTGCCAGACCATCCGCTTTAATCACGATCGGTGCGCCTTTCTCACGCAGGTAAGCCAGCGCGGGCTCAACTTCCGTAAAGTTCTGGTATTCAGCGGTAGGGATCTGCTGGCGTGCCAGGAAATCTTTGGTGAAGGCTTTTGATCCTTCCAGCTGTGCAGCCGCCTGCGTTGGGCCAAAGATTTTCAGACCCGCTGCACGGAACGCATCGACCACGCCAATCACCAGCGGCGCTTCTGGGCCTACGATGGTCAGATCGATCTTCTCTTTCTGAGCAAAGGCTAACAGTGCAGGAACGTCAGTGGCGCTGATCGCCACGTTCTGCAGTGCAGGTTCCAGTGCGGTACCCGCGTTGCCCGGTGCAACAAAGACCGTTTCGGCCAGCGGTGACTGTGCTGCTTTCCATGCCAACGCGTGTTCACGTCCACCATTACCAATCACTAAAATTTTCATCTATACGGCTCCAGGCTATTAATGGCGGAAGTGACGCATGTCGGTGAAGATCATCGCAATACCGTGCTCATCAGCGGCGGCAATCACTTCATCATCACGGATAGAACCACCTGGTTGAATCACACAGCTGATACCTACAGCAGCCGCTGCGTCGATACCATCGCGGAACGGGAAGAAAGCATCAGACGCCATGGCTGAACCTTTAACTTCTAAACCTTCGTCGCCTGCTTTGATACCGGCAATTTTGGCAGAATAAACGCGGCTCATCTGTCCGGCGCCTATGCCGATAGTCATATTGTCACGTGCGTAGACAATGGCGTTGGATTTCACGAACTTGGCTACTTTCCAGCAGAACAGCGCATCACGCAGTTCCTGCTCGCTTGGCTGGCGCTTAGTCACGACTCGCAGCTGACTGGCATCAACCATACCGAGATCGCGATCCTGAACCAGCATGCCGCCATTAACACGCTTGAAGTCCAGTGCAGCAACACGGCCCTGCCACTGTCCACAAACCAGCACGCGAACGTTCTGTTTTGTTGCGGTAACTTTAAGTGCCGCTTCGCTGGCTGAAGGGGCAATGATCACTTCGACAAACTGACGGCTGATGATCGCCTGGGCAGTGGCTTCATCCAATTCACGGTTGAAAGCGATGATGCCGCCAAAAGCAGAAGTTGGATCAGTTTTGTAAGCGCGCTCATAGGCGTCAAGAATCGAACCGCCCACTGCCACACCACACGGGTTAGCATGCTTAACGATCACGCAAGCGGCTTCATCAAACTCTTTCACACACTCAAGTGCGGCATCGGTATCCGCGATGTTGTTGTAAGAGAGCGCCTTGCCCTGTACCTGCTGTGCAGTCGCAACAGAAGCTTCTGCCACATTCTCTTCTATATAGAAGGCAGCGTCCTGATGGCTGTTCTCGCCGTAACGCATATCCTGCTTCTTGATGAAGTTGAGGTTCAGCGTTCGTGGGAAGCGGCCGGCAGGCTCTTTGCTGTCGCTATGATAAGCCGGTACCAGGCTGCCAAAGTAGTTGGCAATCATGCTGTCGTAGGCTGCGGTGTGTTCGAAGGCTTTGATCGCCAGATCGAAACGGGTGTCCAGCGTCAGGGAGTTTTCGTTGGCGTCCAGCTCGGCGATGATGGCCTCGTAGTCGCTGCTCTTCACCACGATTGCCACATCTTTGTGGTTCTTCGCAGCGGAGCGCACCATGGTTGGGCCACCGATATCGATATTCTCTACCGCGTCTGCCAGTGAGCAATCGGGTTTGGCAACGGTTTGAGCGAAGGGATAAAGGTTTACCACCACCATATCGATAGGGTTGATCGCGTGCTCGGCCATGATCGCATCATCGGTGCCGCGACGGCCCAGAATACCGCCATGCACTTTCGGGTGCAGCGTTTTGACGCGTCCATCCATCATTTCCGGGAAACCGGTGTAGTCAGAGACTTCGGTGACGGGCAGGCCCGCATCTGCCAGCAGGCGAGCAGTACCACCTGTGGAGAGCAGCTCAACACCACGGCTGGAGAGTGCCTGAGCAAATTCGAGGATACCGGCTTTATCAGAAACACTGAGAAGAGCGCGGCGTACTGGACGACGTTGTTGCATGGTGGTTTTATCCCTTGGCTTTGTTTCGCATAAATAAGAGCGTTACATCAAGCTTAGCGCTTCTCTTATATATAGAAGAGAGTACTTGCTTCATGTAACGCCCCAAAAGGGGCATCCTTGACGTCGCCGGGCATTGTAGCGAAAACGTTTGCGCGATGCTCGCCTAAATTCATTTGTGCAGATGAATGTGGATAACACTGTGTGTAAGTGGGTATAAGGCGGGGTTTTGCTGTGGAATGCAGCGAACGGTTGTTTTTATTGAATTTAGCGGTTGCGCGCTGCGAACAACTCCCTATAATGCGCATCCATCGAAACGGCACAACGGTTTACGAAGTGCGGTGTTGACAGGAAGCTTCGCTAAGAACTTCCGCCGGAGAAAAACGCTGAAAAAAGTGTTTGACTCTGAAGGAGGAAAGCGTAATATACGCCACCTCGCAACAGCAG
>NZ_JAERJM010000026.1:0-29046 GCF_018257655.1 Pantoea sp. JGM49 | reverse complement strand
CCTTATACCCGCTATTTTGCCGGCAGCACCTTCCTTAATCAGCTGCTGCAACCTGCGGTGGTCGCGCTCGCAGTGCCTACCATGCTTTTTTTATCCGAAGGCAATAAATATATTCAGGCTAAAGAAAGAGAAGGCACAGGAGTACCCGTTGAGATAAGGATTCTTGCTCTGCTTAATCTGATGCAGCGCCACCGTGCCGAAACAGCACTTGCCATCTCACAAAAAAATCCTTCCACTACACAGCGTCTTCAGATCCAAAATGATATTGTCGGTATAACCGATGCCATCACGAAAGAGATGGCGCAGACGGCTGCCAGTGTAGAGATAATTGAAAAAATAAATGGAATTCGCGCGCAGTGGAACGGAATGCAGCAGGATATTGATGCATTAAAACTGGATCAGACGGCCAGCCTTGACGCACATGCGCTGGTCATCCGCAACCTTCTAAATGTCAACCGGGATGTGCTGGATTTTTACGGACTCTCGCTTGATTCAGATATCAATTCTTATCGGCTAATTATCAGTAATTTTTCATCATTGCCTGAACTTACCGAAAGCTTCGGAAAAATTCGTGCATTTGGCGCCTCAATGCTTACCAGAAATGAAATCATAAGCGAAGCGGACTCAGTCCGTATGGAATCCTTACTTAGTACGGGTGCCTATAACCTAAGTCTGTTTACTCAAGACTCTGAAAAGCTCTTTCTCTCTGATGTCGGACTAAGAAAAAAATTTAGTGCAGATGCAAATTCAGCCGTAAGTGAAGCTAATCTCGCACTCAAAACCGCCCGGGCGCTTTTTATCAATCGTAGTGAAGCGAGTCAAGACCCGCAGGAGTTTGTCGCGCTTTTCACGAGCGCCATCAACAGATTTAGCGCCTATGCCATCACTGGTGGTAATGAACTTTATTTAATGCTGAATCATCAGATAACCGAGCACCGGCATGAACAGTATGTTTTGCTTGGTGTGCTTCTCATTATGGTTCTGCTTTCAGTAATTTTTGCGTTGATGATTATTCGTTCAGTTACACGCCCAATTGGTGCTGCTTCAAAACTCGCTCTTGAAGTGGCAGGGGGGGATCTGACTGCCTCATTTAATGTCACGGGGCAAAATGAAACTGCCGGACTGCTTAATGCACTGCTGCAGATGAGCCAGCGTCTTACACTTACTGTCGAGAACATTAAATCTAACGCCGTTACTATTGCCATCTCTTCAGAAGAGATTGCGCGGGGAAATGTTGATCTCTCTGCGAGAACTGAAGAGCAGGCTGCATCTCTAGCCGAAACTGCCGCAAGTATGGAGCAGTTGTCATCAATTATCAGCAACAATGCTGAAAACACCCGTTACGCAGCTGAAATGGCCAGCTCTGCTAGCAGTGCGTCTTTACGTGGTGGTCAGGCCATGGAATCAGTAATGGATTCCATGGAAAAAATAAGTAGCAGTGCAGCTCAGATTAAGGAGATTATCTCAGTTATAGACGGTATAGCGTTCCAGACGAATATTCTGGCGTTGAACGCGGCTGTTGAGGCTGCTCGGGCCGGTGAGCACGGTAAAGGCTTTGCCGTCGTAGCGTCTGAAGTCAGAGCACTGGCGCAGCGTTCTGCTGGGGCGGCGAAGGAAATAAAAGGGCTAATTGAACAATCAGTGAAGAATGCCGAGCAGGGCATTTCAATGGCCCGCGATGCGGGTGAAAAAGTCAGAGAAAGTATGGACGCCATTGAACAGACATCGCAGCTTGTCAGAGAAATCTCGTCTTCCTCTGAAGAGCAGAGTGCGGGAGTTTCGCAGATAAATATTGCGGTGACGCAGATGGATCAGGTGACCCAGCAAAATGCCGTACTGGTTGAAGAGTCAGCGTCATCTGCTGATGAACTCGCAAACCTGGCAGCTAGCCTTAGAGATGCTGTTAGCGTGTTCCGTACGAATGCGACTTTATAAAAAGGTAAAGCGTTTCCTCAGGACGGGCTGCAAGGGGTATAAAGTGGAAAGGCTTGATTCTTGCACACTCCGATGCCAGGTTTGCGGCTTTGTTTTGAACTGAAGCTAATAAGTAAAGGCAGGGATTGACACCCTGCCTCTATTACTAGCTCCCCTAGTGCTGCAGGGGGCTTGTAATTTCGTTATTTAGCGTTGAAGCCACTTTTGAATCTGTGTGACCATCGCGGCGGTTGAAATGCCGTACCGGTCATGCAGAGTAGGCAGAGCACCCGCCGCTAAAAATTCGTCAGGCAGTGCAATCTGATGAAATCGAGGGGTCACACCGTGACGCATCAGTGTGCTTGCAATTGCCTCTCCAAGTCCACCGGTAATAGAGTGATTTTCTGCTGTAATTACCAGCCGACCATCGGCAACCGCTTCGCCGGCTTCCTTCAGGATTGTCGCTTCATCCAGGGGTTTGATCACCGGAGAGTGCACCACCCCTACCTCAATACCTTTTTTTTCCAACTCCTCTGCAGCCTCCAATGCACGCATGGTCATCAGCCCACTGGCAATAATAACCGCATGCTTTCCTGAGCGAAGGCGTTGGGCCTTTCCATGTTGATAGCGGTAATCATATTTATCCAACACAACAGGTACCTTTCCACGCAGAAGTCGCATATAGACCGGCCCCTGATGGTCGGCTATTGCCGGCACTACCTGACTGATTTCGAGCGCATCACAGGGATCAATGATTGTCAGGTTCGGCATACCGCGAAAAATAGCCAGATCCTCCGTTGCCTGATGGCTTGGACCGTAGCCGGTAGTTAGACCTGGCAAGGCGCAGGCAATCTTTACGTTCAGGTTCTCTTCAGCAATAGCCATACAGATAAAATCGTATGCGCGACGTGAAGCAAATACGGCGTAGGTAGTCACAAAAGGCGTAAAACCCTCGCGCGCCATGCCGGCAGCAGCACTCATCAGCAGCTGTTCGGCCATGCCCATCTGAAAAAAACGATCCGGGTAGGCTTCGGCAAATAAGTGAAGATCAGTATATTTGCTGAGGTCTGCCGTGAGGCCGACGATATCCTGACGCTGTCTGGCCAATTCAACCAGAGCATGCCCAAAAGGTGCGGACTGGGTTGGCTGCCCTTCCGATGCGATAGAGGCAATCATAGCTGAGGTGGTGAGGCGTTTCTTTTGCGTTAAGGTCATCTTATTCTCCTTGCTCCAGCACGGTCAGAGCTTTATCCCACTCGTCTTCATCTACGCGGATAAAGTGCGTTTTTTCACGTATTTCCAGGAAGGGAACACCTTTACCCATTCGGGTATCACAGATAATCAAGCGGGGCTGGTCTCCCTTCCAGCTACGGGCATTATCGAAAGCGTTTTTTAGCGCATTGATATCGTTACCATCTACGCGCTGAACATGCCATCCAAATGCCTGCCAGCGATCAACGATGGGCTCGAAGGCCAAAATCTCAGATGAATGACCATCGGCCTGCTGGTTATTAACATCGATTAGGGCAATCAGATTATTGAGCTTCCAGTGTGAAGCAGACATGGCCGCCTCCCAGGTCGAGCCTTCATTAAGCTCACCGTCAGAAAGCAGGTTATATACAAATGAAGAGGAGCCCTTCTTCCTGAGTGCCAGACAGGCCCCTACGGCGATGCCAAGACCTTGGCCGAGCGAACCTCCGGTAATTTCCATTCCCGGTGTGTAGGCCGCCATGCCAGACATAGGCAACCGGCTCTCATCGCTGCCGTAGGTTTCTCGCTCACTCACGGGAATAATGCCCGCTTCGAGCAGCGCGGCATAAAGGGCTATTGCATAATGTCCGATCGATAGATAGAAACGGTCCCGACCTTCCCATTCAGGTTCAGCAGGCCGAAAATTCAGCGCGTGAAAATAGCTGACAGCAAGCACATCGGCTACACCGAGCGCTTGTCCTACATAGCCTTGCCCCTGAACCTGTCCCATCAGCAGAGCGTGGCGACGGATACTTGTCGCACGTTGTTGTAATGTTATTACTGAATTGTTCATCATTTCTCCTGATTAGCGATTTACATCTGCCGCGCGGATACGGAGCACACAAAGGGCTCCAAGCAGCAGCACTGCAGAGATAAAGTACATACCCATGGCGGGTGAGCCTGAACGGGTTGTGATGGCACCAATTAGCCAGGGTGAGAAGAAGCCGGCTAGATTGGCTATGCAATTCACGGCAGCGATACCCGCTGCGGCAGAAACGCCCCCAAGAAGATTGGTAGGTAACATCCAGAAAAGTGAAGAGGCTGAGAGGATGCCTGCAGCGGCTACGCTCAGGAAAAACAGTGATATTGTGACGCTATGTCCCAGCAGAGTAGCCAGCGAGAGTCCGATAATGCCTGTAAGCATCGGGATAATAAGATGCCAGCGTCTTTCACGGTGCCGGTCGCCGCTAAGTCCTGCTAGCAGCATTGCTATGATTGCGCAAAAATAGGGGATACTGGTGAATAATCCGATGTGCAGTGGATCCTGAATACCGGCATTACGCACTAATGTTGGCAGCCAGAACGTTAGGGCGTATTGTCCCATAACCACGCAGAAGTAAATGAGTGCCAGTAGCCATAGTCGCTTATCCGACAGGAAAGCGCTGACTGTGCCATGATGCGATTTATGCTGGTTATCTTCATCAAGATCTGCACGAACCATTTTTTTCTCACTTTCATCAAGCCAACTGGCTTGTTCTATGCGATCTTTGAGGACAGTAAGCACGATAAATCCCATGAGAACCGTGGGAATGGCTTCCAGTATGAACATCCATTGCCAGCCAGCCCAGCCGTGGTAGCCTGAAAAGGAGTCCATAATCCAGCCTGAAACCGGCCCACCAATCATCCCTGATAGGGGAATAGCCACAAACCATAATACGGTCATACGAGCACGCCTATGCGAAGGGAACCAGTAGGTGAGATAGAGCAGCAGGCCTGGAGCCAAGCCCGCCTCGGCCACGCCTAAGAGAAAGCGCAGCAAATAGAATTGCCAGGCCGTTTCGACAAAGGCAAACATTCCTGAAATCAGGCCCCAAGTAATCATAATGCGGGCTATCCAGCGGCGGGCACCTACGCGATGCAGGATAAGATTGCTCGGAACTTCAAAAATAAAGTAACCGATAAAGAAGATACCGGCCCCAAGACCGTAAACTGTTTCGCTCAGTGACAGATCGCTCATCATCTGAAGTTTGGCAAAGCCAACGTTAACGCGGTCCAGGTAAGCACAGAGGTAACACAACATCAGAAAAGGCATCAGCCGCCAAGCCGTTTTACGGTACGCGCTATTACGCGCATGGTCGGATGCACTTAGGTTAAGCGTGGTCATTATATTGACTCCGGGTACGTTAAGCTGAAGCTGAACAGAGTGGTCTGAGCACTTAGTGAATCAACATGCCGCCGTTAACGTCTAGCGTGATACCGGTAAGGTAAGATGACAGGTCAGAGGCCAGGAAAAGCGCAGCGTTAGCTACATCAGTGGCGCTACCGAGCCTGCCGAGTGGAATGCCGTCGATGATGGCATGACGACGCTCGTCCTGCATGAGCCCGCCAGTAATATCGGTATGAATTAGCCCCGGAGTCAGCGCATTGATTCGAACTTGGTCCGGGCCGAACTCTCGCGCCATGGCTTTTGTCAGGCCCAGAACGCCTGCTTTGGCAGCGCTGTAATGTGGGCCGCCGAAAATTCCACCTCCTCGCTGAGCAGAAACCGACGACAGACAGATAATACTCCCTCCCCCCTGACGCCGCATGTGGGGTATGACGGCCTGAGACATCAGCAGGGTCCCCTTCAAATTGACGTCAAGAATGCGGTTATAGTCGCTGACGCTGATTTCGAGTGTTTTTACCGGCTGGGTAATCCCGGCATTGTTAACCAGAATATCAACGCGGCCGAATTTACTCACTACGCAATTAACCGCCTGCTGCACGGCATCCGGATCAGTGACGTTGACTGCCAGACCGATATGGTCTTCGCCAAGTTGAAGGGCAGCTTTGTGTGCGGCGTCCTTATCAAGGTCAAGTATAACGACGCGTGCTCCGTGCTGCGCAAAACAGGCGGCAGTCGCGCGGCCAATTCCGCGCTCGGAAGCGGCTCCCGTAATAATGGCAACTTTATTTTTAAGTAACATCTCTGACTCCGTTATCGTTTTTATGCTCGGGTTTGGGGCAATGCCAGTAGGGTTGCAATCAGCATAAAAAAGGCAGAAATAAAGGCAATGCAAAAAAATTCATTTGATGCTGAATGAATTTGCTGATTTGATGGAGTTAACAATTTTTCAATTTAATATGAGTTGAATATCACAAATAATGAATAAGGAAATACGCATGAGTAAACCACCTGACGCCTTTCCCTCGTTTAAATCACTACGTGTTTTTGAGGAGGTGGCCCATTATGGTAACGTTGCAAGAGCCGCTGAGGAGCTCAGCATTACGCCTTCGGCCGCCAGCCATCAGCTGGCAAAACTGGAAAATCAAGTTGGATGCATTCTCTTTAACCGCTCGGCAAGAGGCATGTTTCTGACTATGGCCGGCGAACGTTATCTTAAGGAAATCAGTCCGCTGCTTCAGGGTATCGCACAGTCAACTTCACGTATCAGCGATGAGAAAGAGCGAAGCGCGTTGCGGATTCACTGTGCTCCTAGTTTTGGACTGCTGTGGCTGCTTCCCAGGATCCATACTTTCCGGGAAAAATACCCCGGGCTTGAAGTTACGCTGTCCTGCTCCTATGAAAACCTTTCTTTTAGTCGTGCAAATATAGATATTGCTATCCGCCATGGATTTCCTGACTGGCAAAGTTTTGAGATAAAAACAATTAGAAACGAAAAGATGTCTGTTCTGGCATCACCGGATTATCTCAATAAGCATCCGGTTAATGATCTGTCGCAATTAAGTACTCATGCACTTATTCTTTCAGAATCACCACTGATAAAGTGGCCACAGTGGTTTGCACAAAATCAGCTACCTCAGCCGGAAGAGGACTGGCTGTTTCGTTTTGACCGTTCATACATGAGCCTTGAAGCGGCCATGCTGGGATACGGACTTATCTTCGAAAGCGAACTTCTTGCAGAGGACTACATAAAAAGTGGCAAACTTGTTAGGGTGCTGGCCACAGACTTCAGTGTTCCTGTCAGTGCACATCATATTGTATATCCCAGAGGTTTTTCGCATTTACCCAGGGTAAATAAATTTTTAGAGTGGATGCTCACGATGCTGAGCTGAGTGATTGAAAAATTATTTTCAGAAACTTAATTTTTAAGTGGAAGAATTAATTTTCTATTTTCATGTAAAAACATCTATATTAAGAATAGTCATCCGGTAACTCATTTAGGCTATCTGGCAAACTCTAAAACGTCTGCATAGTCGTACCGTCAGTTCTGAAATCGAATTCAGGTGCTTATCGGCCTCACC
The DNA here is from genome assembly GCF_018257655.1 of Pantoea sp. JGM49. Lineage (NCBI taxonomy): Bacteria > Pseudomonadati > Pseudomonadota > Gammaproteobacteria > Enterobacterales > Erwiniaceae > Pantoea > Pantoea sp. JGM49. The sequence continues at coordinate 21,696 of NZ_JAERJM010000026.1, read as the reverse complement.
TGAATGGAGGTGTTGATACCTCTTCATACTCTGCTGAAATGGGTAAATGAGAACTAAAGTATCGTCTCTGAGGCCCGCGAAAAATTCACCCTGAATTAAGAGAAGTATTGCTGTAAAACCTCTTTTTCTAATAAAAATATTTAGTATGTAAAATACTGACTATCAACACCCTGAACACCAATCGGTAAAACGTGATGATGAAATTATGAAAAAATCATCTACTTGTTAAGCGAAGCTTTTTTATCTCTGCGCCGACGTGACTTAAGGTTAAAAAATAATTTATCACGTAGCAAATGCTGATATATAGAGTAAGCTTAACTATGAACTATATTGGGACATTGCTGAAATTTTTCTGTATAAATTATCATTAAATTGATCTTCCAGTTAATACCATATTTTTATATGAATTAGGCTAATCATTTGGTTATGTCGTTATTGAATTGCCAGATGAGCTGTAAGTTTGATCAAACATCTGCCTCAAAGCATATGTTCGATCAAAAAAACCGCCATTTAGGCGGCTTTGCAGTTTAGTATTAATGCTTTAAGGCAGAAAAGTGAAAAATCTTTGGCTGGATGGTTCTTGAATCAGGCCCTAATTCAGAGGGTTCATGTTCATCAGACCAACTGCTTAATATTATAAGTGCATCAAGTATTGCCTTTCTTTTGTTAGCATCCTCTTCGGCCTGCAGAAAGAGACTTAGGCGTGATGACAATGTTTTATTGTTGACATCTGCATTCTCTTTAAGGAGTGATAATAGGGCTTCACCAATAGCGATATCTATCACCTTCTCATTAGATCTCAACATGTCAATTCCTCTATACCTGGAGTTAGAAAGTACATCTGGCCAACTGATTTTTGCTCTTTATAAAGACTGACAGTTCATTATAATGTCAGGTCCAGCTTAAAATAAGAATATGGAATTATTTTGAAATTTTTTATTGTGAGGTTTTACAATTTTTTGGCTAAACTGTCCTTAAGTACTTAAATGCCCCTGATCCCGAATGTAATTAAGACATTATCAGCAATAACTGGCTTCATGTTGGATGCATATTCTTGCTGTCGGCAGATTTTTTTGCGAATTCGGATGGGATCATCTACTCAGCACAGAATGGGAACGACTCTGGTTATAGAGTATACGCCAGACCTCGATCTTGCACCGGACATCCTCCATTGACATAAAACATTTATCGTTCACGTACTCCTGACGGAACCTGTCGTTGAATGATTTGACCGCGGCATTATCCCTTGGAGTAATGGCCGTGAGAGGTCAATTCGGATATCACGTTCGTACACCCACTTACCCAGCATTTTTCTCGAAAATTCAGAGCCATTATCTGTTTTTTGGAGCAGCGATAACGGATGTCTGTTTGTGTTTTTCTGAGTTGAGCATATCACCTCTGGTCAGGTGGCCAAATTCATTAAACCACTTAAACATCATTTGAATCTATGTAGGCTGTATTGTGAAAAAAAACACCCGCATAAAGCGGGTAAAGGAGAGATTGATATTAGAATTGTGCACCAGGGTAAGTGCCTGAAATTACTATGCCATAATAACTTTTAATTTGTGAGCGCTCTTTTTACCAATGACATTTTTTGCATAAAAAAAGGGCCCGCTAATGCGGGCCAACATTGGAGTAGGATTTTCTCGTTTGCAACACGCAACACCAGTTAGTGTTACGTTATAACATTATATTGTAATTTAAGTTTCTGCTTAATTTTGTTGTAAAAAAATATTACTCGACTTCATTCAGGGGGGGGCATAAGAAAAATTAACATTATTTTTTAATTATATAATAAAAAAACCGTATAAACGGGCATTAAGTACTTAAAAATAAACAGGATGCCTCCGGCGACACACTGTTTTGTCAGTTATTATTAATATAATAACTTATTGGCACTACTTTTCTGTTAAGAAAACGTAAATTCTTGCAACGATTGGACCTAATTAACATTAAGTCACTACTGAAAATTTTTATCTCATTGTTAGGTAAGGAAAAGCCGGCGTTACATGTGCATGAATTCGTACAGTTGAATTGGGGGAACCCAAATTGCTAAGAGATTGGCTATTGACCCTGCCCCAAAATCCAGCTGAATTCAGAAACAAAATTCCGACATGATATTCACTCCCCTGAGCGGAAGTTGTGCCGATGAAAAAGTCACGATTCACCGAAGAGCAGATCGTCTTTGCGGGGGGCGGACGATTTCATGGACCTTCTGGAGATAATTCATGCACTCATATGAGGACCGTATCCGTGCTGCAGAGCTTTACTTCGGGTATGGCAAAAGGCTGAACGTTGTTGTCAGGGAGTGGGGCTATCCGTCCGTTAAACAGCTTGGTCGGTGGGTTCGGATTTTTGAGGAATACTGGGTATTTGCATTCAATTGACTACCCGTTTTCATTTTACTTGACCGTCGCCAACAAAAAATCGCCACTGATGCTGAGGGGGTAGTCATCGCATTGCGTGACCCGCAGCTGTGTGCCAGAAGCGGACGTTAATGGCGTGCTATTTATAAAACATGGTGCAAAACTCATGTTAAGTTGATCTCTTAGCAGAAGTAAAAAATTTACGACCGGAGAGAGCCTGAAGTGAAAGCATTTACGGTGCGTCGCATTAATGAGAGCGATCTAGAGGATTTCAGAAGAGTTAGACTGGAAGCATTGCTCCTCCATCCGGACGCTTTTGGCGCGTCCTACGAAGACTGCAGCCAGAAGCCAGCACCATTCTTTGCTGAAAAATTGCGAACCAATTATGTTTTCGGTGGATTTGACCTTCACAATACCATACAGGGCCTGATTGGTTTGAGCTTCAGTACCTCACCCAAGCTGAGTCATGTCGCTACTATCTGGGGGATGTATGTCCGTGCCGGGATGAGGGGATCGGGACTATCATCAGGGCTAATGGAGGCTGCGCTGGAAGCTGCAAGCTCAGTAAGAACTGTAAAGCTTTCCGTCGTCACAACGAATCATGCTGCATATGCACTCTATCGGTCGTACGGTTTCACTAAATGGGCCACTGATACTGCTGCGCTTTACGCTAATGGTATTTTTCACGACGAATATCTTATGAGACGAGACTCGTAAAACGACTCATACCAAAGCCATGATGATAAATAATTGCTTATCGTGGCGACATAATCGTTCGTAGTCCGAAGGCTACGTACGCTTCACGCCCTGAGACATTCGACAAGCTTTTATGGCTTCAGTAAGGGCGAGTGCCGCGCTTCAAGAGGGGGGCGGACGATTTCCTGGACCTTCAGGAGATAATTCATGCACTCATATGAGGATCGTATTCGTGCTGTAGAGCTTTACTTCAGGTATGGCAAAAGGCTGACCGTTGTTGTCAGGGAGTTGGGCTATCCGTCTGTTAAACAGCTTGGCCGCTGGGTTAGGATTTTTGAGGAATACGGAGACTTACCCAGGGAATTAAAACCCAGAAAACGCTATTCACACGCGCAGAAAGTCGCTGCGGTTGAGCATTACCTCACGCACGGTGGTTGCCTTGCCTATACGCGCCGCGCCTTTGGCTTTCCCAGCAACGAAGTACTCAAGAGCTGGATCGAAGAGATTTATCCGGGACGGCGGCCCCTGATTATTCGCTCAAACACCAATAAATGCTTCAGTCAGGAAGAAGGAATTCAGGCTGTCCGCGAGCTCTGCACCCGACGCGGAACGGCACTTAAAGTTGCACAAAAGGTAGGTGTCAGCGTTCCGGTCCTGTACAAATGGAAGAAAGACCTAATCGACGATGAGGCCTATCAATCTATGCGTAAACGTAAATCAGCTCCACCGGATAAGCAGCAGGATGCACTGCTCGATGAAGTAAAGCAGCTTAAACAGCAGGTTCATCAGCTACAGCTTGAACGTGACATCCTGACAAAAGCGAATGAACTGATAAAAAAAGACATGGGCATCAGCGTCCTGACCCTGAAGAACAGGGAGAAACCCAACTCGTTGATGCCCTTAAGGAAAGTTATCCCGTTGCTGAACTGCTCAGTGCTCTGCAGCTTGCACGGAGTTGCTATTTTTATCACAAAGCGAGCCTTCGTCTGCATGACAAGTGCGCGGAAATACGCATAACCCTGGCAAAGATCTTTGAGGGAAGTTACCGCTGCTATGGTTACCGGCGTCTCCACGCGATTCTCCGTCAAAACATCACGCACATCTCAGAAAAGGTTGTCCGCAGGCTGATGGCTGAAGAGCAGCTGATAGTTAACCGTGCAGGGCGGCGGCGATACAGCGCTTACTGCGGAAAAATCGGCCAGGCACCTGAAAATCTTCTCGCCAGAAATTTTCGCTCCTGCAGGCCAAATGAGAAGTGGCTGACCGATATTACTGAGTTCCAGCTTCCGGCAGGCAAGGTCTACCTGTCGCCAGTCATTGACTGTTTTGATGGCAAGGTGGTGAGCTGGACCATAGGAACACGGCCGGATGCAAAACTGGTGAATGCCATGTTGGATGATGCGATCGATACGCTCAGAGAACATGAGAGACCGGTGATACACAGCGACAGAGGCAGCCATTACCGGTGGCCGGGATGGCTTGATCGTATCAACGCATCGGGTCTTATAAGGGGTCCATGTCGCGCAAAGGTTGCTCGTCGGATAATGCAGCGTGTGAAGGCTTCTTCGGGCGAGTCAAAAATGAAATGTACTACGGCAGAAGCTGGGCGGGCATAACGCTGGAAGATTTTATGTGCTTCCTGGACAGGTACATACGCTGGTATAACGAAAGCCGGATCAAAATATCATTAGGTGCAATGAGTCCGGTAAGTTACCGGCAGCATCTGGGGATCACAACATAACAGTCCAGGAAAACATCCGCATCTCCAAAAGTGACATTATCAAATTGGACTCTTAATCAAAGTGCGCATAATGCTATTTATGCATAATTATCAATATATTACATATGTTAAAGCTAAGCAGAGATGACCGCACTCAGGCAAAACTGAGATGTCCGATTGTTAACAGAGTAGATTTTTAATAAAATAATTAACCCTCTGCTTTGAGGGTTAATTAGAATTAAAATTTAGTTTTAATAAAGTAGCTAATTATTCCGGAAGGATTAGCGAGTTAAGTATATGGTCCTGCCAAACACCATTTATTTTCAGATAAGATTGTGCATAACCTTCTTTTACAAAGCCCAGACTACTCAGAGTCTTATTGCTGCGTAAATTTTCAGAAAGATGGTTAGCCATTATTCTATGGATTTTATACTTATCATGCACATAGGTGATGGATTCTTTCAGCGCCTCATGCATCAGGCCCTTACCCTGATAATCCTGGTCGATTGAAAATCCTAGATAGCATGCCTGAAAAACACCGAATATAAAGTTGGTGAAATTTATACTACCTATAATTTTGTTATCATCTTTTAAGGTGAAAACCATAGGGATGCACTTTCTTTCTTCATAATCGAGTAGCGCATTACTGATCCTTTCAGCCACGCTATTGATTGTGAAATATTCTTCATTTCGCAGTGGTTCAAAGGGCGCGAAATTGGCTCTGTTATCAAGCAAGTAACGCTGAAAATTGACTGAATGGTCTAAGGTCAGCAGATATACATCGGTCCGTTCAGTTGAAAATAACTTCATCTCTCATCCTTGTGAATGTCGGTATCGCTATGATTGTATTAATAAATACTTCAACTTCCAAATATCTCCTGACTTCGCGCCTGCAAATCAATCATCGCCTCCAGTAAATCATCCTCATCGACCGCACGTTGCCGTTTTTTGGCTGGACCTTTTTTCGCACTCCTGCGACTTGGCCCGGTTCCAGCTGGAAGCGCCTGCGAGCGCGTATTATCACGCTTGTCCTGCATCAGTTTAGCTACGGCCAGCGCGTGTCCAAGCCGCTTGTTGTCAACGATCGCACCCTGGTCAACTTCAGACAGCCGGTCGTAGGCAGAGTAGGGAAGCACCGTACCGTGACTCCTGAGTTCAACGCGGCCATCCGGGTACTGCCAGGCATCCAGATATTTACCCATCGCGCGGCGGCTGTCATCGTTATCCTCAAGCAGCAACAGCATTTTATCGTAGCGGACCGTCAGCGCTTTCGAAACCTTGCGCGGTTCGCGCCAGGTAAATATCTGGTTCAGGTTGTCGTCTGCATCGAGCGGACGGTGAACGTCAAAATCATGCCTCGGTGCCTTCGCGAAACGCCGGTTGTAGTCCGCCATAAACTCAGCGGCAAAGGCGTTAGCCGCATCGGGCGTGCTGATGTCACGCAGCCTGAGTTCCTTGACCAGCCGATCCTGCAACGTGAGGTGTGCACGCTCCACGCGGCCCTTGGCAGAGCTGGTGTTGGCGCAGATGCCGGTGATGTTCAGCTCGTTCATCGCGCGACCAAACTGCGTCTGACCGTCGCCGCCAGCCGCATTTTTATTGTTGATGCGGAACACGCTGGCCTTGTCGCTGTAAAATGCCAGCGGCTTGCCGTGCTGCTCCAGGTAGCCGCGCGTGGCTTCAAAGTAGGTGAACGTCGACTCGGAGCGGACGAAATGAAGCTGCATCAGGCGGCTGGTCGCGTCATCCACATAAACCAGCAGCGTGCAGGCCGGGCCGCGTTCCTCGAACCAGCGGTGATCGCAGCCGTCGATCTGTATCAGCTCGCCGACACAGGCGCGCCGGTAGCGGGGTTGCTGAATCTTTGGGGCGCGATGCCTGCGCGGGATCCAGAGTCCTGACTGCATCATCAGCTTGCGTACGGTCTCTTTAGACAGCGTCATGCCGTGAAGCTCGGCCAGCTTCTTGCAGGCCAGCGTCGGGCCAAAATCAGCGTAGCGCTCGCGGATGATCTGAACCGCACGTTCAGCAAGGCCAGCAGGCAGCTGATAGTTGCTGGGCTTGCCGCGCCGCCGGTCAGCCATGCCCAGCGGACCGTCTGAACGATAGCGCTGAAGCAGGCGACGACAATGCCTGTCGGAAATACCGAGACGCTCAGCAGCGAGATGAGTTGTCAGCCGCCGGTCGACGACGTCCTGAAAAACTTTAAGCCGGTTAACTTCGTTCATCGTGAAAAACTCCGCACCAGAAGCCGTCATATCAGGATCCTCAGCAGGTAGCCCGAAGCGGCCAGGTAAGCTTAGCTCATAACGGCCATGTCAGCTTTGCTTCTATAATAAAGGTTCGCTAAATACTTATTATGTTAAATTAACTCAATTGTGATCCGATTGCGGCGTTGTGAAAGTGACCTTTTTGAGCATAAAAGTAAAGATCCCTACCTGTTGGCAGGGGAACTTTTATCAGTCTGGAAGTTTAGCTAATATTTCGAAACAGAATTCCGGCATGATAATGGCTCTCCTGCGCGTTTGGAAGGTCAAAAAAATCCCGCCAACTTAGGGCGGGATTACTTCAGCTTTTTATTGTAAAGGATATATAAATATTATCATTCGTAATTTTTTGTAAATGCTCTTTGGCATAAACACAGCTTTCAGAAGGAACAGCCAAATTACAATGCCAGTCTGCATAAAAGTTCTTTATTTCGTTGTTTTCATATTTGTATACATCGCCTCCAAGCACTACCCATTTAGATTCAGCGAATAAATCCAAGGCCTCACTAGCTACTGACAGCGGCAACACTGCATCATTAACTCCTTTATCTAACAGGCTTTTCCCACACCGCGCATACAACTCTAGTATTTTATTTATCATAGTTTCAATCTCTCATGTTCATCATTTGGGAACAAAAAGTCGGTGGTTTATAGAACCATTCGGCTCCCGAATATACTCAAACACGCCTTCTTTTCCACGATAACTTCCAGATATTTCTAACTTAAGGCGTTCTACACCATCACCACCAGTAATTACTGATACTGTTCCTTGATCCGAATGACTATCCACGGATTCCGGGAACGAGTGAAAATCGCCTGAGGATGCTTGTTGTTTGACTTTGTCGGTATAGGTCGTCCCTTTAAAGAAATCACCTGCACTAATAGAGCTATTTTTATTTGATGACTCAGCTATATAGCTACTACCTGCATTTTCAACTGGTTTGGGATTGATTAATATCCCGTCATTTTTCCCTGGCTGAGTTTCTGGAGATATAGTAATTATAGAGCCATTTCTACCAGACTGATCCGGCGTGATCAGCGATGTACCTCTGTTATCATTCAGTACAGGGTTTTCCAGTTTTCCAGAGCCTTCAGACCCCGCAAGCTGGTCACCACCAGTAGTGGAAGGACCATATTTACCTTCCAGCAGCCCCAGATACTTGCTGGTAATATCATCATTGCCCATCATTTTCAGGGTGATCAGCTGATCCAGCTCTTCCGTAGATAACTTGTCCGCAATTTCCTTGGCAACAACCCCGGTGATACCCGCTTTTACCCCAATTTCCAGCAACTGTTCGGCCACTTTCGCACGGCATGGTGCCGCTATGGCACATCCTTCAACCAGAGCCTTACCTAGGAAGTTATTCTCCACCGTATTCTTCCCGGCACCCGCGCCAGCCCCAGCCCCCATCGACGAATCCGACGCGATACCGCCCGCAAGACCCGCCGCCAGCTGGCTCAGCGTGCTGACCATTTGTTTCTGCGTTTCTGTCAGATCGCTGATTTGGGTGTTAGGGTACATCACGGCAACTATTGCCCGCGCAGCCAGCTCACCGCCCGCAGCTCCTGCGGCTCCCGATGCGACACTGTTGCCGGATATCTGAGCCAGCACGGCGCCCGCCACGGCGTGTGCCATTGTGTTAGCCAAAACGTTAGTTTGCGGATTGCCTTGAGCGTCATACGACGTCGTGGCCTGTTTGATTGCATTGGCAATATACGGTGCCATTGCCCCGCCCGCTGCCGCGCCGAGGTTATTCGCGCTTAAGCCCCCCAGTGCACCCGCCACTGCCGTGGCGACCATCGAGTAGGTACCACCCGTGCCCCACAGATCCGCCACTGCTCTATAGCCAGGATCGTTTTGTATCTTCGCACTGAAGTCTTCTTTTGAAAGGCTGGCGTATCCAGGGTGTTCTTTAAGGAGACGCGCTTTGGTTTCGGCTGATGCCGCATCCAGCTTATAGGCCTTTACGTCGCCGACCACTTTTCCGGCCAACTCCTGCACACCCTGTGCAAATGCCATCTGGTTGGCGACTTTCTCTTTGTCGAAGATTTTGCCGATGCTGCCATTGGCATTTTCGGTATCCCGGCTCAGACCCGCGACGTCCTGCTTCTGGTTCTGCACATCACGAACAATAATCGCCCCGTCAGCCACGGCTGAACGAGTGGTGCCAGATGCACTTTGATGCATGTTTACCACCGCAGGGAGTGCGCCGCCCGCAAACTGCTGACCCGACGAACTCATATTGATACCTACAGATGTGCTGTTGGCTGAGTATTCGGCATGATTATCGATGCTGTCCCAGCCCAGCGTGCCCGTGGACAGCTTGTTGTTCGCTGCATCCGCTGTTGAGGCAATTACTGCGCCATTGAGCTGCGTATGGTTACCGACGAAAATGTCATAACCGCCGTCACCGGCAAACAGCCCACTCTGATCGCCGACGCTGGCGTATTCGCTATTGACCTTGCTTTTGCTCAGGCTCAGCCCGAACGAGCCTGTCATCGAGCCAAAGGTGAAGCTGAAGCCGCCGCTGGCGCTCTGCTGCTGGCTGTGATAGCTATCGGTGTCCTGCAGGCTGGTCAGCGTCAGGTTATTGCCAGCATTCACGCTGATACTGTTACCCAGCGCCTGAGCGCCGGACAGTAGTGTGTCGTTGCCACTGCTCAGCGTCAGGTTGTCTTTAGCATTGACGCGGCTGTTCACGTATGCGGTGCTGCTGCCGTTCTCTGAGCCGCTGGCCATATAGCCGCTGGCCTGCACGCCAATGCCGGTTTCCTGGCCGATGGCGACGTGCACGCCGGCGCTCCAGCCGGAAGATTTGTTACTGCTCTTCTGCTCGGTGTTGTTGCTGGCGGCAACCAGGTTCAGATCATGTGCGGCAGCCAGGGTGACGTTGTTACCGGTAATGCCGCTGCCCGCCAGCGTGACGTCGCCGCTGGTACCGTTTGCGCCGGTCGCTACTACGGCGACATTGCCGCCGCCGCTGAGCGAGCTGCCGCTGACAGTATTGCTGCTGTATTCCGATGATGATTTGCTTTTGCTGGCCCCCACGCTGAGCGAAATTTTAATGCCGGCATTAGTCATATCGCCATTCGCCAGCGCTGTCGCCGATTGGCCGGCCGCACCTGACATCGCCCAGCCGCTTTCCAGCGCTTTCACTGCGCCGAGAGCCTTCAGACGATCGTCCCCCGCCTCGCTGGCCGCTTTTGCCTGGGACCCAAGGCTCAGTAACGCATCTGTTATCGGGCTGGTCAGCTGCAGCGTCAGGCCGCTTTGCTTCTGTTCAAAGCTCTGACGACGGGTCAGGGTGTCGTTGCCCGGATCGATAGTGACTGACCCGCCAACCACACTGATATCCTGCTTCGCAATCACGTCTGAACCCGCAATGTGCGCGTCATGTCCCGCAACCAGCGTCACGTTCCCGCCGGTGCTGCCGATAGTGCTGGCGCTCTGACTTTCTGTCGTGCCGTCCTGCTTCAGCTCCTGTTTTGATGACGCGCTGCCGAAGGTCACGCCAATGCCCCCGCCGCTGAACATGCCGCTCTTTTTGGTCTCGCTCAGGCGATAGCTTGTCTGGGTATCGGTGGCGGCAGTGATGCTGAGGTCGTTGCCCGCTTTCAGGCCGACATCGCTCTCGCCGACGACAGAGGAGCCGCTCACGGCCAGGTCGTGGCCTGCCACAATTGAGACGTGGTCGCCGCTCAGGCTGGAGGCCTTTTCTGTCGTTGAGCTGTCTTCGCTGACGGTGTGGGTGGTTTTCTTACTGAACAGCCCTTTACTGGTTTTGGTTTCTTCTTTGTAGGCGTAATCGCTCTCTGTCGCCGTGGTGATGTTGACGTCGTGACCAGCCTGCAGCGCCAGATCTTTGTTTGCTGTGACGGTCGCGGCCTGACTGGTGATGTCATTACCCGCCAGCATCGTGGTGCTGCCGCCGCTGACAATTTCAGTACCCTGCTGCCGAACGGTTTCGTTAATGACCGTTTTCTTGCTGCCGCGTTCGCTGTTACCGGAACCCGACTCGGCGGCGTTCAGGTTAATATCGCGGCCCGCTTTCAGTCCGATATCGCCTTCCGCCGCCAGCGCTGCCGCCTGGCTTGTAATATCATGACCTGCTGAAAGCGTCAGATTTCCCTCGGAAGCGACAGTAGTGCTAGCTGAATCAGTATTATGTGTTTCTTTACTACCTTTGCCTGATTGGCTCCTTTCACTGTTTTGTTCAGAGTTAAGCTTCAAATTATTGGTGGCACTGACAAGAGCATCGCCTTTTGAAGTCACATCACTCGCAGTAATCGCTATATCGTGCCCAGCCTCTATAACAAGGTTGCCGCCAGCGCCCACTGTACTCCCCTGATACGTGATTTTATCGGTCTGAACCGGATAGTGCCCACCGCGGCCGATGCTTCCGGAAGTGCTGGCAATCTGATTTGCACTGACAGCAATGTCACCCCAGGCACTCATCAACAGATCCCCACCTGCTGAAAGTGAGGCACCCTGAAGCGAGATGTTATTACCCGAGTTAAGTGTTAAAGATTGTCCTGCCGTGATTGCAGCAATGCTTCCTGTCTGAACGTTTTTCAGGCCATTGCTGCCACCGCCGAGTGGGTTAGCCAATGTGATGTTATTGATGCCGCCATCCAGCGTTTCCAGCGCGACGGCTTTGCCCTGGAAGGTGCTGCTTATGTTGTTGATGTCGCCAATCGCACTCAGGTTCAGTCCATTCCCCGCTTTGACAAGTCCATCATTCAGGTTACTGATGCTGTTCTGGCTATCCAGAGAAACCGAATCTGTCGCGAGCAGCGTACTGCCGCTATTGGTGATTGATCCGCCAGCTACGTTGACGTTTCTGGCTGAAATCACGCTGCCGTTATTAACCGCTACGTCTTTAGGCGAAAGGTAGAGTTTTGGCACCATCACCGTCTCGCCGTTGATGGTGGCTGACTCCCACCACAGTATGCTGTGATCGAGGGACGCAACCTGATCCGCCGTTAACGAAATGCCAAACTGCAGGTTTAATGACTGCTTAGCCGATGCCGCGTTATCCATCAGATACTGCATTTGTGCCAGGTCTGATCCCGTACCGTTCAGATACTGGCTTCCGGTCTGGTTAAGCACCACATTGCTGACATACCGGGTATCAAACGCGGCATCGCCCAGGAAGCGATAGTCATTGTCCGGTTTGAGATTAAGCCTGTTGAGCAGGTATGAAGAGCCCAGGAACGTATTCGCATCGGTGTATTGCTGGCGGGTTTCCTGCACTGCGCTGGTAGGCTGCTTGCCCAGTAACGTATTGAGATCGCCAAATAAGCTGCTATCCAGCTGACCAAGCCCATTCAGTTTTGGATTGACAGTAATGAGGTAAGGGCTGGAGGGGTTGGTTGAAACCACAAAATAGCCGTTGTCGCTGGCAGGTACCGGGTATGCACTGCTGTCAACGTTTGTTGCCTGATATGACTTGAGTGATGAAGATGCAAGAGAAGCGCTGGCATCTTTAAGTGCGCCAGACGTGCCGAGGCTGACAAGGCCTTTCTGAGCAACCGTTTTTTGGGTCAGGGAAACACCGTTTTCACTGGTTGAGTCCAGTTGATTCCCGCCAGTTATTTCCTGAAGTGCATTTTGAAGCTGATCCTTCCATGCAGGCGAGTTAACAGCCACTTTATCAGCCGAGCTGAGTGATTGTTTCTGAACACTACCGCTGATGGATTGCTGGCTGAGGTGTGTTAATCCGGGTGCCGCTAACGTGTTAATCGTTCCGCTAACGTGCGGATCACTGGAAGTATTACTGACGTTCTGGCTAAAGGCTGCATCAATATTGTTACCTGCCTGAATGACGCTGCGGTATACGTTGCCGCTTCCGGTGGTTTCATATACCGGATTTCCATCAAGTGTATAAGCGATAGAACTTGAAGTGATTGAGTTATAGGAATGTTGTGTCTCTGAAGGTCTGGCAGGATTAGCTAAGCCCAGACCGTAACGGTAAATCTGATAGACCGTAATAGTGCCGTCAGTCCAGCTTTTGTTATTCAGGGTGCTGCCCGTTAGCGAGATATTATTTCTGGCAAGCATGCTTGAGGCAAAATTATCGAGCTGGCTGGCTTGCACGTTCAGATTGCTGCCCGCAGCGATGCGCCCTGCGCTGCCACTAGCATGCGCAGTGACAGAAATTGTCTGATAAGCAATCTTTTGTACATCAGCTTCAGGATAAGGGGCGTAGCTGCCGGTATAAGTATCCCAGTCATCGCCATGCCCGTGATGGTGTTCAGATTTGCTGGCGTAGAGCCCATACTCATCAGGTGAAAACCATGTGAGCGGGATATTAACGTTAGTCCCCGTGGCCCATGCAGGTACCGCGAGTTGAGTGACCTGCTCACTGGTGCTTAGCGCGTCCCGTGTGTTCAGCAAATGTCCGGTTTTTATTGTGATGTCACCATTCTGCGACTCGATAGTCCCCGACGTATTGATGACCTCACCATTCGCATTCCCCGCCGCGTCGCGCTGCATCCACAGGCTGTTGCCTGCCAGCATATCGCCGCGCTGGTTTTGAATACTGTTTGCGTACAGGTAGAGATTCTGCCCGGCATACAGCAGCGCGGTGTTCACAATGCTGCCTGGTGAGGTGATGGTGAGGTTGCCGGTCGTACCGGTAAAGCCGTTGAGCGCCACGTCGCTGTGGCTGATCAGCGCGACATTGCCCCCACCCTGCATTGTGCCTGAGCCATTCATCGTGATGCGATTTCCGCTCAGGCTGCTGTCGCCCGTGCCGGTGGTGATCTGGCCGTTGTTCGTCAGGTCACCGCCTGCACTCAGCGTCAGTGCCTGGCCCTGTAGCGTGCCCTGGTTGTCGATAGCGCCATTGCTGCTGATGCTGAGACGGTTACCTGCGGCCAGGATGTTGCGCGCGGTAAAGCCGTTGATCAGTTTCAGCGTGGCGTCGCCCAGCGCCACCACCTGTCCGAGCTGATCAAACCCCGTGCTTTCCAGCAGCAGATTGCCGCCGCTGAACAGCTTACCTGCAGCCTGCTGGGTCACATTTGTCGCTTTGAAATTCAGCTGATTTGCGCCGAGCAGCGTGCCGCTGTTGGTGAGTTGCGCATAGTTCACCGTCAGGTTCCCGCCCTGCGCGGTGCCCTGGTTCTGCAGGCTGCTGCCGGTGAGTGTCGCCTGCTGATCCGCCATCAGCGTGCCGCTGTTGCTGGCGCTGGTCGCATTGAGGACCAGCTGCGAAGCCTGCAGCCAGCCGCTGTTGACCAGCTGTGGCGCGTTCAGCGTGAGATCCGCCGAAGAGAGTACCTTGCCGCTGTTGCTGGCCAGGCCGCTGGTGGTAATACGGCTGGTGGCGCCCTGGATCACGCCGTAGTTATAGAGTTCGGGCGCGGTCAGCGTCAGGCCGTTTTGACTGAGCAACGTGCCGCTGGCGTTATTGATGAGGCGTCCGCCGGCGTTGAGCTGCAGGCTGCTGTCGCCCTGCATGCGCCCGCTGTTGGTGACGCCGCCGCTGCTGAGTAACAGATCCTTACCCTGCATCCGGCCCGCGTTATCCACGGTGGCTGCATACACATCCAGTGTGCCACCGCTCAGCAGCGCCGCGTTTTGCTGCTGCGTCAGCGCGCCTGACAGGGTGGTGGTCAGGCCTTCAACGCCCGAAATCTCACCGCTGTTGTTAAGCGTCGAACCCTGTAACGTGAGGTTGCGGGCAATCCACTGCCCCTGACTGGTGAAACTCAGGGCATTGAGCGCGGCGGTGCCATTAGCCGTGATTTTACTGCCCGCCCCAGAGGTGAGCGTGTCGCTCAGGTTCAGCTGAAGGTCGCCGGCGCTCTGAATGGCGCCACCGTTGGCGAGGCTTGTGGCATCCAGCAGGATCTGCTGTCCCTGCCAGGTGCCGTTATTCGTCACGGCTTCACCGCTGATGTGCAGCGTGCCCTGCGTCAGCAGCTGGCCGCCGGCATTGTTCATCAGCACGCGCGCGGGCGGAGCCTGAACGGCAAGCAGGCGGAACCCCTGGATAGGTGCCGGGCCGAGAGTCAGTGACTTAAGGCCAATCAGGCTGCCCTGATTGGTGACGCTGACGGGGCGGATGGCGAGCGTATCACCCTGGACCGTTCCGCTGTTGTTAAGCGAACTGCCGCTGAGCGTGACGTCTTTTTCGGCCAGCAGTTTGCCGCTGTTATTCAGATTCTCCGCGTCAATCTGCGCGGCACCCTGAGACAGCAGCCCACCCTGATTATTCAGCTCCCCGCTGACCGATGCCGTGAGGTCAGCGCCGCTCAGCAGCAATCCCTGATGCTGCCAGCTTCCCGCTGTGACTTGTACGCCCTCACCCTGCAGCGTACCGGCGGTCTCCAGCGTGCCGGCATTCAGTCGCAGCGCTCCCCCGGTCAGAGTCTGACCACCCGCTGACTGAACCAGACGGTCAGACGCCTGCGCATCAAGCGCCGTCGTGCCCTGCCACAGCCCCTGATTACTCAGCGAACCGCCGCGAAGCGTGAGGCTGTCCGCCATGATTTTTCCGCTGTTCGTCAGGCTGCCGGCTAATACGTCGGCATCCCCAGCGGACAGCAGGTTGCCGCTGTTGTCCAGCAGCGTGTCCGAGGTGCCGCTCAGGGAACCGGTGCCGTTGATGGTGCCGCTGGTGGACAGGGAGGTGAAGTGATAGCCAAGGTTTTTGCCCTGCCACACGCCTGCGTTACTGGCCTTGCCACCCTGAAGGGCGAGCTGGCCACCGCTGATAAGCCGCCCGTGAAGAAGGTTATCGAACTGGGCAAACTCTGCGCTTAGCAGCGCGTCACCCTGCAGCAGGCCCTGATTCTGCAGCTTCGCGCCAGAGGTTTTGACCTGCTGCGCGGCGACGGTACCCGCATTATTCAGGTTGTTGACCTGAAGATCGGCCTGCTGCTGTGCCAGTAGCAATCCGTCCGCACTGTTGTCCAGCGTCCCGTCCAGATCCGCGTTCAGATTATTTGCCGTGATGCGACCGCTGTTGCTGACGTTGTGCCCGGTCAGACTCAGGTCTCCCGCCACCTGCAGAAGGCCGGCGTTGGTGAGCGTGACAGGCGTAAGGGAGAGTGAATCACCGGTGATCAGCTCACCGGTGGCGGTATTCGTGACGTCCGCGCTGCTGAGCGTGAGCGCGCTGTTGCCCTGAAGCAGGCCTGAGTTCGTCAGCTGAGGTGATGTGAGGGTCAGGCGGTCCGCTGCCAGCGTCCCGCTGTTGCTGAGCCGGCTGCTGAGCAGGTTCATCGCCTGTTCGCTTATCAGCTTACCGCTGTTATCCAGCGCGCCACTCACGTTCGCACTGAGCTGAGAACCCGCACGCGCACTGCCGGCGTTCTGCCAGCTTTCCAGTTTCAGGTCGAGCTGGTCCGCCTGGATGCTGCCCTGGTTGTTCAGCGATGAGCCCTGCACGTCTGCCTTGCCGGCCGTCAGTAATTGCCCGTTGCCTTTATTGACGAGCGTACCGCCCTGAAGCGTCAGGGCATTGCTCCCCTGCATCAGCCCGCTGTTGACCAGGTCCCCCTGCAGCGTCAGCGCCTGCGCGAGCAGCCAGCCGCTGTTATCGGTGCTCCCCGTTATCCCGACGTGCTGCTGGCCCAGTATCTTGCCGCTGTTAGTTAACGTGCCGGCAGCAATGGTTGCATCACCCTCACTCAGCGCATTGCCACTGTTCTGCCAGTCGCCTGCCGTCAGGTCAAGCTGCTGACCCTGCATCTGTCCGCGGTTATCCAGCCGGTCCTGCTTCAGCGTCAGCTGACCGCCGCTCAGCACGGTTCCGCTGTTGGTCAGCTGCTGCCCGGTTGCCTGCAGCGACTGTCTACCCTGCAGCGCGCCACTGTTCTCCACTGTGGTGCTGCTGATATCAAGCTGGCCAGCGGCTATCTGCCCGGCATTGGTAAGACTGGCGTTTTTCAGCTGCACGGCGTTATCCGCCAGCAGCAGGCCACCCTGCTGATTGCTGAGAGTGTCGTTGTCTGCGGTGATATCAGTGGCGCTGATTTCTCCGGCGTTGGTCAGCGTGCCGACGCTCAGGTTCAGGGCCGCACCGCTGGAAATCAGACCGGCGTTGTTCAGCTCCGGCAAATCGAGCCCGAAACTGTTATCAGAGCTGACGGTGCCGTCTGCCAGGTTCGTGAGGCGCTGACCGCTGAAGCGGAGCGCCGTCGTCCCCTGAATCAGGCCGCTGTTGTCGGTTTCACCGCTGCTGAGCTGCATCGCCTGCTGGCTGAAGATGCTGCCGGTGTTGTTCAGGCTGCCTGTTGTTAACGTCCCTTCCGCCAGGCTCAGCACCTTTCCGCTGTTCAGCCAGCTGTCTGCACTGACATTCATCAGCCGGCCCTGAAGTGAACCCGCGTTATTAAGCCCGGCGGCATCCAGCGTCAGCTGGTCTTCACTGAGTACGGTCCCGGTGTTAGTCAGCTGACGGCTCTGCGTCTGCAGCGTCTGTTTTGCCTGCAGCGTGCCGCTGTTACTGATGGCGTCGCTGTTGAGGGTCAGCTCGACGGCGGACATTTTCCCCTCGTTGGTGAGCTGCTGGTTATTCAGCTGCAACGTCTGCCCGGCGAGCAGTGAGCCCCCCGACTGATTCAGCACCACCGCGTTAAACACGCTGAGGTCTGCCGCGTTAATTTCGCCCGCGTTGCTCAGCCTGTCGCCGCGCAGCGTCAGCGCGGCACCGCTGCTGATAAGGCCGCTGTTACTCAGATCCGGCAGGTTGAGCGCGAAGGCATTATTGGAACTGAGGGTGCCGCCGCTGAGATTGTTCAGGCTGCTGCCGCTGAAGCGCAACGCACTGGTGCCCTGCAGCATGCCGCTGTTATCGGTCTGCGCGCTGCTGATATCCAGCACCGGCCCAGAGAACACGCCCTGATTGAGAAGGCTGTCGCTCACCGTCGTCAGGCTGCGGGTCGCGGCGACGCTTGCGCCTTTACTGTTCTGGAACGTACCCGCTTTGACGCTGATGGCGCTCGCGGCCAGCGCACCGCTGTTGTTCAGCTGCCGGGTATCAACGGAAAGGTTGTCAGCCGCGGTGAACTGACCGCCGTTGCTGATGTGGTTCTGAGCCTTAAGCTGAATGCTGCTGCCGGCGTTGGCGCGGGTGGATTGATCCGCGGCCAGAGTTGCCCCGCTCAGCCGGATGTCACGACCCGCCGTCAGGCTGGTGCCGACGGTAGTCAGGTTGCCTTTCGCCGTCAAGGCGATCCCGGCATCACTCACCAGGGTTCCCTTGCCCAGCGTGGCATCCTGCTGTGCGGTGACGGTGATTTGCCCGGTGGCTTTATTATCACCGCTCAGCGCAACCGACGCGCCATTCGCCGTTAATGCGCCGCTGCTCAGGCTGTTACTGAGCGTCAGCTTACCGTTCGCATCCAGCTGAATATCGCCCTGCTTTGCGGCGAGGTTGCCGAGGTTGACCCCCACGCCTTTTTCGCTCGACACCAGATGAATACGGTTGGCGTACATGCCGCCGAGCGCGCCGGTATCGACCGAGACCGACGGCACCGCGCCTTCTCCCGCTATCGGCGTGACTGAACCGTCCGCGCCCACGCGGTTGGCCCCCACGGTGACGGACAGATCCTTCGCGTGGATCCCGGCGTTGATCTCGGTGGCGCGCGCGACGATCGATACCGCGTCGGCATCGCTGCCGTCCAGCCCTTTGCCTTCGACGGTGACCGAGCCCTTAGTGACTTCCAGGGAAGACAGGTTGCCGTTTGCATCCAGCTGCGGTTTACCGGTGGTGAGCGTGACGTTCGGCGTGTTGATAAAGCCGCAGCCGTTACAGGTGATGCCGTAGGGGTTCGCGACGATAACGTTAGCCGCTTTGCCCGCCACCTCGGTATAGCCCTGCAGCTGCGAGCGGTTCGCGCCCGTCACTTCATTGATGATCGCCTGCGCTTCGTGCCCGGATTTCAGGTTGGGGTTGTTCTGGATCAGGCCGCCAAGCTGCGTCTGATTGAGCTGGCCGGTGGCATTGTTGAGGATCAGCCCTTCCTGGCCGACGTTGTACTGCTGGTACTGGTTGTGCGAGACGCCGGCTGCGTTCGGCGTGGCGATGTTGACCACCGGCACGCCGTTGCCCGCCGCATCCATCTTCGTGCCGGGCGTCACCGGGGTGATTTGTGCGGCGACGACCGGCAGCATGGGCTGCACCGCCACCAGATAACAGATGAGATAGCTCAGTGCGCGACGGGCGAGGGAAACGGGTTGACGATCGTCCATAATCTTTGCCTCTTAGAAAACCAGCCCGACGCGGGCGTAAATGCTGACGTGATCCGGGTGCAGATGGCCGGGATAGCTGAGCGGAATGCCGACGGTGTACTGGGTGTAGAAATAGCGGCTGCGGGTGCTGATACCCACCGCGCTGCCCCACAGCGTGCCGGTGGACTCGCGGTTCTGCGCGTCGCTCTTCAGCCAGCCGCCGTCGACGGCGGCCAGCGCGCTGACCTCGCCAATGACCGGCAGCGTGAACAGGCTGTAGTCCAGCTCGTTACGCAGGTAGCCCCCGGCATCGCCGGAGAGGTACTGCTCTTTAAAACCGCGCACCGAACTTTCACCGCCGAGCGTCAGGCGCTCGCTGCCGTAGAGCCGATCCGGTGACCACTGGGCGTACACGCTGCTCAGCCACCACAGGCTGTTCGTCAGCGGGCGCTGAAAGCTGCCGCTGAGGCTCCACTTGCGGAACTGCGCTTTCGGCAGGTCGCCGGTTTTACCTTCATCACTTTCGGCATCAAACCACGGCATGCCGCGGCTGAAGGCCGGGTTGAGCGTGGCCACGCCGCCGAACATTTTCTGCGTGTGGTTCAGCCCGAGCTGCAGGCTGGTGATTTTGCGGCTGCTGCTGGTGAGCAGCGTGTTATTGAGGAAGTTGTGGCTGGTGTAGTGGTTCAGGCCGAGCTGCACGCCGGTTTTGATGTCCCCGTTCCGGAACAGCACCCAGGATCCGTTCAGGCGGTGCGCGACGTTGTCACCGTTGCTGAGCCAGGTGAAGCCGTTGTTGATGAAGCTGCTGTGATAGCTGCTCCAGCTATAGCTGTAGTCGAGCAGGCCGTAGCCGTACGGCACGCTGACGCCCGCCTGCAGGCTCTGCGCGTCGCGCCACTGGCTGAAGGCGCTGCTGCGCGCGCCGCTGATAAACCAGCGATCGGCGAGGCCCAGCAGGTTGTTGCCGGTGAGCGAGGCGTTCAGCTGGCCGGTGCCAGTGCTCTTCTGTCCGCTGTTATCAAAGCCCAGCGAGGCGCTGAGCGGAAACTCCGGTTTGGCCTTAAGGTTCACAACGGAATAACCGGCTTTGGGAGACGGCAGAATTTCAATCTGCACCGGCGTCGAGCGCACGCGGTTAATCTGCTCCATGCCCTGCTCAATATCGCGCAGGTTAAGTATCTTCCCTTCGAGGCCGGGGAACGCCATTAACAGCGCGCGAGGGTGCTGACCGTCGAGGCGTATTTCGTCGAGCTTCCCTTCCAGCACCGAAATAACCAGCTCACCGGAGGATAAATCCTGCTCGGTTAAAAACGCCCGGCTGGTAATATAGCCCCGCTGCATATACCAGTCTGAAATGGCGTGGACCAGCGAATTAATTTCCGTTAAGTTCAGACAGCGGTCTAAATAGGGTGCGGTTATATTCTGCTGCTGGCTCTGTGAGAGTAAAGACGCATTGCGGATAACGATATGATGGACGGGGAAGCACGGGCCGGATGCACTTTCCCCCCCGCCCGGAGAGGCCTGAGGGGCGACAGCGTTCCACAGCGCGTCGCGCTGGTTCTGGTCCTGCTGCAGACGCTGTTGCTGCTGATTCTGGATGTAATCACGGTCGCCCGGATTTAATGGTGCCGCTACTGCTGAAGCAGTTAATAAGCCGACGCTCAGCGCCAGTAACTTCCCTGTATGTGCCATCATAAAAGACTTAAGTGAAATTGATTGTAAATTTTTTGTAAGCTTGTTTGCGCAGAATATCACCTAAACAATCAGAAAGTTCCTGATGGCGCTATAAAACGAGAATGGGGTTATTATTTAACTTAGGGAGGGGTTATTTATCTGACTAACTCAAATATAAAGTAGGTGATTTTAGGTTGCATACAAGAGAAAAAAATTCTCCGAATTATTTGTATCGTTCTTATTAGCAACTGCACTGAAATTAAGCGCGCAGCGTGTCTGATTGATTAGTAAAAGCGTAGCGTAAGCATCTCTGAGAACAGCAAATTGAGTCCCTCTCGTACCCGTCGGACGGTATCCGTTCTTCAGGCCGGCAGGCTTTTGGGTTTCGCCTGAGATAGGATTTTTAGCGGTTATCGCTGTAGCGAAGTGATGAATTGTCGGGGATCGCGCGAGTGCCGCTGCATGCATGCGCACACCTCTTCTCGTGAGCAACGTCATTGCTAGCTTTTTAAACAGCGTCTGGCATTTAGTGTTCACGTACGGCCGGAAGGCACTCAAAATTGCGGGCTGTTCAGCTTCGCAGGACACGAAGTTCAGAACATCATAATTATGTTAAATTTAAAAATCATTCATGACTTCCCTTAGCTTGCAGGTGAAATCGGTGATTGACTTTATATTTGACGTGAGTTAAATTTTATTTACGCTCCACTTTGTTTAATTTAAATTTGCAACGGATAATCAATCCTTTTTTATAAATTATATATTTTCAACGCTGGTTAAGAT
>NZ_JAERJM010000025.1:0-31180 GCF_018257655.1 Pantoea sp. JGM49 | reverse complement strand
GGCGTCGTCAGGCAGAAGGAATCATTAAAGCCCGCGAGCAGGGCAGATTCCGGGGAAGGGTGGCGGACCTCGCAAAACATGAGCTGATCCGTAACCTGAGAATCACTCAGGAGAAATCGAGTAATGAAACGGCCCGGCTCGCTGGCGTTTCCAGAGCCACTGTAATTCGTGTGTGCAGACAGGCAGATCATGCTAATTGACCTCCATAAGTTCAGACCGCATGATTTCTAAAAAATCTTCTACATAAAAGGATGTTAAGCATGGATAAGAAATTCATAGACTAGCCCCATAGATCACCAGACACTTCGCCTCTCTTAAAATAAGAGGTAGTCTTAGACCTATGTTTAACACCAGTCAGAATAATAAGATGGTTGAAGTGTTATCAGGACCTGAGCGGACGCGTCGCCGTACACCGCAGGAAAAAATAGCCATTATTCAGCAGACAATGGAACCCGGTATGACCGTGTCTCACGTCGCCCGCCTGCATGGCTCATGAAACGCGAGCGTTCGCCCGGATGCTGGGGCTGGAACCCTGCACGACAAGAGTGCGCAGTCCGGAAAGCAACGGCATAGCAGAGAGCTTCGTGAAGACGATAAAGCGGGATTACATCAGCATCATGCCTAAACCGGACAGCCAGACGGCGTTAATCAATCTGGCAGTAGCGTTCAGCCATTACAATGAACACCATCCGCACAGCGCGCTGGGATATCGTTCGCCGCGAGAATTTATACGCAGGAAATTATCACAACCGTAAGAGAGAAAATGCGTCTGGATATATAGGGTCAAATCTAATTCATTACTACCTGGTTTTATGCTTCCAAACAGAGCGAAAAGCGCAATGTGGGCGTATTCCGATACAAAGAAAAAACCTCTTATGGGGAAAGAGCTCCTGATTTAGATGAATTCAGTCAGCAGATTGAGGATATCTATAATTACTTCGACTCTCGTGATTATGAGGTAGTCAACGTTATCCCTATAGCAATGGGGACCAGTGAAAACTGTAAGCAATCTAACGGCAACTATGTCGGAGGCGTCGGGTTTTCTATCACACGTGGCGCGGTAGTCGTAGGAAAAAAAGTCAATAACTATCTGACAGACCATGGAGAATGTATGCGTCTATCCGGGCACTTCTAAGGTGCCCGTCAGGTCAATAGAGTTTCAACTTATTCTGTTAAAAGCCCGCTTCGGACTACCTGTTGAGGATTCTGAAATGACGGCTTCTAGTACGGAATCTTTAAGGATGAACGTGGAGTTGCCCCCACTCAAAGTAGCTTACGGTTACGCCCTCCACGTTACATACCACATCCGGAATAAGCGAAATGTTTCGCTTCGCCAGAACATCATCAGCTTCCGGCAACGTAGGACCATTAGCACCGTCCAAAATGAGACGGCAGGTGAGCACTTCAGCAATCGAAGAGGTAATATGGCCTTCAAAGGCTGCAGGGATAAGAATATCCGTTTCGCATAACCAGAATTCAGCGTGATTCTGTTCTTCTGCCCCAGAAAACCCTTTCAGCGTTCCGTGCTCGCCGGACCAAGCAATCAGGGCATTCACATCAATTCCGTTCTGATTGAAAAGCGTGGCAGTATGATCCTGAACGGCTACCATGAGTGAGCCCGCTTCAGAAAACAGTTTTGCGGCTTCACCGCCAACATTTCCCAGCCCATGTACTGAGATGCGGGCGTTTATAAATGTCAGACCGATCTTTTCTGCAACGCTTTTCCGGTGGTGAATACGCCGCGCCCTGTGACTTCAGTGCGTCCCAGTGTTCCACCGATATGAACGGGCTTGCCGGTAAGAACCCCGGTTACAGTCGATTCGGTAATAGCGGAATAAGTATCCATCATCCAGGCCATAACCTTGCTGTTGGTTCCT
The DNA here is from genome assembly GCF_018257655.1 of Pantoea sp. JGM49. NCBI lineage: Bacteria > Pseudomonadati > Pseudomonadota > Gammaproteobacteria > Enterobacterales > Erwiniaceae > Pantoea > Pantoea sp. JGM49. The sequence continues at coordinate 29,303 of NZ_JAERJM010000025.1, read as the reverse complement.
ACGTCAGGCGCAGGAATATCCTTTTATGGCCCGATTAGCAGGCTGATTTCAGCGGTGCAACGCCGGGTTAGACGTTCCAGCTAGCGCTCAGACAGCTTGCGGGGGTCGACGCGGACGCCACCTTTGGCCCCACCGAAAGGCAGATTCAGAATTGCACATTTCACGCTCATCCATGCCGACAGTGCCATGACTTCGCCCAGTGTGACATCCGGATGGTAGCGCACGCCGCCTTTACTTGGGCCTCGTGAAAGGTTGTGGTGAACACGGAAACCCTCAAAATGCTGAATACTGCCGTCATCCATTTGCAGTGGAATATCTACTATAAGGCAACGTTTTGGACTTGTTAAAACATCGTTCTATTCTTCATCACCGGAGAGGAAATTGCTGACGCGATTAATTTGCTCAAGATAAATCACCCATGCATTATTACCATCGTGAGGTGCATAACTTAATGCCTTCATGTCATAGCCTGATTTAGGTTGTACGAACCCCTGCCAGTTAAATGGAAATGAGCGTTTGAAATTAAAAAGGTTAGTGAGTGATTTTTTCAGCGATATCGTTTAATGCATCAAAAACAGCCCTAACGGAAGGTTTCGTAGAAATTCCCTTAGGTAATGCAATCGAAACTTTTCTGGTTAAATTAGGGCTGATATTTACGGTTGTCAGACCATTTAAAGCATCATCCATATGTAACATCAACGTGGGCAATAATGTGATAATGTCGGTCTGTTTAACTAAATGTAAAGCAGCAGCCGAGTTTTTATAATTCGCAATGACTTTCGGGACTACCCCTGCGGCATGAAAAGCCCGAAGTAAAAAAGAGTGATAATGCATGGCTGACAGATTGAGAGCCCATTTTTCATTCGGCATTTCTTTCAATCGTATTACTTTTCGCCCAGCCAGCCGATGGTTCTCTGCCATTACAACGACAAACTGATCTGAGCACAGCGGGAAGAAATCGAGTTTTTCACTGAATGGACCGGTATCCACCATGTCATCAATGATAGCGATATCGACCTGGTTTGCCGCTGCGGCTTTAATAGCATCCGCCGGCTCTAACTCTACTACCGTTAATGTTAACTGCGGATAGCTTGCTGACAGTTGCTTGATGACATCGGGCAGAATCCCTACGCCAGCCGAACCAAAAGTCGCCAGCCTGATTTCGCCAACGACTTCTGCCTTGCCTTGCGCCAGTTCAGACTCGATGTCATTGACTATACGAAATAGCTCATGCGACTGCTTAACAATGCGCTTACCTGCGGGTGTTAATTCAATACGTTTACCTACCCGTTCAAATAAGACGGTTTCTGCTTCCTGCTCTAACTGCGCCAGCTGCTGAGAGACAGCGGGGCGCGTCAGATGAACGGCTTCCGCGACTGCGGTAATCGTGCCCAGAACAGAGAGTTCTGACAGCAGATGGAGGCGACCCAGATTCAGCATTTCAGTTCCTGTAATATTCTTTTGGTCGCCCTTGTCTGCAACAGTCTTCAGTTCAGCAGCGTACGGACCACGGTGTTGATGAGTTGAGTGACCGCCAGATGAGATTCAAAGGGGATCCCGTCTACGTTAGCGTCGGTAATACCCTCTACCGAGTTAATCAGTCCAACGTTAACGCCACGGCGGAGAAGGCGACCTTCCATTTCAGGAGTATGCAACAGGCGTGCATTTTTCTCACGCGCTGCCATTGCGGCCACAATGGCATAGCAGCCCCAGTTAGAGCACGCCGCCGTTACGAGCACGTCTGCTGGTGTTACTGCGCCAATGCCACCCCCGCATTCGCATGCTCCATCATTGCCGAACTTCACGGCTTTCTGCACGGCGTCATTAACCAGTCCCATGCCAATCTCGTTTCCGCCGTCACCGACTGCAACTGTCGGGATACCCCGGCTCAGCGCTTCATCGAACACAAAGTCAATTCGGGCTCGCTCCATACCGTAGTTGATGCCCCGCATGCTGTAATAGATGCCGTTTTTATTGCGTCCAACGCGTTCGGTTGAGAAGAGCAGGGATGGCTGGCGGGAGTCCAGCAGCTCGTTCGCGGCTTTGGGGGCCTCTTCATCTGTAACCGGGAAGGATTCCACGCAGACGGTAGCCAGACTCTTGTCTTTGTTAGCCTGTACAACCTGCCAGTATGGCAATACGGTCAGGCCTGCTTCGGTCAGTATCGCTTCCATCGGACCGCGCAGCGTTTCCTCAATCAGCACGGTGCAGTTGGCGTTTCTGGCCAGAACCAGCGCCCGGACGACAGCGGCGAGTCCGGCAGGACCATCGTTTTCACCAATCGTTGGAGAAAGCCAGGCACGTGATACCGAGCCCGTGGTAACAATCACGTTATCGCCAGGTTTTACCGCCAGTAACGCATCGGCTGCGGCACCTGCCAGTGGCTTACCAATTTGCTCTCTTGCGCTGGCAAACAGCTGCTCAACGCCACGTCCGCCAAGATCCAGTGAGATAAGCTGATCAAGACGATTGTCAAATGCATTTATTGAACTCATACAGACTCCCCTAAAATTAATTGAGCCATGGCATCTTTATCACCGATCAGCGCCGCGACTTTATCCAGCGATGCATCGACCGCTTTCATAATGGCTTCACTGCCGCCGACACGATCAATGGCATTCGATGCCGGTTTAAGACGCAATGAAACACGAGCTCCGGGTTGGCCATGAGTGTTAACAGTCAAAATGCCGTAGTCGCGCAGCAGGATCATCCCCAGCGCGGCGGTGGCTTCACTCGGCACGATGTGATTGTCACTATGAGAAATACCCGCGCGTTTAAGGATGATTTCAAGCACCTGGTCCTCATGCACCATCGGTCCCAAATCACTGGTTTTAACGCAATCGCCTAATAGCGTACGGAGTCCTGCCGCCAGGGCCTGTCCTGCATCGGCTTCCTGCAACAGGTGAGCTGGATCGTAATGTTCCAGCGAACGAACGACCCCTGCTGTGATCGGCGCGCGTGCCTCCATTCCATACTCGGCACCTTTTGCCGCTGCCGCCGCGATAAGTTGCTTTTTGCCGGCCAGAATGCCTGCTCTCGGGCCAGGCAGCCCGGCTTTATCACAGTTGGTGACGGTCAGATCTGCCCCAAATGCAAGGCTCTTGATCCCCCCATGCAGCACAGTGCGCAGGCGCGCGCCGTAAGCTTCATCCAGAAACACGATGACACCGCTCTTGCGACAATGATTAACGATGTCCTGCGTTATCTCATCATCCATCCGCTCCAGGCTGCTGGTGACAGTTGTGATCACAACCAAGGCAGGGTGATTAAGTTCAATGGCGACACGCCATTGCGCGTTTCCTTGGATTTCAATGGCTTTAACGCCCGCGAGCTTTGAACCCCGGATTACTGATGCATGTGAACGACCACCAGGCGGTACAATCGAGACAACAGGCTTGTCTGCAGCCAGCGCGGCGATGACGGAAACAATGGCCGCGCTGGTGCGGTTGAAAGTGGCTACACTGTCACCGTCGCCGCCACCAAGATGATCCAGCGCGAGTGCGGTCAGGCGATCTGCAACCAGACCCGGCCCGACCCATTCTTCGCAGGCCGTATTCAGATCTTCCGGCTTCACTAGATAATCGCGTTGATTACCCGTAAAAATGCCAATTGAATCTGCTCCTAGTTCCTTGACGCGTTTCGCCGCAACAGCCTGACCATGCCGAAGCCGGCGGGCCTCATCAGTACTGCTGCGAATGATGCTTCCACGCGCAAAACTGACAACCGGATCGATCTCAAATCCAAAGCTGTCTCTGGGAACCAAACGGTTTCCCTCTTTTTCGATGAGTTTCATGAACGTTTTCCTGCTAAATGTTGATTACAGTGAGATGCTGATAATGCTGCCAAGCATGCGCGTAAAGGCCATATGTGTTTTCAGGTCGATACCGTCTACAGCCTCTTCCTGTAGTGAGGTTGCGCCATCTCTCGCACCTGCAGCAACACAGGCTGCAATAAGTGCATTTTCACACTCAGGTGTGTGTGTGAGATCAAGACGTTTAAGTAACCAAGCCAATGCTGCAGCCACCGAATAAGCCCCCCAGTTTGAGACCGAGCTTGCCACCACGACATCAGTGCGCGTGATGGTTATAACCCCGGATGGGAAGTCTCCGTGGGACTTGGCGCCATACGGATGCGCTAACGCTACCTGATCCCTGACAGCACCGAACCCGATTTCATTTCCGCCATCTCCAATACCAATCGTCAGCACCTGTTTCTGGTGTGCTATATCGGCCAGAAGATACAAATGCCCCACTTGGTCAGGCGTTCGGAAGTCCCCCCTGACACCATGAAAGTACCCTTCCGCATTCGGCCCATCGCGCTCAACAAAAATGATGGCTACGGGATTAAGGCTGGAGAAAATGTCTTCACACTTTTTCATACCTTCAGCTTTTCCTTTCGCGAAGGAAATTCCGCTGATGGAACCCGCTCCTTTAAGCCGGCTCTGTATTACGCGGCGGCAAGCATCGACAGGTGATAAATGGTCATGCTCCGTTGCAATCACTACGTGGCAGCCAAATCCTTCGGCAAGTGTTCTGGCCAGAGCGAGAGCCCCCGGTGGTCCATCGGTTTCACCCGATGGCAGGTTAGGTGCAATCCCCGCGCCCGTTGCAATGACCACCACTTTTCCTTCAGACAGAACAGCGGCCAGTTTTTTCGCTGCCAGCATCGCTAACGGTTCGCCATGATGCTCACGACATATCCTGTAAAGCTGACTGACGTAGCCGGAGGGCAGGCCTTTTCCTCTCAGTGGACGCATCTCCAGCGACATGAGCTGGTCAATGCGCTCTCCTACAAGCAGCTCATGGTGAGTTGGCGTCATCATTTATTGATATCAATCTTATAGGTTTCTTTGGTCAGGAAGATGCAGAACATGGTGATGGCTGCTGCTGCAATAACAAACCATGAAACCGCTGACGTACTTCCTGTGGAAGTAATCAGCCAGGCCGCGATGATGGGTGTTGGCGCACTGGAAACAATACCCGACAGCTGGTAAGCGGTTGATGCGCCGCTGAAGCGGTACTTGGTCGGATACTGCTCAGCATAAATGACCCCGTGCAGGGAGCCGGTGGAAGCATGGCCTAATCCCAGGCCGAGACTCAGGGCAATGGTGATGTAAACCGGATCGGCGGTGTTGAGCAAGGCAAAAAACGGGAAGGCGTAGCAGGCGAAGAACAGCGCACCAAACCCATACACTACTTTACGGCCAACTTTATCAGACAACCATCCAAATACGGGCTGCATAAAGAGGTCTACTGTAGCCGCTATCAGTAAGGCATTGGATGCGACACTGCGCGGAATATGAAGATGCTCTGTAATGTAACTCAGCGAATAAACAGTGATCAGGAAATAGCCAACGTTTGCTACGGTCTGGAAAAAGGCCATGACGATGGTTTTTTTCTTCTCGTGTTTAACCACCTTCATCAAAGGTGCTTTTTCAACTTCGCCTTTGCGAGCGATTTCTTCAAACGCTTCTGGTTCACTGACCTGCATACGGATGTACAGACCAACACCCAGCAGTGCCAGACTAAAGATAAATGGAATACGCCATGCCCAGCCATAGAACTGTTCGTCCGGCAGTGATGAGACCATAGCAAATGCGTATGCGGATACCAGTAAACCTGCAGGTACTCCCATTTGCATGGTGCTCCCCCATAGGCCGCGACGCCCTTTTGGAGCATGCTCAACGGACATCAGCGCTGCACCACCCCATTCGCCGCCCAGAGCGAAGCCCTGAATGATGCGCAAAACGATTAACAGAATCGGACCGATATAACCGCCCTGATCGTATGAAGGAAGGAACCCAATCGCTGCAGTACACAGGCCCATGACCATTAAGGTGAAGACCAGCAATTTTTTACGACCCATACGGTCGCCAAAATGACCAATTACCATCCCACCGATAGGACGTACGACAAATGCCACAGAGAAGGAGATCATGGACATCAGCGTTGCCATAGCAGGTGTCAGGTTGGTAAAGAATACGTGCGGAAATACCAGAGCGGCAGCAGTACCATAGATAAAGTAGTCGTACCATTCTATCGTCGTTCCGATGAATGACCCCCAGGCTGCTTTAACTGAGGTTTTGGAAATTGCGGCGGAACGCGTTTTGGTATGTGATGCGTCGGCTTGAATATTCTGGCTCATGTTTTACCCCCGATGGAGTGGGCACACGCAGGATGTGCCCTTTATTAGTTTTAATTAGACGTTGATAGTCACGCTCTTCCGTGATGTGTAACTTTCCAGGGCGCTTTCAATCGAATACTCAGCGCCAATACCGCTGCGTTTTGCGCCGCCGTAAGACATACCAGGGATCTGGCCGCCAGCACGATTAACCTGCAACCAGCCAGCATCAATCTGTTCAGTGACGCGGAACGCTGCGGTTATGTCTTGGGTGAACACGTATGCGGCCAGACCATAAACGGTATCGTTAGCCATGCGAATGACTTCTTCTTCCGTTTCAAAAGGAATCGCCACCAGAACCGGGCCAAAAATTTCCTCTTTGCAGACGCGCCAGCTGTTATCAATTCCTGCCAGCACTACAGGTGAAGGCATAAAGCCTGATGCGTCTTCTACCGGTGGCGGGACGTCACCCAGTAACACTTCAGCGCCTTGATCGAACGCTTCCTTAATAAAGGCGCACACTTCGTTATAACGCTCAGCGTTGATGAGGGCGCCAATGTCGGTTTGCTCATCCAGCGCATCGCCAATTTTCATTTCACGCAGTTTTGCGACCACACGTGGCATCACTTCATTCCATACGCTCTTGTGCACATACAAGCGTGAACCGGCAGTACAGGACTGACCCTGGCGGGCAAAGCGCATTGCTGCGATAACGCCATTAACCGTGTTATCCAGGTGCGCTGGTGAGGCGGCATCGGCGAAGACGATGCAGGGACTTTTGCCACCTAGCTCCAGTGTGGCGCGACCAATACGATCTGCTACAGCATGTGCAACAAGCTGGCCAACTTCGAGTGAACCCGTGAAAGACACTTTTGCGACGTCGTCGTGCGTGGAGAGAGGCGCGCCTGCATCCAGACCGGTACCGGTGACAACGTTGAATACGCCAGCCGGGAAAATATCCGCTGCAAGCTCTGCAACTTTTAATACTGCAAGCGGAGCATCTTCAGCAGGTTTGAGCACTAGAGTGTTGCCCGTTCCCAGAGCCATACCGATCTTGACGGCTGCGAGCACCAGAGGTGAGTTCCATGGAATGATTGCGCCGACAACGCCCAGCGGTTCTCGGGTGGTGTAACTGAACAGGCCCGGACCCAGCGGCAGGGTTTCCCCTTTTTGTTCAGCAATGACGCCGCCGTAGTAACGCAGTACTTCTGCCGCGCTCTGAGTTTCCGGGCGGCTCTGCGTACGCAGTGCATTACCGGTTTCCGCTGCAAGCACGCGGGCGATTTCTTCACAGTTAGCAGTAATACGGTTACCCAGCTCAATCAGCATGGCGCCACGCGCGCGGGCCGCCAGACGGCGCCAGGTTGGAAATGCGGCTTTCGCGGAAGCGATTGCGCGGTCAACGTCTACGGCCTGGCTTGCACCGATTTTGATGATCTCGCTGCGAAAGCACGGGTTGATGACTGAGAGGGACTGGCCTTCAGCCGGTGACTGCCATGCACCGCCAAAGAACAGGCCTGTCTTGCCAGCTGACGGAAGACTAAGTGTGTGGTTTACGTTGCTCATTTTTTTCCTTAGTTCTGTGCAAGACGAAGGTTGACCAGCTCTTCATAAAGCTCGATGACACTGGTGGAATCTTTACTACCCAGACCTTTCTGGCGGGCGGCGTTGTAGATCTGCATGACCAGCTGGCCCACTGGCATGGAGTAATTGGAGAACTCTTTCAGGCACAGGGAGATATCTTTGTGCATCAGGTCGATGGCAAAGTTTGCAGGGCGTTCTTCGGTGAACAGTGTCTTTGGCAGGTAATCAAGCATTTTGCTGCCAGCAAGACCGGCTGAGAAGACTTCACATAATACGTTCAGGTCGGCACCCGCTTTCACGCTCACGGACAGAACTTCACCCAGTGCAATGGTGTTAATGGCTGTCAGCAGGTTATGACTTAACTTGGTCAGCTGACCTGCACCTGTATCACCGCAGTGGACGATGCGTGAAGACAGCACGGACAGAACCGAACGGGCGCGTTCAATGATCTCTTCGCTGCCACCAATCATCAGAACCAGGTTGCCTGAAGCGGCACCGGCTACACCGCCGCTCACCGGCGAATCGAGGAAGTAGACGTTTTTGCGCGCACACTGAGCGGCAATGTCTTTGGTGGTTGCAGGATCGACCGTACTGAAATCAATCACGATTGCACCCGGAGACACTTTGGTGAGCACGCCGGTTTCACCGATGACAGCATCGGCGAAGGTTGAAGGTGACGGAAGGCTGAGCATAATAATCTCTGCACCTTCAGCCGCCTCAGCTGGGTTACCTGCAGCCAAAGCACCCTGCTGCTTCAACCCATCCATCGCCGGGGTGTAAGGATCATAAACACTGAGGTCATGCCCCGCCTCCAGCAAGCGGGATGCCATGCGAGAACCCATACGACCTACACCAATAAATGCAATTTTCATCGTTACCTCACGGAATACAGAGTGCGGTGCTTTTGTTCTAAAGTGCCGCGTTTTACCAGTCAAAAACTGGGGATGGACTGACTATTGCGTGGGGTAATGGAAAAAAAAAGTTGTATATTTTTACAGCGATTGAAAGGAAAACTTACTGATCGACAATGGAAGGAGGTTGCATTGATTTAGTGCGCTTGTAACCGCAGTGTAAAATGTAAATCATAAAAAATATTGGCTCAAAGCACCGTTTTGGTGCAAAGAGTGGCGTTTCAATTTTTTGAGCTTCAGCACATTACATTTGCAGAGGCGAGATGGTTTCCCGGCATGACAATAGCTGATTTCAAATCAAAGAGCAGAAAACGCGGCAACACTGATTAAGCAAAAAGGCCAGTTAATGATGGCATCACCGGTTATGGAGGGCATCTACGGTACATGGGACACGGAAGCGTGAGAAGAACGTGAAGTTATATTACGTACCCCCGGGAGTTCGTTTCGCGTGATGGGAAACAACACCGCCAGCCAGGATACGTGCAGCCGCTGGAGCATCTGGAATATGTGAAGCAGGGCTATGAGCTATACACGTTCGTTATGGGCCACAGCCTGTCTGAATATTCAGAGGACATCTCACAGATAAAGAAATTCAGCCATCATCTGCAACTACGCTACCTTGTTCAGTTGAAGGTCAATGATGTAAAAGGACACGATAAGATGATAATTCATTGTATCAATTGATGTTTAATTGACCGAAATTCTCCCTTCAGGATCTCCTCCGGAGATCTAAACGAACAATGCACAAGCATATTGATATGCCCATGTATATCAGTGGTGACATTCGGGCAATATTTTCATCATCCGGTGTTTTACCCGTTGCTGTCCTTATCTGCGAAAGTGCTTCTTACATATAGCAGAGTGACCCCGCTCAGAAGTTAGGGGGCTGGTACGCCTGCAGGGAGGCTCATTATCTGCTCAAGAAGTTATCTGCGTTAGTCTCGTATAGCGAAGGAGCAAAAACGCAGACCCTGATTAACGCCTATGAGCGTGATCCATCTGCCCGAAAAGCCTCACTGCGGTGGTCACAAAAGGTCGGGAATTACACTGAAAAAGCGTATCTGGCAATATCCCGAATGCGGAGTTGAACATGACCAAGATATCAATGCGGCCATCAGTATACGACAGTAAGTAATACTTAAATTATGTGCGGCGTGACTCGTTGTGCAATCTGTCCATGGAGGTCAGCGAAAATCCGCCATACAGACGGTTGAAGTCTACAAAATGAGTAGCTCCGCCCGGCAGGACGGGGAGTAGTTATCAAGCTCAGTTAACAATGGTCCTGCTCATGACTGCTTGACATGTTAGTTTATCAGTTTATTTTCGGCGGGAAGAACCACCTGGAAAGCCAGAATTCTGTCCAGCTCTTCTGCTTTCATCAGCCCTTTCTCAATAACAACTTCGCGAACGCTCTTCCCTGTTGTACGGCAGAGTCTGCTGACTTCGTCACCATGGTGGTGACCGATATAAGGATTGAGCAGCGTGACAATCCCAATCGAGTTCATCACGTAATCATGACACACTGTCTCATTTGCAGTAATACCTGAGATGCAGTCCTCACGCAGGTTGTCCATCGCTTTTCTGAGTATGTGCAGGGACTCGAACATAGCCTGGCCGATAACAGGCTCCATTACGTTCAGCTGTAGCTGTCCAGCCTCAGCGGCCAGGCTGACACAGAGCTCATTCCCGATGACCTTGAAGCAGACCTGGTTTACTACTTCAGGTATCACTGGATTAACCTTGCCTGGCATGATTGATGACCCTGCCTGCATTTCAGGCAGGTTTATCTCGTTCAGCCCGGCACGGGGACCTGACGACAGTATTCTGAGATCATTACAGATTTTAGAGAGCTTAATAGCCAGACGCTTCAAAGTGCTCTGCAGCAGAACGTACGCCCCGCAGTCAGACGTGGCTTCAATAAGATCCTCCGAAGCAACTATGGGTAGGCCCGTCAGCTCACACAGGTTTTTAACGGCAAGCATCTGATAACCCGGCAGTGCGTTAACGCCTGTGCCAATTGCTGTCGCTCCGATGTTAACCTCAAGCAGCAGCTGAGCAGCATAGTAAATCGTTTTGCACTCTTCTTTGAGAGCCGTATGGTAAGCGAAGAACTCCTGACCTAACGTCATGGGGACGGCATCCTGAAGCTGTGTTCGTCCCATCTTTATCACGTGACGGAATTCAACTGACTTCTCTCTGAATGCTTCCCGCAAAGCGTCTACTGCGGAAAGGAGCTTTTCAGTTTCCCGATAAATAGCTAAACGGAATCCGGTCGGATAAGCGTCATTGGTCGACTGGCTTTTGTTAACGTGATCGTTTGGGTTGATAACGTCATAGCTGCCTTTCGGCAGACCCATGAATTCAAGTGCAACGTTAGCAATCACTTCATTTACGTTCATGTTCAGTGATGTACCTGCCCCACCCTGGAAGACGTCTACCGGGAACTGATCCAGATAGCGATTACCTGTCAGAATCTCATCACAGGCAAAGACAATGGCATGTGCGATATCTTCACTCAACAGCCCGAGGTTTCTGTTTGCCATCGCTGCGGCTTTCTTGACGTAGACCATTCCCCTGATGAACTCAGGGAAGTCGCTGATTCTGGAGTTGCTGATGCGGAAATTTTCTTTTGCCCTCTGGGTATGGATCCCGTAGTAAAACTCATCCGGGATCTGCTTGAAGCCCAGCAGGTCTTCTTCTCTACGCGTTACAGTTTGCATTCAGTCGTCCGCCTTAAACAGATTTTTGAGACAGACTCGGCGCAGCATTGCCTGAGTCAGGGGTAGGAGTTGTGCTGACCCTCGGATTTGCATCGGTTGCCGTAGCTGCAGACATTTTTCTTTCATTATTTGCAATAACGGCAGTTGAGATGCTGTTGCCAATAACGTTGGTGGCGGTACGTCCCATGTCCATGAACTGGTCAATACCGAGTATGAGCAATATTCCAGCCTCAGGCAGGTTGAACATCGGGATAGTTGCAGCCACGACTACAACCGAGGCACGTGCCACACCTGCGGTGCCTTTGCTGGTCAGCATTAATGTTAGAAGAATAATCACCTGCTGGGTAAAGCTCAGGTCGATGTTGTAAGCCTGAGCGATAAACAGGATGGCAAATGACTGGTACATCATTGAGCCGTCAAGGTTAAACGAGTATCCCAGCGGCAGTACAAAGCTGGTGATTTTGCGTGGCACGCCAAACTTATCCAGCGCCTCCATTGTCTTGGGGTAGGCGGATTCGCTGCTTGATGTGGCAAAGGCGAGCATCAGTGGTGCGCGGATCAGGTCAGCCAGGCGGAATACAGATTTGCCCAGGAAGTAGTAGCCAATCGCGAACAGAATGCTCCAGAGGATAAGCAGACCCAGATAGAAGAGCCCGATAAGCTTGCCGTAATCAACCAGCAGGCCAAGCCCTTCCACTGTGATTGCCGACGTCAGCGCGGTAAATACAGCAACCGGTGCAAGGCACATCACGTAGTCGGTAATACGGAACATGACTTTAGCCAGCTCGTTGACCATGGAAACAATGGTAGATTTTCCTTCCGACTGTGTAGCAAGCCAGGCAAGAGCCGAACCAAAGAACAGTGAAAAAACCAGAATCTGCAGGATTTCATTATTCGCCATTGCCTCAGTGATGCTGCGAGGGAACACGTGAGTAATAAACGTTTTCAGTGAGAAGCCGTTGGTATTCAGGCCGGTTTGCACGTGTTGATGGGCTTCGCTGACCAGATTCAGCCCCTTTCCCGGTTCAAAAAGATTGGCCAGTCCCATACCGATTAAGAGAGAAATCAGCGAGGCGGTGATGAACCATGTCAGAGCTTTCAGCGTAATACGGCCAACCGTTCCGGCTTCACTCATCGCTGCTAAGCCGGACACCAGCGTAGCGAAGATGAGTGGCGCAACAATCATTTTGATCAGCCGCAGAAAGATATCAGTGACCAGGTCGAAATAAGAAGCGATTTCTTTTGCGTGCTCAGGCGAGCCGGCATAGTTATGTAGCGCCCATCCTGACAACATCCCGAGAACAATGGCTACGGCTATCTGTTTGAATAAACTCTTTTTGTTCATCTAAACCTCTGCATGGTGTTTGTTGGAGAGCCAGGATACAAATCGGTAACAGTTTACTGATCCGCACTTTTACACCGCCCCCAACCTCAGATAAGGCTGCTCCCGCACGATGCTGACATTCATTTTTCATCATCAGAAATGCGTTAAACGCGACTGTCGTGGTTAACAACCTACTAACAATGTTGCATCAGAAATGTGATTCCACTCAAAATTACAATATATGGAACAATTTTCTAAAATTAATGGAACTAATATCACATCACTCATGCATCTGGAGCCAATAATCTGGACATAAAAAAAAGGGGTGTCAATTTAAACAAGGACTGATGCGTTATTTATTTGAAATACAGTGAATAAATTTATTTACATCATGTAGTTAAATAAAATCATCATTATGGTGCGATTGCTCTAAATTGGGGCGTTCTATGGGTGCAATGTAAGTAACCGAAATTAATCACATAGAAAAAAATTCATTAAATTTTAACTTAATATAATGAATTTATTGAAATAAATTCGCTTTTTTTAAACTCTTGATAATTGATATTAACGGAACTAAAAGTACCGAATATTGATTTGAACGCGAGTTATCATTATCCTCATTTCAGGGATGGGCAGTTAACAACGTATGAACCCGCTGCGGTAGCAAACGGCTTTTCGTGGAAAAAACTCCCTGATGTGATATCCGATTAATTGAAGAGGTGTTGAGATGGGTTATGACGTAAATGCAGTTCGTGCCAAGTTCCCGGTAACGCAGCAGTATCTGTATCTGGATTCAGGCTTGCAATCGCCGCTGTCGCTTGACGTGAAAGAAGCTGTGGAAGGCTTCCTGGAAGAGAGCCTCTACCACGGTGGACCGAAGTCAGTCTGGATGGATCGTCTGGAAGCTGTCCGCGCGAAAGTGGCAGGTTTCTTTGGCGTTTCCGCGTCGGAAATTGCATTCACCAAAAACACTTCCGAAGGTTGTAACATCATTGCCAACGCGCTGCCGTTAACTGCGGGTGATAACGTGCTGATGCTGCAAGGTGACCATCCGAACAACACCTACGCATTCCTGAATATTGAGAAAAAAGGGGTGGAAATTCGCTTCCTGCCCATGACCGAGATTGTCAATGCGGACTCCTTTAAGGATGCCATTGACGCTCGTACCCGCGCAATTTCCCTGTCGCACATCACGTTCCACGCCGGTCACAAATTTGATATTGAGAATATCGCTGCCTTCTGTAAGCAAAAGGGCATTCTGCTAATTGTTGACGCGATGCAGAGCGTCGGCGTCACGCCGATTGACCTGAAACAAATCGGCGTTTCCATTATGGTCTGCGGATCGCATAAAGGTCTGCTGGTCCCTCAGGGACTGGGTATCCTCTACATCAGCAAAGATGTGGAAAATCTTGTGCCAACTTTCATGGCTGCAGCAAGCCTGGAGAATCCGCCATCAGATTTTATCGCTACCCGCGAAAATATGGCACTCAAGTCCAGTGCAAGCCGTTTTGAAGTAGGCAATTATAACCTCCCTACCATTACAGCCCTGGGCGCAGCGATTGACCTGATCGAAAGCGCTGGCATTGGTAACATTGAAGCTCATCTGTATGGCCTGGGTGACCGCCTGCTGGGTCATCTGGATCGTCTTGGCGTGGGTCTGGTCGGGCCGCGCGACCGTGAAAACCGCGCACCGCACATCTACGTTATCTGCCTGGATGCAGATAAGTGGGTTCCTTACTTCGCCAAACATAACGTCCGCGTTTCGCCCGAGCGTGACGGCGTGCGCATCTCCTTCGCCCTGTTTAACACTGCTGATGACGTTGATGCGTTTGCCGAAGTCCTCGAAAAAAATCTTTAAGTGTTCTGCGCGCCGGGTAAACAACAGCCCGGCGTATCTGAGTTTCTGGAGCTGAAAGTCATGACAATAAAATCACGCGCTGCCGTAGCCTTCGCGCCTAATGAACCGCTTCAACTGGTTGAGGTTGACGTCGAGCCGCCAAAAGCGGGCGAGGTTTTGGTTCGCATTGTTGCCACCGGCGTCTGCCATACCGACGCATACACGCTGTCAGGTGTGGATCCGGAAGGAATTTTCCCCGCCATTCTGGGACATGAAGGTGGCGGGATTGTAGAAGCGATCGGGGAAGGCGTCACTTCTGTCTCAGTGGGCGACCATGTTATTCCGCTCTACACCCCGGAATGTGGTAAGTGCAAGTTCTGCCTCTCAGGTAAAACCAATCTTTGCCAGGCAATCCGCACCACCCAGGGTAAGGGCCTGATGCCGGATGGCACCACGCGCTTCTCATATAAAGGCGAACCGATTTACCACTATATGGGAACCTCGACGTTTTCTGAGTACACCGTGGTACCGGAAATTTCGCTCGCCAAAGTACCAGCGGATGCGCCTCTTGAAAAAATCTGCCTGCTGGGATGTGGCGTTACCACCGGTATTGGTGCCGTGCTTAACACCGCAAAGGTGAAAGAAGGCGAAACCGTCGCCGTCTTTGGTCTGGGTGGCATAGGGCTGGCAGCTATCATTGGCGCAAAAATGGCGAAAGCTTCACGGATTATCGCGATTGATATTAATCCGTCAAAATTTGCGTTAGCACAAGAGCTGGGAGCAACGGACGTTATCAATCCGGCTGAGCACGAGCGTCCGATTCAGGATGTCATTGTGGAACTGACCGACGGCGGCGTTGACTACTCCTTTGAATGCATCGGGAACGTCAAGCTTATGCGCGCAGCGCTTGAATGCTGTCACAAGGGCTGGGGCGAATCCATCATCATCGGTGTAGCACCGGCGGGCGCTGAAATCAGTACTCGCCCTTTCCAGCTGGTGACCGGTCGCGTATGGCGAGGCTCGGCGTTCGGCGGTGTTAAAGGCCGCAGCCAACTGCCGTCGTTTGTAGATAACGCTATCAAAGGCCTTATCCCGCTGGATTCGTTCATTACGCATAACCTTCCGCTGAATGAAATAAACCAGGCATTCGATCTGATGCATGAAGGTAAAAGCATCAGAACCGTTATTCATTTCTGATTCAGTTCACCTTATGCACCAGCCCCCGGTGCTCAAAACAAAAGGATACAAAATGTCAATTTATACGCACGTTACTGTTGGTACCAACGATCTGAATAAAGCCCGCGAGTTTTACGACGTGGTGCTGGCAAAGCTCGGCTACGGCCGTATCACCGATCTCGGTGAAAACGGTTCAATCTGGGGTGAAGACAAGCCTTCATTCTTCGTACTGAAGCCTGCTAACGGCCAGCCTGCTTCGGTCGGCAACGGTGTGACCGTCAGCTTCACTGCGCCAAACCGTAAAGCGGTTGAAGAATTCCACGCGGCTGCGCTGGCGCTTGGTGGTAAAGACGAAGGCCAGCCGGGCCCGCGCGGCTGGGCAGAAAATGCCTACGCGTCATACGCTCGCGATCTGGACGGTAACAAGCTGGCGGTGTACTGCTTCAGCGCAGAATAATCTCGACTGATAAACCTAGCTTATCACCTCACCGTTGCAGGTGCCGGAAAGGCCGGGTTTTCAGCCACCTCCCCGCAGGCAGGTGGCTTTTTTTACACCCTTACGGTCAGTTTTCTGACCATGTCGTGACGTTGCGGTTAACCGTGTACCCTGCACTGATGCTGCCGTAACTTCAGTCTGAACGTTGAAACTTTCGGAGTCTGAAATGACCTCTCTGCCTCAGCTTAAACAAGACCTGATTTCCTACGGTATTACGGGTGCGCCGGGCATCGTTCACAATCCGGACTGGGACACGCTGTTTGAACATGAAACGGATCCCGCTCTTTCCGGCTTCGGAAAAGGGATCCTGACCGACAACGGCGCTGTAGCCGTTGATACCGGTATTTTTACCGGACGTTCGCCAAAAGATAAGTACATCGTGCGCGATGAGGCGACCCGTGACACGCTATGGTGGTCAGACGCTGCGAAGGGTAAAAATGACAACCATCCCCTGTCGCCGGAAGTCTGGAGCAGCCTGAAAGGCTTGTGACCAGACAGCTGTCTGAAAAGCGCCTGTATGTGGTGGATGCCTGGTGCGGGGCCAGTCCTGCGACCCGACTGTCAGTCCGCTTTATTACCGAGGTCGCCTGGCAGGCACACTTTGTCAAAAACATGTTCATCATTCCTGATGATCATGCGTTGCAGACGTTTACCCCCGACTTCATCGTGATGAATGCCTCAAAGTGCGTTAACCCGGACTGGAGAGCGCAGGGGCTAAACTCAGAAAACTTTGTAGCTTTCAACCTTACCGAAAAAATTCAGCTCATCGGGGGCACGTGGTACGGGGGAGAAATGAAGAAAGGCCTCTTCTCCGTCATGAACTATCTGCTTCCGCAGGTCGGGATTGCATCAATGCACTGCTCTGCCAATCAGGGCAAAGAAGGTGACGTCGCGCTGTTCTTCGGCCTGTCGGGCACAGGGAAAACCACGCTGTCCACCGACCCTGAGCGCCAGCTTATCGGTGACGACGAACATGGCAGGGATGCAGAAGGCGTATTCAACTATGAAGGCGGCTGCTATGCGAAGACCATTAACCTGTCAGCAAGCGCTGAGCCAGAAATCTATCAAGCCATCCGCCGTAACGCGCTACTGGAAAATGTGGTTGTTCGCACCGATGGAAGCGTGGATTACAGCGACGGCAGCAAAACGGAAAACACGCGCGTGAGCTACCCGCTCAACCACATCGAAAACATCGTGCAGCCGGTTTCACGCGGTGGGCATGCGAAGAAGGTTATTTTCCTGACCGCTGATGCGTTCGGCATACTGCCTCCCGTATCCCGCCTGACGCGCGACCAGATGAAATATCACTTCCTTTCCGGGTTCACCTCCAAACTTGCGGGAACGGAGCGCGGTATTACGCAGCCAACGCCGACCTTTTCCGCATGCTATGGCGCGGCGTTTCTGATGCTGCATCCGACTCAGTACGCAGAGGTGCTCTGCGACCGGATGAACGCAGCCGGATCTGAAGCATGGCTGGTGAATACCGGCTGGAACGGCAGTGGAGAGCGGATCTCCATCCGCGAAACGCGCAGGATCATCAGCGCCATTCTTGATGGCTCGCTTGATGGGTGTGAAACGCGCACGCTGCCGGTATTTGGTCTTGCCGTGCCCGCACGTGTGGACGGCGTCAGAAGTGACAGACTCGATCCGCGCAGCAGCTATCCGGATGAAGCGGCCTGGACTAAAAGGGCGCAGGCTCTGGCGGGATTATTTTTGGAAAACCTCACGCGGTATACAGATACCGCAGAAGGTGAGAAGTTGATTAGATCCGGGCCCCAGTTAACTCTATAAATGAATTGTTGAAACCGGAGCACTCTCCGGTTTTTTATTGTATTCAAGCGTGTTTATTTACTTTTCAAAGTAAGTTTTAATTTTATTCAGATCATCACCATTTGCTAATGAAAGCATAAGCAAAATGCGGGATTTTTGCGCATTGTAATACCCTGAACCAATACCTTCAGATGATTTAGGCGACGTTACATATCCCGATCCTGTGCGGGATGCAAATATCACCGGAATTCCTTTTTTCATCGCTGCTTCGAGTGTTTTCATTGCACGCTTAGGCACATCACCATTACCCGTACCATCCATAACTATTCCTTTTGCGCCATTCCTGATTGAAGCTTTAATCAACACATCATCGAAATCCTGATAGCTATAGATAATATCAACACGAGGGAGAGAAGTGACTTTATCTATACTAAAATGAGGCTGACCAGTGGGTTTAACCGGCGGGTAATAAAATTTGGGATCAACACCAATGAAGGTGCCCAGATAACCCTGTTCTGTCGCTTTGAAAGTGTCTGGCGTCGTAGAGTTGGTTTTAGTAGTGAAAGCGGCTGAACCTATACGGTCGTTCATTGCAACTAACACACCGCGATTCATAGAGTTTTTGTTCCCGGCAAGAGAAACTGCTTCCATAAGGTTCATTGGCCCGTCTGCACTTATCGCTGTGGCTGGTCTCATCGAACCCGTTACCACAACTGGTTTCTGCGAATTGACAGTAAGGTCCAAGAAGAAAGCGGTTTCTTCCAGCGTATCTGTTCCATGAGTGACGACGGCACCCTGGATATTTGGATCCTCAAGGCTGCGATTTATCGCCGCTGATAATTTAAGTAGCGTTGGTGAATCCACATCTTCGCTGCTGACATTGACAACCTGTTCTCCAGTAACATTGGCGATAGTTTTTATATCGGGTAAAGCATTGATAAGTGCATCAACATTAAACTGCCCATCTTGATATTTGGTGGTATCAGTCTTTGATGCAGATCCTCCAGAAATTGTTCCTCCCGTGGCGAAAATCTTAACATTTGGAAGTTTGACCTCTGATGCCATTGCAGAAGCAGTCATTGCAATAACGACTGATGCACACAGTACTCGTAATTTCATAAAACCCCTGATTAACATAGTTTATTGTATTGCTGCCAGGTCAGAGACTTAATCCATTACCTGGCCAAGAAAGTCTTTTACCCGGAGGGGCGAATTTTCCCCAAAAAATTCGGCAGGTGTAGCGTCTACCAGAATGTTACCTCCATCCAGAAACAGGATCCTGTCAGCCACACGTTTTGCAAAGCCCATCTCATGGGTTACGCACAGCATCGTCATCCCCTCTTCAGCCAGGCTGACCATGATATCCAGCACCTCTTTGACAACTTCTGGATCGAGTGCCGAAGTGGGCTCATCAAATAACATCACATCCGGTGACATACATAGCGCACGCGCAATGGCAACACGCTGCTGCTGGCCACCGGAAAGCTGTCCGGGATATTTATGCGCGTGCGGCATAATTTTTACCCGCTCCAGAAATTGTTCTGCACGAGCTTCTGCCTCGGTACGTGAATTACCCAGAACTTTCATCGGACCGATGATGCAGTTATTCATCACGGTAAGGTGTGGAAAAAGATTAAAGCCCTGAAACACCATGCCAACCTTTTTGCGGATTTCCCGGATATTTGTCAGGGCGCGGTTGTTACGGAGATCATGAACACTGATATGCCCTCCCTGATGTGACTCCAGTCCGTTGATGCAGCGAATAAAGGTAGACTTACCTGAGCCAGAAGGACCGCAGATGACTATTTTTTCTCCGCGCCGGACGTTAAGCGTGATGCCCTTAAGAACGCGAATGTCATTATAAAATTTTTCCAGGCCGTTTATGCGCAGGATAGTTTCAGAACCGGATTCAGTCATAAATTTCTCCAATGTGTTCATTGCACGGCCTGAGCTCTGGCCGGAGCCTTTCTCTTGCGCGTGTACCAGGTAATCAGCTCTGATGCCAGAGAGCTGATGATGAAATAAACGACAGCCACGATGATGTAGTATTCCGCCAGGCGGGAATCGCGTTGCCCGAGCTTTGTAGCTGCACCGAGTAAATCGGTGAGGGAGAGCACGTAAACAAGCGACGTATCCTGAAACAGGATAATGAGCTGGGTCAGGATGATCGGCATCGATGCCCTGAACACCTGAGGAAGAATAATCCAGGCATACCCCTGAAAAGGCGTCATGGCGAGCGCATCTGCAGCCTCGTACTGGCCTTTATGTACAGAATTAAGGCCTGTTCGAATGATCTCGCAGAAATAGGCGGCTTCGAAGAGTGTGAAGGTGATAAACGCAGTATATACAGGACCTATCGGCACCGGCTGCTGCGCCGGGTTAAAATACATCAGAAACAGCGGCAGCAGGAAAAAGAGCCAGAACAACACCATGATTAGCGGGATGGAACGCATCACCGTGACGTAGGCGGTGGCGAAGCCGCCAAAAAACGGTACGTTAAGGTGACGGCACAGCGCGAGTAACGTTCCCAGAACCAGTCCTCCCGCAAAGGCGGTGGCAGTCAGTTGAAGCGTAAATTTCAGGCCGCTGATAAGAAACGGCACTGATGCCAAAACGGTTGTGAAATCAAGCTGCATTTTTTTTACCTCCTACAGGCACGGTTTTAGGCACGCTCCCTTTGCGTTCGAGTGAAAATCCGGGCACGTGGAGTTTTCGCTCAACGAATGACATTACTATCCAGATAGCAAAGGCCAGCAAACCGTAACAGACCGTTGAAGCAGTAAATGCGGCGAAGGTCTCGTAGGTGAACTCGCTGATTTGCTGAGCCTGAGCAGTAAGTTCCAGCAGGCCGATAGTCAGCGCCACCGACGTGTTTTTGAATACACCCATCGCCTCACTAGTAAGCGTGGGAAGAATGATCCTGAGCGCCTGAGGAAGCAGAATCGATTTGTAGCGCCCTATTACACCCAGGCCAATGGCTTCTGCGGCTTCTTTCTGGCCGTGCGGTAAAGATGTCAGCCCCGCCTTTACCTGCTCGGCGATACGCGCACCGGTATAGAGGCTGAGGCAAATCAGTGCAGGCACAAAGCTTCCCCAGGGCGGTGCCATCTGCTTAATTGCGTTGCCCAGTGCGCCGGGAAGCAGGTCAGGGAGAACAAAGTAGGCGAGAAACATCTGAACGATGAGCGGGATATTCCTGAAAAGCTGCACGTAAATACGCCCCGCAATGTTCAGAATGATACTGCCCGCGCTTCGACAGATGCCAACCACGACGCCCAGGACAAAAGCAACACAGGCGGATGAGATTGCCAGTGCAAGCGTCCAGAGTAATCCGGAGAGTATCCAGCTGATGTAGAGCTCCCCGTCCGGTGCAGCCTGTAAAAGAATATCCATAGTAACTCCTGAGGCAGGGGGGCCCCTGTACATACAGGAGCCCGGGAACTATTCAACGCTATCGCTGGGATGCGCTACACGGGCGCTGAGCGCATCACTCATCGGTACATTCAGATTGATGCTGTTCGGTGGGATTGGGCTTTCAAACCACTTTTTGTAGAGAGTTTTAAACTCCCCGGAAGCCATCAGGCTGCTGAGTTCTTCATCGACTACCCGTTTAAAAGGTGCGTCGTCTTTTGGCAGCATGACGCCGTAGTAGGTCACGGTGTATCCGCCCGGCAGCATCTCAAAATCTGAAGGTCTGGCAGCATCAGCCTTTTTGGCCGCGAGCAGGATGTCATCCTCCAGAAATGCCACAGCACGCCCCTGGGTCAGCATCATCATGGATTCAGAATGGTCTTTAGCCTGTTGCAGTCGGGCATTAAGGCCCTGCTGCTTATTCAGCTGGAAAGCGAGAGCTACTGCATTGGAGCCCTGCGTCACCACGATGCTCTGTCCTTTCAGATCGCTAACAGTTTTAATATTACTATCGGTTTTAACCAGCCAGCGTGGGCGACTGGCAAAAGTTGCAACTGAGAAAGAGACCTGCTTGAGACGCTCAGCACTACTGGATGTCCCGCCGCATTCCATGTCAATGGTGCCGTTTTTAAGCAAAGGAATGCGGTTTGCAGAATTAACCGGCACATATCTCACGCTAAGCGAGGGGGCGTTGACGGATTTTGCCAGTGCTTTAACTACCTGCTCACACAGGTCGATAGTGAAACCGACTGGCTGCTGATTATTTCCTAAATAGGAAAAGGGAACAGAGGATTCCCGGTACCCAATGGTGACTAACTTTGTTTCTTTAATCCTATCCAGTACACCTTCAGCGTAAGACTGGGTTGAAATTGAAGAAATTACAATCCCGGATACAGTGAGTGCCAGTAAACTTTTTTTCATCTAACTAATCCTCATTAATCGGTACGTTTTGTCCCGTAAAATGGATTAAGCATTTTATGTGCCATTACTTCTTTGTGTTACATAATAAATTGATTTAATTGATAATATATATTTTAAAGGTGTATTGTTGTTTTTCTGATGGTAGGTTTGCATCATAATGGAGCGTCTATATTGAACCTTTCGGGCATTACTCTAAAATTAATCAATGAAATCAGGTTAATTCATTCATTATAACAGCTGTAGCTGCGCACCATTCTGGTGCGCCGTGTTTATCTGTATGCTAGTTATTAATTATTGATAACCCCCTTATTTATTCGTAATGGATTCATATTTTTTTTCGGGAGCAAATACGGTATATTAACGGAACTGGATTTGGGCTTACTGCAAACTACCATGGCCTGAAGAGAAACAGAGATTCAGGCAGTCTCTGGACTTAGACGCTTAGCCTGAAATGGAGTGATTCATCATGAGTGATACTGATTATCCACAGAGCGGCTTGAAGGCCAAAGAGACATCCCCTACTGAACGCGCGCTCGAAACGCTGGAGATACTTGCTCAAAGGCATAATTTTGCGGTTTCAGAGGTCATGACCGAGCTTGAACTGCCAAAAACCTCGGCACACCGCCTCGTCAATAACCTGGAAACGTTTGGTTATCTTGAGAGTGGAATTGAGTCAGGTAAGTACCAGGCCGGGCCGCGCCTGCTTGAGCTGGCACTGGGCGTGCTGGCTTCATCTGTATATCAGAGCCCCGTTCACTCCCTTCTGGTTGAACTGGCACGTAAAACTGATGAAACATGCAGCCTTGGCGTCATTAAAGGTTCGGATGTAATTTACGTTGACAGCGCTATCAGTAAATCTCCGCTGACACTATATTTTGAGCGAGGTCATAAAGCGCCCCTTCACTGCACCTCAAGCGGCCGAATTTTCCTTGCGGACATGCCTGAAAAACTTCTGGACGCCTACCTGATGAGTGGGCCCTGGGAGCAAGTAACACCAAATACCATCATCGATCCTGACCATCTGAAGCGTGAAGTACTCAAAACCCGGGAAAGCGGCTACGCCGTTAACGATTCAGAATTTGTTCTGGGTGTGGTAGGAGTGGCTGTGCCTGTCAGGGATATTCATGGAAGAGTTATAGCCTGCCTCAGTGTGTCTGCACCGCATGTAAGAAAGAGCCTCAACGACATGATTAATATTGTGACCCTGCTTCAGGCAACTGCGGACAAGATTACGCGAGTGCTTTTCAGAGCTTAGAAATAATTAATTTTTTTATTGTGATTAATTCCGGATCCGTTTGCAAAACCGAGTCTACTTTAGTTAATCCTGAACGGTATTTCGGTAGAAGCACCAGCCCTACGCAGTTATATATCCAGCCCGTCAGACTGAATTACACAGTTAAGCTTGCAGCAGGCTCACGATGATTTGAATCAAAAACGTCCAGTCACGGATGACAGTGTAAAGAGCAGTCAGCTTGCACAACGTGATTGAATATCGTTCAAATCGTCGTTATTGATATGATGCGTTTCATGTAGGTTCACAGAAAACGTGGCCATGGAATATAGCATTTCATGCCAGAACCCCCTTAATCAACGGCGCGGTGACGCGGCATAAATTCCCGGTCAGGATACGTTTCCTGCGTACTGACACTGCTCACTATCATGGTTTTCATCTCAAGCGGGCATTCGTCCGTTCCGGGCTGTTCTTCACGAAGGAATCCTGCAATACGTAGCTGTGTGGTTTCAAGCCCGGCGGCCATCGTCATGATCACCACTCCGACCATGGTAAATACCTTCTTCATGTCCCGCGGTTCAATTCAGTTTTCTTCACAGCACTGTCCTTTCAGATTTAGTCGGACGGGCGGGCAGTACGCAGCCTGCCCCTGAATGTCGCGCCAGCGGCATGGAGGCGCCAGAAACGCTTAAGGATGACTCTGACGTCTAATGGCGCCGTCAGCCCGGCAGAGCCGGTTACAGGCTTAAATATGGCAAAATCCTCCCCCTCCCTTGTATCTAACATAATGTGGTGATTAGCTACCATCACACGAAACAGAGTGAGCCAGTCCCCTCCCTGAGGACGATTTCTGATCCGGTCTGGCAGCTTATGGACCTCTGTTTCACCTTTCACGCCAGCACATTTTGTTGAACGGTTACCGGGAGCACGACTCCGTATTTACAAGGCGAACAGGCGTGACTGTCACTGTAAGAGGAGAATGATGATGTTTCCTGTAGGCATAGACGTAAGTAAAGACACCCTTGATCTCTGCATGCTTTATGACGGCATAAAGGGACGAGTTCGGACAAAAAAGATAAAAAATGTCCGCACCGCCGCGGCTAATATTTTTCGCTGGCTGCGTCTGCAGCACTGCGGCCCCGGTGACGTTCATCTGATTATGGAAGCGACGGGCGTTTACCACGAACGCCTTGCATTTTCTCTGCATGAGGCAGGAGGATACGTTTCACTGGCTAACCCTCACCGCAGCCGGGATTTTGCGCGGGGCATGGGCATTCTGACTAAAACGGACAAAGTGGATGCTTACACGCTGGACTGCTATGCATTACTGAAAAAGCCCCAGCGCTGGTTGCCACCTTCAGATGAAGTCCGGTATCTCAGCGCGCTTATCCGCCGTCGTGATGCGTTGCTGAGCGACGCCGTACGTGAAGAAAATCGGCTGGAAAAATACCAGAGTACGCATACGCCACCTGACGTTGTCAGCTCGTGCCTGCGGATGGTCAGAATCCTCAGGGAAGAGGTGAAAGCCACTGAGCAGCTGATTAAAACGCACATTAAAGCGCACGAATCGCTGCAACAAGACTATGACCTTCTGACTTCTATACCGGCAGTGGTTCCTCAGCTGGGCATGAACATGCTGATCGTATTGCGGAGCCATGATTTCGAGTCAGCAAACCAGGTTGCTGCCTTTATAGGCGTGGCGCCCATTGAAAAACGATCGGGGACGTCCGTGCGTGGTAAAGCCAGGATGTCTAAAATCGGACCACCTCAGCTGCGGGCAAAATTGTATGTGGCGGCACTCTGTGCCAGACGCTGTAATAAGAGGATGCGCAGCTTCTATGAAGAGCTTTTACTACGGGGTAAGCCCAGAATGGTGGCAATCGGGGCAGTGATGCGAAAGCTGGTTCACTGGTGCTATGGCGTACTAAACTCCGGAAAAATTTTCGGTTCTGATGCTGCATTCACTGCCGGTTTCGGCTCATCGTAAGGTATTCATGCTGATAGCGCAGGTAACAGATATCCACGCCGCTCCCGATAATGATCACCTTGAGCGCCTGGAGCAGGTGCTGTCGTGGCTTGAACCGGTGGGGCCGGACATAATGGTTCTGAGTGGTGACCTGACGGAGGGTGCTGGGATGAGGGATACATCCGGATAGCTGCGCAACTGGAAGAACAGGCTTACCCCACCCTGATACTACCTGGTAATTCAGACGATAGAGGCTGTATGCGAAAGACGTGGGGTAACGAACGCTGGTTACCTGACTCACAGGGAGAGTTGCTGCACTTCAGTCACAACGCAGGCGGAATTTGCCTGGCGGGCGTGGACTCAACCGTCAGCGAACAGAATTATGGGTCACTTTCGGGACGCATGGGATGGCTGGAAAATCAACTTGGCGAGACTGATGATGCTCCGGTTCTGCTGTTTCTTCACCATCACATTTTTCCTTCCGGGATACCTACTCTGGATGAAACGATATGCAGGGGACTCAGTGAGTTTGAAGAGCTGATAAGCAGATACCCGGACAGGCTGCTGGCGGTTTCTTCAGGACACGTTCACCGCCCTGTTGGTGGCACCTTTGCGGGGATCCCGGCAAACATCTGTGATTCGGTCTGCCCTGCCAATCCATTATGGTTTGGGTCGGTAAGTGTTCCTCCCGTGCGTGAAAGCCCCATGCTGATGATTCACCGTTATGAGCGTGGGAAACTTAGCAGCCATCATGTCTGTGTCTGAGAATTTATAGTTATCCGTAAAATGGGAACTGCGGCATTAGCCATAACTACCATCTCAAAGCTGTCCGGGTGGATGTTGATGCCCGCTATGAGCGATTAACGGAAGTTCGCGGTTTCCCTTAAGACTAATGGAAATTTACCGAAAATTTCTGAGCGTCAAAAAAAGGGAAGCTCAGGCAAGCATGTCCTCAAAGGCAAGACTCCAAGATAATACTTCCACTGAGGATCTCAGCCCAAATACCCAAAATGGGTCAGTCGCAAATACCTTTTCGGCCTCATCTTCATTAGCAGCTTCGACTATCCATAGCGCTCCAACTGGTTGGTCTCTGTCTTTTTGACGTAATGAACCGGCAGCCTTGACGATATTCTTATGTTGCTTTAACCACTCGATATGGGAATTGAAGTGTTCTTTTCTGACTTGGAATGCCGTTGGGTTATCGGTGAATCTTATTGCAAAAAGCATGGCTTCCTCTTTCCTTGAATTAACGTTTTAGCTCTAACAATCAAGCCCTCTCATTTTCTAACATAAAAATGATGAGGTTATAATCAAGCTAAAAAATAACTTCCGCTTTTGGCACACAGCAGTCTTCGGCTAACCCAAGGACAGCTATGAGCGAACAGCAGACCTTTTATAAAGACTTTTTCATAAAAATACGGCTTGTCCCTTCGGGTTTGCAGTCGATACGTCCAAATTCTTCCCAACCGTGCTTTTTATAGAATTCAGGGGCCTGGAAGCTAATTGTGTATAAGAATGCGGCAGTACAGCCCCTTCTTCTTCCTTCCTCCTCGAAGTGTAAAAGGATTTCTGTACCAATCCCCTTACTCCGCAACTCCGGTGGAAGATAGAAAAGGTCTATAAAAAGCAGACCCAATGAAGAACGCCCATGCATTCCCCCTAGTACTTCACCGTTTGTCTTTGATTTTATTAATACAGATAATGGCAGGCGGTCACTCATTCCCGTCATTAAATCGTTGAAATTGTTAAGACCTTCTTCAATCGGAATCAATTGCTCAGAGTTAGGATCTGCGCAGATCTCCAAATTTAGCCCTTCAAAAATGCCATTCATTTAAAATGTCCTTATAAATTAAAATGCTGTTTAAATATACAGTCATCAAACGCAATCACAAGAGTTTTGTCTTTTATGGGTTGGGTTTAAGCTGCATGATCAACTTCCGCTTTTGGCACAAAGCGGACTAACGGCAGGCCAAGGTCCGCTATGAGCGCAGGCTGTGTGAAAACTCATAGCTTTAAGTAGCCTAACAATATTTCTCATCTGTGTTTTGAGAATACTGTTTAAGTCGACGAGGTAAGCTGTGATTTTATTCGGGTGTATCAGAAGTTTTTATTGCGGGAAAGATCCTGATATTTGTTACTGGAGGATAAAACGGCCGGAACCGTTAGCCGTATTGTTCCTGAAGCTGAAATATCAATCCTGTAGTACCCCATATCGATATCATCCTTTTCAGGTTATAAGCCAATATATGTAGACTCATTTCCGTACTGACATTTTTAAATTTCCGCATCAGAAAGTGCGTTGCACCCATCCACATTTTCATTGTCCCAAACGGATGTTCTACCGTTTGCTTTCGCATGACTACCGCCTGAGGAAATGACTCAAGCCTCGCATGCATTTCTTCCATTTCAGCTTCATGAACCCAACGCCGTATACGCCTTGGTTCACGTTTCGATGTAGTGCATCTGGAGCGCTGACTGCAATCGCGACAGGCAATATTGTTAAAGTACAACTGTTGCTCCAGTCCGTCCTCTATTGAGGTAAAACGATTCTGAAGCTCATTGCCCATTGGGCATACATAAACATCTTTTTCCCTGTTATATCTGAACATTGATCGATTATAGAGCCCCTTACGTTCAGCACCAGAGGTATCTCCTTTAGGCACTAACGCTACGGCTCCGCTATCCAGAACCGTTTTAATATCGCTGCGACTGTAATACCCTTTATCGGCAAGTACTGTTATGTCCTTCCGGCCAACAGCTTTCTGAGCCAGTGTTGCTACTGAACCAAGTTGCCCGTTATCTGTTGTGTTGGTGACTTCATGCGCAACAATCAAATGATTCTTCGTATCCACAGCTGTCTGAACGTTGTAGCAAACTTGCCGATTCATATTATTTGTTTTCATTAACCGGGAGTCAGGGTCGGTTAAAGAGAGTTGTTTATCTGGCTGTTGTGCGACGGCTTGTTGGATCTCCTGAAGCTCACGTAAACGCTTTTTTAGCCAGGCCAGTTTAGTGGCTGTTAACTTTGCGTTTGCATCGGGCTCAGCATTCTTGTCGGCTTCATCCAGCTTATTTAAATAATAAGTAATACTTTGCTCAACGCGCTCAATGTGGTCTTTGGCTTTCTGAGATGTGAAGTTATTGGGTTTGCTGTTTACTGCTTTAAATTTGCTACCGTCGATGGCTACAACGACATCAGTGAACATTTGCATTTGCCGACACAGGCCAATAAAGGCCCGACAGGCATTCCTGATACCTTCACCGTTATCTTTTCTGAAGTCTGCAATGGTTTTGAAATCAGGCGTTAATCGTTCAAGTAACCACATCAGTTCAACGTTCCGATGGGCCTCTTTTTCAAGTCTACGGGAGGACTGAATTCGGTTGAGATATCCGTAAATGTACAATTTCAGTAGAGTGGCAGGGTGATATCCGGGCCGTCCGGTTCGCTTTGCATCAACTCTTCTGAAACCAAGAGAATCGAGCTTTAGTCCATCAACAAAGATATCAACCACTCTGACGGGGTTATCTTCAGTGACAAAATCATCCAGTGCGTCAGGGAGCAATGTCACCTGAAGCCTGCCTTGTCCTTGAATGTGATTGGCCATGTCGGTATCCGCAGTATTCATTTGTATGTTTTTAATTTTAATGAAAAATTCAGTCCGTTGCATGGGTTTATCAAGAATGGTTGATCATATGAAACCATCGCTTAGACCAAAAAGTGATCAGGAGTTTTCACACAGCCTGAGCGAGGAGCGGACGTGAATCGCTATGGGTTTAACAGACACCTCAGAGTCATTTAAGATGGCTTAAAGAGAGGTGCCCATGAGCGGTAAGCG
>NZ_JAERJM010000024.1:0-31466 GCF_018257655.1 Pantoea sp. JGM49 | reverse complement strand
TGGAGCGGGAAACGAGACTCGAACTCGCGACCCCGACCTTGGCAAGGTCGTGCTCTACCAACTGAGCTATTCCCGCATAATCTTCGTCTTTCAATTTGCTGCCGCGTTAGCTTCCTTCACTCACACAGGTCACTTACTGACGTAAGCTCTCTGTGATTCGTTCAGTTGCTGCCTTGCCGCAAACCGAAATACTTGATTCTGGAACTTCGTGTTACTGCTGCGCACCGTAATAAATTCTTCACCGGTACGGGGTGCGCATTAT
Source organism: Pantoea sp. JGM49 (assembly GCF_018257655.1). Taxonomy (NCBI): domain Bacteria; kingdom Pseudomonadati; phylum Pseudomonadota; class Gammaproteobacteria; order Enterobacterales; family Erwiniaceae; genus Pantoea; species Pantoea sp. JGM49. The sequence goes on along the minus strand of NZ_JAERJM010000024.1, from coordinate 31,204 downwards.
ACGAGAAATCCTTTCAGTCGCAAGAGTCTAAAAGCAAAATTTTGCGCTTTCAGTGCGTTTGCTGATTTAATCAGCAACCTGATGATTTCCTGCGCACCCTTAGGCGATTAAAGCTGCAAGAAGTGTTCGCGGTAGTAGGCCAACTCGGCAACGGACTCGCGGATATCATCCAGCGCCTGGTGACTGCCCGCTTTTTTGAAGCCCGGCAGGATATCGGGTTTCCAGCGACGCGCCAGTTCTTTCAGCGTGCTGACATCCAGATAACGGTAGTGGAAGTAGGCTTCCAGCTCCGGCATGTATTTGAACAGGAAGCGGCGATCCTGGCCGATGCTATTGCCGCAAATCGGAGAAGTGTTAGCCGGAACCCACTGCTTGAGAAATTCGATGGTCGCCAGCTCTGCAGCACGGTCGTCGTATTGGCTGGCTTTCACACGTTCTACCAGACCACTGTTGGTGTGCGTACGCACATTCCACTCATCCATCAATGCCAATTGCTCATCAGACTGATGCACCGCAAACACCGGGCCTTCTGCCAGGATATTCAGGTTGGCATCGGTGACGATCGTGGCGATCTCAATAATGCGATCCTGCTCCGGATCCAATCCGGTCATTTCCAGGTCGATCCAAATCAGATTATTTTCATTTCCAGCTGTCATGCGTTTCCCGCCTGTTGCCAAAGTCGTCATTACACTCGTTTCAGGTGTATCATAGACGTTTTGCCCAGCGGGGCGAAGCCTGGCGAAAGCCGTGAGAGGATGCGTGAGCAAAAATAAACTGTCGAAGGGTCAACAACGTCGCGTAAGCGCTAACCATCAGCGTCGTCTGCAGCAACGGAATGAAAAGCCGGAACCGGATGACAACCTGTTTGGAGAAGCGAGCGAAGGCGTGGTGATCAGCCGTTTCGGCATGCACGCAGATGTGGAAGATGGCGTGGGCGAAGTGCATCGCTGCAATATCCGTCGCACCATTCGCTCACTGGTCACCGGTGACCGTGTGCTGTGGCGTGCGGCGATTGGCGGCGGTAAAGGCATTGTGGAAGCAGTTCACGAACGTAAAACGGTGCTGACGCGTCCGGATTTCTATGATGGCGTCAAACCGATCGCGGCCAACATCGATCAGATCATCATTGTGTCGGCGATCCTGCCGGAGCTGTCGCTCAATATCATCGATCGTTATCTGGTGGCCAGTGAAACCCTGGGCGTTGAGCCACTGCTGGTCCTGAACAAAACCGATCTGCTCGACGCGGAAGCCCGCGCGTTTGTCGATGAGCAGATGGATATCTATCGCAAAATTGGCTATCGCGTGTTGATGGTATCCAGCCGTGCCAAAGATGGCCTGGCGGAGCTGGAACAGGCCTTAACCGATCGCGTGAGTATTTTTGCGGGTCAATCTGGTGTGGGTAAATCCAGTTTGCTGAACAACCTGTTGGGACTGGAATTGGCGGGCGATGAGATTCTGACCAACGATGTGTCTGATAACTCCGGTCTGGGCCAACACACCACCACCGCCTCACGCCTGTATCACTTCCCGCACGGCGGCGACGTGATAGATTCTCCAGGTGTACGTGAATTCGGTTTATGGCATCTGGAGCCGGAACAAATCACCCGTGGATTTGTCGAATTTCGTGAGTTTATCGGCGGTTGCCGTTTCCGCGACTGCAAGCATGATACCGATCCCGGCTGTGCCATTCGCGAAGCGGTAGAGGAAGGAACAATCAACATCTCGCGCTTCGATAACTACCACCGGATTCTGGAGAGTATGGCGCAGGTAAAAACGCGTAAAAACTTTTCCGCCAGCGAAGATTAACGGGTACAACGGCACATTCGCCAACTGACCGGGGCGCTGCTACAATCCGCCCCCTTTTGTGTAAACCAAGCGTAATTAAGCCAGGAGGCAACGGTGTTTGATCGTTTTAAACTCGGCCTGAATCATATTCTGCCTAAAAAAGGGCTGACCGAACTTGCCGGCTGGGGCGCCAGTCGTCGCGGTGGCTGGCTGACCAAAGCGGTCATCGACATGTTTGTCTGGTACTACAAAGTGGATATGGCCGAAGCCAGCAAACCCCATACTGGTAGCTATCGCACCTTCAATGACTTCTTCGTGCGCCCGCTAAAAGAGGGTGCGCGCCCGATTGATCCCGATGCGACCCTGCTGGCGCTGCCAGCTGATGGCGCGGTGAGCCAGCTAGGCCGCATTGAAGGCGATCAGATCTTCCAGGCGAAAGGCCATTACTATTCGTTGCAGGCCTTGCTGGCCGGTAACGACGATCTGGCAGAAAAGTTCGTCGATGGTGAGTTCATCACCACCTATCTTGCCCCGCGCGATTACCACCGTGTGCACATGCCGTGTAACGGCATACTGCGTGAAATGATTTATGTGCCGGGCGATCTCTATTCTGTGAACCCACTGACAGCACGTAACATCCCGAACCTGTTTGCACGCAATGAGCGTGTGATCTGCGTCTTCGATACCGATCATGGCCCGATGGTGCAGATCCTGGTAGGGGCAACCATTGTGGGCAGCATCGAAACCGTGTGGGCGGGCACCATTACGCCACCACGTGAAGGGGTGATTAAACGCTGGCGTTATCCTTCAGCGGATCATGACGGGGCCGTTGTGCTGCTGAAAGGTCAGGAAATGGGACGTTTCAAACTCGGTTCGACGGTGATTAACCTGTTCGCACCGGGCCGCGTCAAGCTGGCGGAAAGTCTCGAAGCCGAGAGCAAAACCCGCCTTGGCCAACCGCTGGCGATTGCCCTGCCGCAGCCCGGCGACAGCGCCCCGCTCGCTGAATAACCGGAACCTCTCCCGTGCGCGTTCTTCTCTCTCTACTGCTGAGCCTGGTGCTCAGCAGTTCTGTATTGGCAGCCACCGTTCCTCCTGCGAGTCAACTGAAGCAGGAATTGGATGCGGCCAAATCCGCCAAAGCCTCTCCCGCTCAAGCCGAGCAAGTTCAGGCGATTGAAGCGGCGATCAATTTCCTCTCTGAGCGCGATGAATCGCTGGAGCGTGCCAAACAGTATCAGCAGGTGATTGATGATTTCCCACGGCTGGCACGTGAACTGCGTCAGCAGATTGCTACGCTGACCGACAGCAGTAAAACGGTGCGCACCAACATGAGCAGCGCCGAGCTGGATCAGGAAATCCTGCAAATCAGCAGCCAGCTGCTGGAAGAAGGACGCCAGGCGCAGCAAGAGCAGGACCGCGCACGTGAAATCAGCGACTCACTGTCACAGTTACCGCAGCAGCAGACTGACGCACGCCGGGCGATGACCGAAAGCGATCGCCGTGCTCAGGGCTTTTCTGCGGCCGCTACGCCGCTGGCTCAGGCGCAGATTTATGCCCGCCTGGCCGAGAATGCCGCCAATAAAGCCCGTGTGGATGAGTTAGAACTGGCACAGCTCTCCGCCAATAATCGCCAGGAGCTGGCGCGTATGCGGGCGGAAGTGCATCAGCGTAAAGTGACGCAGCTGGATAACTATCTGCAATCGTTGCGCAATCAGCTGAATAATCAGCGTCAGCGAGAAGCGGAACTGGCGCTCGAACGCACTGAACAGCTGGCGGAAAACAGTGGCGATTTACCGGCTTCGATCAGCGATCAATTCCGCGTCAACCGTGAACTATCAGCCGACCTGAATGCGCAAGCCCAACGTATGGATTTGGTCGCTTCGCAGCAACGGCTGGCCACCAATCAGACGCTGCAGGTGCGTCAGGCGCTCAGCACGCTGCGCGAACAATCACAATGGCTGGGCGCTTCAAATCTGCTGGGTGAAGCCTTACGTGCGCAAGTCGCCCGATTGCCGGATATGCCGAAGTCGCAGCAGATAGACAGTGAGATGGGCCAACTGCGTGTGCAACGGCTGCATTATGAAGATTTGCTGGAGCGGCAAAAGGATCTGCGCAAAGAGAAGCAGGATGACGGCACGCCGTTCACCAGCGAGCAAACCCGTATTCTTGATGCCCAGTTGAAAACCCAGCGCGAGCTGCTCAATTCACTGATCTCCGGCTGCGATACACTGATTCTGGAAATCACCAAGCTGAAGGTGTCGAACACGCAGTTGCAGGACGCCCTGGGTGAAGTGAAGGAAGCCACCCACCGTTATCTGTTCTGGACGGCGGATGTCAGCGCCATCGACCTGAAGTATCCGATTGACGTGGCGCGTGACTTAACCCGCCTGCTGTCGCTGGATACCTTAGGGCAACTCGGTAAAGCGCTGGCGATGATGTTTACCAGCAAAGAAACCGTGATGCCAATCATCTGCGCAGTGCTGTTAGTGGGCTTTAGCATCAGCTCGCGCCGTCATTACAATGCCTTTATGGCGCGTTCCGCCAGCAAAGTGGGCAAAGTGACTCAGGACCGCTTTAGCCTGACGTTGCGCACCGTGTTCTGGTCGATTCTGGTCGCCGTGCCGCTGCCGGTATTGTGGGCCGCGCTGGGCTTTGGTTTGCAGCATGCCTGGCCTTATCCGTTTGCCGTTGCGATTGGAGATGGCATCACTGCCACGCTGCCGCTGCTGTGGGCCTTTATGATCAGTGCTGCTTTTGCGCGTCATGATGGGCTATTTGTGGTGCACTTCCGCTGGCCGCAGGCGCGGGTAGCGCGTGCTATGCGTTACTACTCGCTGACGGTTGGCCTGATTGTGCCGCTGATCATGCTGCTGATTGCCTTTGCCAATCTCGACGATCCACAGTTCTCCGGCACGCTCGGTCGCCTGTGCTTCATTTTGATTTGCGGTGCGTTAAGTATTGTCACCGTCAGCCTCAAACGTGCAGGCATTCCGCTGTATCTGGATAAAGAGGGCAACGGCGACAACTTCGTTAACCGTATTCTGTGGAACCTGATGATTGCCATCCCGCTGGTAGCGGAATTGGCTTCCTGCATCGGCTATCTGGCGACCGCACAGGCACTGCTGGCGCGCCTGGAAACCTCGGTAGGCATTTGGTTCTTCCTGTTGGTTATTTACCACATTATCCGCCGCTGGATGCTGATCCAACGCCGTCGCATCGCCTTTGATCGCGCCCGCCAACGCCGTGCCGATATGCTGGCGAACCGCGCGCGCAGTGAAGAAGAGAAAGAGCAACAGACTCCCGCCAACGCCGATACGATTGAGATCGATGAACCGAGCCTGGATCTGGATGAGATCAGTGCACAGTCGTTGCGTCTGGTGCGCTCTATTCTTACGTTGATTGCGCTGGTATCGGTGATTGTGCTGTGGTCAGAAATTCACTCGGCCTTTAGTTTCCTCGACAATATCCCACTGTGGGATGCCAGCACCACGGTGCAGGGCGTGGAGAGCGTGCAGCCGATTACGCTGGGCGCGGTGCTGATTGCCATCCTGGTGTTCATTATCACCACTCAGCTGGTGCGTAACATGCCTGCCCTGCTGGAACTGGCGTTGCTGCAACACATCAGCCTGTCACCTGGCACCGGTTATGCCATCACTACCCTGACCAAATACGTGCTGATGCTGATTGGCGGATTAGTCGGCTTCTCGATCATTGGCGTTGAGTGGGCAAAACTGCAGTGGCTGGTGGCGGCGTTAGGTCTGGGATTGGGCTTTGGTATGCAGGAGATCTTCGCCAACTTTATTTCTGGTCTGATTATCTTGTTCGAAAAGCCAATTCGCATCGGCGATACCGTCACCATTCGCGATCTGACCGGCAGCATTACCCGCATCAATACCCGCGCCACCACGATTACCGATTGGGACCGTAAAGAGATCATCGTGCCTAACAAGGCCTTTATCACTGAGCAGTTCGTTAACTGGTCGTTGTCGGATTCTGTCACGCGCGTGGTGCTGACCATCCCGGCTCCGGCACACGTCAACAGTGATGAAGTCACCAACATTCTCAAGCAGGCGGCCGAGCGCTGTACCTACGTGCTGGATATGCCCGCACCGGATGTGTTCCTGGTGGATTTACAGCAAGGCATTCAGCTGTTTGAATTGCGTGTGCACGCAGCTGAGATGGGCCACCGCATGCCACTGCGTCATGAGTTGCATCAGTTGATTCTGCGCGGCTTTGAAGAGCACGGTATTGAGATGCCGTTCCCACCATTCCAGGTGCGTATGGAAACGCTGGGACGTAAAACGTCGGCCAGCAATGGCTCACCGTCCAGCCAGACCTTTAAATCTGGCGGCTTATAAATGACAACGCCCGGCAATCACCGGGCGCTGTTTTTTCTGCTGAGCGTTACTTCACAAACTCTTCGCCCTGCGCGATATCTTTCTTCAGCGTATCCAGCATGCCGCTGAGCGCTTGCTGTTCAAACGCACTCAAAGGACCCAATGGGCGACGTTCCACGATACCGTTCTTGCCGATCAGCAGCGGTTGTGAGAAGAAGCGCGCATATTCGCCATCTCCCTCAACATAAGCGCATTCGACTACATTGGCTTCGCCATGCAGCGCACGCACCAGTGAGAGACCAAAGCGCGCAGCAGCCTGCCCCATGGACAAGGTCGCCGATCCACCGCCGGCTTTCGCTTCCACCACTTCGGTGCCGGCGTTTTGAATACGCTTAGTAAGGTCAGCCACTTCCTGTTCGCTGAAGCTGATGCCTTTAACCTGCGACAGCAGCGGCAAAATTGTCACGCCTGAGTGCCCCCCCACCACCGGGACCTCGATCTCGGTGGGCTGCTTGCCTTTCAAGGCTGCAACGAAGGTGTTGGCGCGGATAATGTCGAGGGTTGAGACACCAAACAGACGGTTCTTGTCATACACGCCGGCTTTCTTCAGCACTTCAGCCGCAATGGCCACCGTGGTGTTAACCGGATTAGTGATCACGCCAATCAGCGCTTTCGGCGCGGTGCTGGCAACCTGCTCGATCAGGTTACGTACAATGCCCGCGTTAACGTTAAACAGGTCGGCGCGATCCATGCCGGGTTTACGTGCCACACCCGCAGAAATCAGCACAATATCGGCTCCCTGCAGCGCAGGTGTCGCGTCTTCGCCACTAAACCCTTCCACCTTCACAGAGGTAGGAATATGGCTGAGATCAACCGCCACCCCGGGCGTGACCGGGGCGATATCATAAAGTGAGAGAGCGGAACCTGCGGGTAATTGAGTTTTGAGCAGCAGTGCGAGCGCCTGGCCAATACCACCGGCTGCACCGAGAACGGCAACTTTCATCCTGAACTCCTTATGAAGGTGGGGCAGAGATATGCCGAAAATCCATCAGGTTACGAGTTTAATCAACTTCTCAGGCGATAGCGACAAACCTGTCGCGCAATAACATGACGCCGCAATCGGCTCCCGAGACATCTCCACTTCAGAAGTCGCCTGAATGATACAATCGCAGCCAGAAGACAATGGACGGCAATGATCATCGATATAGTTGTTACCACTTCAATACTATAACAACATTGCAACCTTCGCTTTGCGCGTCAGCCCGCGATTTTGGCGCAACACAAAACTCTGCTATGATGCCTGTCCGCAGTTGATTAGCGCGATTCGCTCACTACGCTTATTGCATAAAAATTCATCTAAATGCATAATAATTTATCTGCTGCTGGCCTGTTGCCTGCTGCACCCCTCTTTTATTGGTAGCTTATGCGAAACCCATCAAAACAAGACGACTTGATCAAAGCGTTCAAAGCGTTATTAAAAGAAGAAAAATTCAGCTCTCAGGGCGAAATCGTACAGGCGCTGCAGGAAGACGGCTTCGAGAACATCAACCAGTCAAAAGTTTCTCGTATGCTGACAAAGTTTGGTGCCGTGCGCACCCGTAATGCCAAAATGGAAATGGTTTATTGTTTGCCAGCCGAACTTGGCGTGCCGACCACCACCAGCCCATTGAAGAATCTGGTGCTGGATATCGATTACAACGATGCCTTAGTGGTGATTCACACCAGCCCGGGTGCTGCGCAGCTGATTGCACGCCTGCTGGATTCACTCGGTAAAGCGGAAGGCATTCTCGGTACTATCGCGGGGGATGACACCATCTTTATTACCCCTGCGCGTAGTTTCTCCGTAAAACAGCTGCACGATGCCGTGCTGGTTTTATTCGAACAGGAACTATAAAACCCTGGTCTTAACCGGCAGATCATCTGCCGGTAACATCCTTCCTGATGATCCGTTACCCGCCACGCTTGTTACAAAATCCTTTTTTAATAATAAGTTATCGATATAGCTGCCGGTTCTGCATCCGACGAAATATTGGTACGACCTTTTCCCCTTCTTAACCATTCGCACTATTTTACACTGCTTTACATATTATGCTCAGTGGTTATAGCTTCTTATGGCGTATCAGTCAGCGGGATCGACCATGATCTTTCGCACGAAAAGATAATTTGATGCAGATCATTGTTTTTACGAATAAATAACAGCCAATGGTTAAGAATCAACCGGCTTTAATAACTTCCAGTTCTAAAAAGGTGCCATAAGGATAAAGAATAACAACCAAACATTATTAGCCAGACATTAATTTCATGGGTGATTAGATCTATACTTGTTTTCGTGATGCAAATCACACGAAAGAAAAAGATAAAAACAGAAGACGAGGAAAAATACCATGAACGTTAAAACTACTATCGCAACCCTGAGTGTTCTATCTGCCCTGTCATTTGGTGCTTTTGCAGCAGATTCTATCAATGCCCAACAGGCAGCGAATCTGCAACCTGCCGGCACCATTAGTGTGAGCGGCGTGGGCGGTTCTCCGATGGATATCCATGAGCAGCTGAATGCAAAAGCCGATCAGGAAGGTGTTAAAGCCTACCGTGTGATCGAAGCGAATACCGGCGACAGCTATCACGCCACCGCTGAACTTTATAAATAAGTTTGCTGAACAAGACGCAGTGTGAACGGCGACCCGTTTGAGACGCATTTGCCTCTCAGGTTGCCAAACCCCATTTCAGGAGAGTGAATCATGAAAACCAAATTAGCTATCGCCATCGTAGGTCTGGCTTCCGTATTGTCCTTCGGTGCCAGTGCTGCCAGCCTGGTTTCTAACGAACAAGCCGAGCAACTGCAACCGTTGAATCAGACCATCAGCGTAAGCGGTGTTGACGGTGATCAGACCAACGTCCGTCAGGAACTGTCGCAGAAAGCCGATGCTCAGGGTGCCAGCCATTACCGCATCATTGAGAATAATCGTGGCGACACCTTCCACGTGACTGCAGAACTGTACAAATAAGACTACATCGAACGTCGGGCGCCTGAACGGCGCCAGACAATTGATCGACGACCCGCCTCACCCACCTTTTGCCGCAGGTTGTTGATTACAACGAGGAGAAAAAATCATGAAAATCAAAGCAACCATCGCAGCCGCCAGCCTTCTTTCCTTGTTTGCCTTTGGTGCATCAGCAGCCCAACTGGTAACGGATGAGCAGGCGCAAAATCTGCAACCTACCGGCAGCACTATCACCATCAGCGGTACCGGCGGTTCGCCAATGGATTACCGTTCTGAGCTTTCTCAGAAAGCCGATGCACAAGGTGCCAGTGCTTATAAAGTGATTGAAGTGAAAACCGGCGACAGCTATCACGTGACCGCCGAGCTGTATAAATAATTCCTCGTCAATTCTGACGAACCCTTTGGCCCCGCTCGCCGGGGCCCTTTTTCGGCTTGTCACTTCACATTAAAGCGGAGCTGGCCTTCCAGCTCCTCTTCTGCTTCATCAAACAGCAGGATTAATGCGCCATACCGGCGTTTCTGCCCTGTCCCCAGATTCACAAACTCAATTTCCAGCGGAAGCGGCAACTGCTCCCCAAGTATCGCATCCCAGAGATCGTCAAGATCGCTGATGGCCAGATCCGCCAGCGCAAAACGATCGCTGAACTGGCGATAGAAATGGGCTTGATCGACGATTTCGTCAAAATCAAAACGCTCGGTTCTCATCGTGATTCCCTCTTGCAGGCAGGGCCGCCCGTCAGGCAAGCCCACCAATATGCAGCGCTTTCACTTCCAGGTACTCTTCCATTCCCAGCACCGATCCTTCACGTCCCAAACCGGACTCTTTTACACCGCCAAACGGTGCCAGTTCAGTGGATACGGCGCACTCATTAATGCCAATCATCCCGGCCTCCAGCGCCGCCGAGACGCGGAACACCCGTTGCAGATTTTGCGTATAGAAATAGGCGGCTAATCCGTATTCCGTGTTATTGGCGCGCTGAATGACATCGGCTTCATCATCAAAGCGGAAGCAGGCGGCGACCGGACCAAAGGTCTCTTCCTGGGCCAGCTTCATCCCCTCATGCGCCTCGGCAATCACCGTCGGCTGCCAGAAGTTGCCTCCCAGCAGATGACGCTCGCCGCCAATCAGCAACTTACCGCCTTTGCTCAGCGCATCCTTAACGTGCTCTTCTACTTTTTCCAGCGCCGACTGCTCGATCAGCGGGCCGACTATCACGCCTTCCTCTACGCCATTACCCACTTTCAGCTTGCCCACGGCATCGGCCAGTTGATTGACGAAACGATCGTAGACCGCGTTGTGTACATAAAAGCGGTTAACGCTGACACAGACCTGGCCCGCATTGCGGAATTTGTTGGCTATTGCGCCCTGTACCGCCGCCTCAATATCCGCATCCTCAAACACGATATAAGGCGCATTGCCACCCAGCTCCATCGAGACTTTCTTCATGGTGTCCGCGGCATTGCGCATCAGCGTTTTGCCCACGGCGGTTGAACCGGTGAACGAGATTTTACGTACAGCCGGGCTCGACATAATGGCGTCGCTGATGGCATGAGTATCGCCCGCCACCGCATTCAATACGCCGTCGGGCACACCGGCTTCCTGCGCCAGTGCGACTAACGCAAAGGCACACAGCGGAGTGTTATTGGCCGGTTTGATGATGCCGGTGCAGCCTGCTGCCAGCGCCGGGCCAAGCTTGCGTGTCAGCATCGCCATCGGGAAATTCCACGGCGTGATAGCCGCCACCACACCAATCGGTTCACGTGTTGCCAAAATGCGTGATCCGGGTTTCGCTGGCGGGATGATTTCGCCGTTGGCACGTTTAGCTTGCTCGGCAAACCATTGAATAAAGCTGGCGGCGTACTCGACTTCGCCTTCGGCTTCTTTCAGGGGTTTGCCCTGCTCGGCGGTCATCAGTTGCCCGAGCCAGCTTTTGTTCTCAATGATTAGTTGATACCAGCGATTAAGAATCTCTGCGCGCTGTTTCGCGGTTTTATCACGCCATGCCGGAAAAGCCTGCTGAGCGGCAGCGATGGCCTGCTCGGTTTCCGCCTTACCCGCGCGTGCGACTTTTGCCAGCACTTCGCCGATTGCCGGATTAGTGACGTCAAAGGTGGCACTGGCGTTGTGCCACTGGCCCGCAGCGAAATAGCCGGTTTTGAACAGCGCGTGTTGTTGTAGAGAGGTGGACATTATTCTTCTCCTGCTAGTTTGCATCCTGTCAGGAAAGTATAGATGCCAATATCATCGGGTTTTGTGTCAGCGTGGGATCAAAAAGGCCGCTGCAACGTGCAGCGGCCGATTTCAGATTTGGATGAGGGTGTTTTGGTATTTATCCAGCATCAACGAGAGCCGTTTCACCGGTTCGGTAACGCTCTCCGGTGCCGAATAGTGATGGAGCTTTTCCTGATAAATCTCCAGTTCCTTCAACAAACGCTCAAAGTAGTAGCGCCGCTTGTCATCGCTGGTGGCTGAAATCACGCGATCGGCGGTGTATCGCAACTGACGGTGATAAGCCGAAAGCTCCGCGTTAACCGGCACTTCAGCATTACGCAGTCGCTGATGACCGATAATCAGCGTCAGCGCGATGCGGTATTTGTCGATATCGCCGGGGAACAGATTGAGCAGCAGGAACAGCTGCTGATAGAGCGCGGGCAGATGATTCTCGCGACGGCGCGCCTGATTAGTAGTCAAGGCCGCCACAGCCGCATACATAAAGCGATTCAACAATTTACGGCCGGTACGTGCTTTGGATTTATCGCGAATCAGCAGAATCACCATCATCGCCACAAAGCTGCCGATCCACTGGCCCAACGCATTATCGAGGAAGACGTTGAACTCAAACTTCATCGGATTATCCAGCACCAGCACGTTGATGGTGCCAATCAACGCACCTAACGTACCAATCTGGCGTCGTTGCACGAAGATACCGCCGATAAACCCGAGTGCGCCAATCGCGATACACAACAACAACGCGCTTTGCTGGGTAGCTGGCAGGATATAGATGAAGTAGAGCATGCCGAGTGGTACGGCGAAGGCCATACCGTAGAAGAAGTCTTTCGCCATCATCAACGGATTCGGCATACGCATCGCCAGCGCGGTGATGACGGCCAGCATAACCATACAGCCACTGCCCGAAGTCCAGCCGGTATAGAGCCAAAACAGGGAGCCGAGCGCGGTCGCCACAAAGGTACGCACGCCGTTGATCATCGCATGATGGGTTTCCGCCGAACGCGCCTGAATCACCACTTCGCGCTGCAGGATACTCTCTTCCAGCGTGGTAATGCGGCTGTTACTGCGTACACCATTAATCAGCAGCAGATACTCTGTTGCTGCGCCGACCCAACTTGCCACCGTCATCGGCACATTTTTGTTGCTGACGCTGATCAAACGACGCATCACCTTCATACGCTTATGCACGTCATCGACGTTATGGACGTCTTTCTCAATCAGCAGGCGATACTGCGTCGGAATATAATCCGGACGAGCGTTTTGAATCAGGAAGGTTTCAGCGGCTTGCGTAATTAACGTCAGCGACAGCGTATTCAGCATCTGTAACCGGCGGCTGGTATTTTTCCAGCGCGAAGATTCCATCAGCAATTGGCTACGCATGCCGTTGAGTGCCGTGGTGCGACGTACCAGCGCGCTCCAGGTGCGATCCACCTCGTCTTTATCCGCGTGGGCGACACACAATTGCAGCAGTTTGTAATGCGCCACCAGCAGCGAATCGACTTCAGCATCAATCACTTTTTTGATCGAGCGCGGCGAAAACAACATATCCGCAAGAATCGCACACAGAATGCCAATGACGATTTCACTGCAACGTTCAACGGCATATTGCGGTGCCAGCGTTAAGCCACCGCTGGCATCGGCGGTGACCACGATGATCAGCGCAGTGTAACCAGCCAAACCTAGCGCGTAGGAGTTCTCGACTTTGATCAGCGAGGAGAGCCAGACGCACATGCCCGCCCATAAACAGCACAGCAGCAGCATCACCACCGGCGCACGCACCGTGGCGATCATGATGGTGAGGGCGGCAATACAGCCAATAAACGTACCAATGATGCGCAGAATGCCGCGATAGCGCAGTGCGCCAGAATAGGGATCGCCCCCCGCAGCAAAGGCGGTACCACCAGCAACAATGCCGGCGGTCATCACCGCCCAACGCGGCGTTTCCAGATTAAAGTGAAAGCCAATCATCAGCGCCGCAACCAGCGCAAATGTCAGCTTCACCGGGAAACGCAAAAACTCAATCATAACGCCCTCGCTTAACCAAACTCGCGCAGGCGGTTAAAGAACTGCGTCAACGGCGAGACTTTGGTCTGGCGATCTTTATCACCGGTGATCACTACCGTGGCGGTAGTGCCCGCCGGGAAGCGGCTGCCCGGTTGATCGTCAAGACGAATACGCACCGGTACGCGCTGTGCCAGTCGTACCCATTCGAGGTTGGAATCGATGGTCGCCATACCTTTGCTGTCCACGCTGCTGCTGCTGTTGGTCACGCCCGCCGCGATGCTGTCCACCGTGCCGCGCAATACGGTATTACTGCCCAGCGGGGTGATTTCAGCGCGGAAGCCCGGACGCACGCCATCCAGCTTGGTCTCTTCCATATAAGCCAGCACATAGAATGAGTGCTGCTGTACCAATGCCACGGCAACGGAACCACGGGTGATGAACTCGCCCTGATAAACGTTCAGGTTAGTGACCCAGCCATCTGAAGGCGCTTTGATGGTGGTGCGATCCAGGTCGATCACCGCCAGATCGCGCGTTGCCACCGATTTTGCCAGCTGATGTTCGCTGGTTTGCAGATCATTATTAGCCTGGTCGATGGCTTCACGCGACATGGCACTGGTGCCGAGTTGATTACGGCGCGCCGCTTCACGACGCTTTTCATTGACTAATGCCTGATAATATTCGACATCCGCCTGGGCTTCATCCAGCGCTTTCTGGTAGCGCGGGCGATCCACGACAAACAGCGTATCCCCCTGTTTCACCAGCTGGTTGTCGTGCACCGGCACGTCAGTGATAAGGCCGGTCACGTCCGGCGAGATCGCCACCACATCAGCGGAGAATTTGGCGTCACGCGTCCAGGGCGATTCGGTGTAGAACACCCATGCGCGGAAGATGATCACGATTGCGATGATAACCAGCAGGATAGTAATCGCGTAACGCGCGATTTTTCTTATGAGCGCTTTCACTTAAAAACCTCAGACGAATAGACGGGATACAAGGTAAAACACGCAGCAATACAACGCTGTGTTAAAAAGTGCCGGATGCCACACCAGGTCATAAATTCCGCTGGGCGTCAGCACGCGTTTCACCAGCCAGAACAGCGCCAGAGAAACCAGTAGTTCAATGAAGATGGGCGGAAAACTCAGCCCGAATACGACAAATACCGGAAGCACACTCATTACGGTTCCTTAGTTCGACCTTGCCGGATTGCACCGATACCTGCCCTCATGCCGCATGGCACGTCGGGTTGAGAATCAGGGGATGATTGGGAGACTGATGGCAACATTCAGGCCGCGTTGAGCTAATGATAGCGTATCATCGTGTAAACACAGCCGTGTTAAGGTGCGGTGAACAGACCCAGCGTGCGTATAGTAACGCGCATGACTATACGTTTTCTACATATTGTGAGCTAAATCACTTTTTAGCCAGAGTAAACAATGGAACGACTTAAAGGCATGTCCATTTTCGCCAAAGTGGTTGAATTAGGTTCTTTTACCGCCGCGGCACGTCAGCTTCATCTTAGCGTTTCGTCAATCAGCCAAATTGTCGCCAAACTGGAAGATGAGTTGCAGGTCAAATTGTTAAATCGCAGTACGCGCAGTATTGGTCTGACCGAAGCAGGTAAGATCTACTATCAGGGCTGCCGCCGCATGCTGGCTGAAGCGTCTCAGGTGCACGAACAGCTTTATGCCTTTAATAATACGCCGATCGGTATTCTGCGTATCGGCTGCTCTTCCACCATGGCGCAAAACGTGTTGTCTGCAATGACCAGCGATATGCTGCGCGAATATCCTGGCCTGAGCGTCAATCTGGTTACCGGCATTCCCGCGCCAGATTTGATCGCTAACGGCTTGGATCTCGTAGTCCGCGTAGGCGCGTTGCAAGATTCAAACCTGTTCTCGCGCCGACTGGGCGCGATGCCGATGGTGGTCTGTGCCGCAAAAAGTTATCTGGCACAGCATGGTACGCCAGACAAACCGGGTGAAATCGATAATTTTTCATGGCTGGAGTACAGCGTACGCCCGGATAACACCTTTGAACTGGTCGCACCGGAAGGTCTGGTGACGCGATTGACGCCGCAGGGTCGCTTCGTCACCAATGATTCACAGACGCTGATTCGCTGGCTGAAAGCCGGTTGCGGCATCGCCTATGTCCCCCTGATGTGGGTGATTGATGAGATTAACGCCGGGGAGATCGATATTCTGTTCCCGCAATATCACTCAGAACCGCGTCCGGTGTATGCGCTCTATACCGAGAAAGACAAGATGCCGTTGAAGGTGCAGGTATGTATCGATTATCTGACCGAGTACTTTAAGCAGGTGGCGCAACAGTATCAGCAGCATCGTAAGAGTTAACGGTCTGGGCGCCATACAGGGTGTCCCTACGATGCGCGAAACGACTATTTGTAAGGTGCGCCGTAGGGAAACTCAGACTGTTCGATAATCTGTAGAGTCCGCCATGCGAACATCAACTTACGGTCATTCGTAGAGGCCGCCGTGGAATCATCAGACTCCACGGCCATTCGAAATGGTGCGTCATGGGGACATCAGACTTTACTGTCATTCGGAAGGTGCGCATTGATGCGCACCAGCAATGATTATGCAGTTCCGCCGACGGTGATTTTATCCAGCTTCAGGGTTGGCTGGCCGACGCCGACCGGCACACTCTGCCCCTCTTTACCGCACACGCCAACGCCTTTATCCAGCGCCAGATCGTTACCGACCATTGAGATCTGCTGCATTGCTTCAATACCGGAACCAATCAGCGTTGCACCTTTCACCGGCGTGGTGACTTTGCCGTTTTCAATCAGATAGGCTTCTGAAGTTGAGAACACAAACTTGCCGGAGGTGATATCCACCTGACCACCACCAAAGTTCGGCGCATAAATCCCGTACTCAACGCTGGAAATGATGTCCTGCGGCGTGGATTTACCCGCCAGCATATAGGTGTTGGTCATACGCGGCATCGGCAAGTGCGCATAGGATTCACGACGTCCGTTACCGGTTGGCGGTACGCCCATCAGACGCGCGTTAAGCTTGTCCTGCATATAGCCTTTGAGCACGCCGTTTTCGATCAGGACGTTATACTGGCCTGGCACGCCTTCGTCATCCACTGCCAGTGAGCCGCGCAGGCCTTCGATGGTGCCATCGTCAACCACGGTGCAGAGTTCAGAGGCCACCAGCTGCCCCATTTTACCGCTGAAGACCGACGTTTCACGACGATTGAAATCGCCTTCCAGACCATGACCGACTGCTTCATGCAGCAGCACGCCCGGCCAGCCAGCGCCCAATACCACCGGCAAGGTGCCCGCAGGCGCGGCCACGGCAGAGAGGTTCACCAGCGCCAGACGCACCGCTTCACGCGCCCATGCATCGGCACGCACATCACCGTTTTCATCGGCATAGAAGAACTCATAACCGGTACGCGCGCCGCCGCCGCTGGAGCCGCGTTCACGTTTACCCTGATCTTCCACCTGCACGCTGATCGACAGACGCACCAGTGGGCGGATATCCGCAGCCAGCGTACCATCGGTCGCCGCCACCAGCACCTGCTCGTACACGCCAGTCAGGCTGGCATTGACTTCCTGCACGCGCGGATCGGCCGCACGTGCCACGGTATCAACACGATGCAGCAGTGCAATTTTGTCTTCGCGCGTCAGGCTGTCCAGCGGATTCACCGGCGCATATAGCGAACGGTTGATCACAGCTGAAAGTGTATGCGCTTTGCCATTGCCCTGCTCACGCACAATACTGCGCGCGGCTGCAGAAGACTGGCGCAGGGCGTTCAGGGTGATTTGGTCTGCGTAAGCGAAACCGGTTTTCTCACCACTGATAGCACGCACACCGACACCCTGGTCAATGTGGTAAGAACCATCTTTAATGATTTTGTCTTCCAGCACCCAGGATTCATGGAAACTGGACTGGAAGTAGAGGTCGGCATAATCCAGACGACGTTCTGAAAGCTGCCCTAACAGGGAAAAAAGGTCCTGCTGATTAATGCTGTTCGCAGCTAGTAACTGCTCACTTACCAGATTCAGAGTCATCGTTTCTCACTCATTATGTGCTCGGATAGTCATAGCCTGCGGCAATTCCCCGACGGCGTCAAATTCACTTCTTGTCGTCTTCGCGCGGTTTGCGCAGCACTTCATTGATTTCCGGTTTATCCAACGGTCCGCTAATGTGATAACGCAGTAGCGAGATCTTATTCCACAGCGGGCCCAATACTTTACTGGCGGCAAATACGGCGGCCCCGATCACCGGGTTGACCACAAAGGCCGTTGCCACTCCCACCGAAGCGGAGATCTCAGGGGCAACGACCGCTTCCATATCAATCTGGCGTTTTGCCAGGTCGATCTGCCCCTGCATGGCGATATCCGCTTCAAGGCCATCAACCAGCAGGTTATCCGTGTGCATCACACCGTTTTCGATCCACGCCGTGCCGTTAATTGAATCGAAATAGAAGCCTTCACTGAAGGTGTCACTGAAATCGAAGCGCAGCTTGCGCAGCAAGGCGTCAAAACTCATCAGGCGCAACAACTGCCCCGCACGCCCGGTGTTCACATCCGCAATCTGGCCTTTGCCAAAATGGGTTTTCAGCGTACCGCTCAACGTTTCCGCTGAAGGCTGCCACGGGGCGGAACGCCAGTGCAGGTCATAATCCACGTTAAACGGCGCGTCACGAAGTGGGGTATTCATCCCAAACCAGTTAACGGCATCATTAATGTTTTTACCGCTCAGACTGCCTTTTAATGAGGTACGCTGATTGCCCGGCTTATTGACCCATTCTCCGTTGATCTTCAGCTTTGCACTGCCGGAATCCACGCTACCGTTAGTAAGTGCTAACGTATCTCCCTGCGGCTGTAATCTGGCCTGCATATGTCCAAACTTCTGCCCGCGCAGCCAGCACTCATCACAGTTTAGCTGCATCGCTGGCCAGTTACTGAAGTCTACTGTGCTGCTGTTGTCACCCAACGGCGAGGCGTTGTTGTCGCTGCTGTTCGCCCATTCTGGATTGTAGTAAAGATAGCTAAGGTCGATTTGCCATGGCGCATGCTGTGCGGTTTGCAAACTGCCTCGCGCTTCGCGGCTTTCCAGCTGGAGTTGTGTGTTGCCGGTCGGCCCTTGTGTGACGGTGGCATTAACGTCATGCCACTGCTGGCCACCGAGCATAAGTGCCGGTGTCCGCAGAGTTACATCGCCTGGTAACAGCGCGCCGCCGACTTCCGTTTCGCCCTGAGCATTACGCGAACCACTGCTTCCCGCCAGCAGCCCCATCCAGGCTTCACCATCCAGCGGCGGTAAATTGAGTTCCATCCCGCGTTTTTCTGGCAGCTTCGGCGTGCTTTTCGCATCGTTGAGCCAGATGCCGCGATCCACGCGCAGCTGAGGTTCGAGAATCCAACGGCTGTTAAAGCGGTTGTGTTCACGCACGCTACCGCTCAGCGTAAATCCTTTCAGATCACCGGTGGCGTTAATGGCGATGGGCATCGCTTCGCCCGACTGCTTATCCAGTGGCGAAGGTAAGTGACTACTTACTGTTTTTGCATCGCCCTGCAAATCGACTTTATAGGTCGCGCCCCCTTTGTGTGGCAGCGTGATGTCGACATTGCCCTGCCACGGCAGACTGCCGCTCAATTGACTGCTGACGCTGGTTGGCAACACTTTCAGTTTCGACGGCTGCCAGTCGCCCAGCAGCTTCACGTTGACACCGAAGTTGTCAGGGTTTTCGGTAGTGGTAAAACTGACGCCAGTGGGCTGACCAAACCAGTTGGCCTGCATCTCTTCACTTTCGAGGTTGCCGTTGTTGTAACGGAAACGTCCGGTGAGGTTTTCCAGCGTGGTGTTTAACGGCTTAATGTGCAGGCTGTTATTGTTCATCACAACATTACCGCTGGCATGTACCAATTCACCATCCAGCGGAATATCGAGATTCAATGAACCGCGCACATTGCCACCGATTTGCAACTGCTGCAGTGCCGCGCCCAACGTCGATTTCAGAGGCGTCTGTTCGAAGTAATCGGCAATCTGCTTGCCCTGACCGCTAAGATCGCCATTAATAATCAACTTCTCTTTGAGGTAGTCCGGGATCACCGCGCTGACGTTACGCGCATCCACTTCTCCCAATTTGGTTTTCTCGGCTTTCATCCACAGGCCGTCGTTAACAAAATCGAGGTCGATATCGAGGTTTTCCAGCGCGGGCCAACCGGGCTGGAACTGGAAGGTGGATTGACGCAGCGGCACCCATACTTCAAACATGCCGTCATTGTGCTTAAACGGGAACAGGCTGGGATTACCGGCGAACAACAGCGTGGCATTGTCCACCTTCCCGCCTTTGATCGACTCGCTGAGGAAATGGGTCAGATCATGGCCCATTAGCGGTTCCGGGAAGTAGCGCCAGGCATCACCCGCATCGGTGACGCGAATGCCCGCCAGAATATTCAGCTGTGGCGCTTTGCCGATATTTTGCTGATAGCGGAAATCACCGCGCGCCCACAGGGAACGTGCCTGAACATCAAGATTCTGACCATCCAGCGTGAGGCCGCTGGCATCGCGCTGCCAGTTCAGTTTGCTAGTGATCTGTTGAATTTGCAGTGGCGCCTGGAACATGTCGCCATAAGGCACTTCCGCTTGTCCCATCGCCACATCCAACCGACCGTTACTCACGCTGCCGCTGGCGGTACCGTTTAGATTGCTGATCCCTGGCAACAGCTCCCAATGCTGCCACGCCAGGTTGCGCCATTTGGCTTGCAGGCGGGTTTGTTCGGGCTGATTGAGCGGAATATCCAGCGCCAGCGCATCGATGTTGCCGCGCGGCTGCAATGCACGCCAGTTATCCAGTAACGCAGGGGATAAGGGTTTGAACAGCGGCACCAACGGTGCCAGACGCTCCAGATCCAGTTGCGTGGCACGCACACGCACCTCCGCACCACTGTTGACGCCCAGCATCTGCTGGTCTTCCGGCTTCCACAGCAATGAGAAGTGCCCCGGCGCCCAGGCGATGCCATCAGTGCTGAGTCGGGTTTGCGGGACGGACAAACTCCAGCCATTTTGGAAACGCGCCAGATGCGCGGTTAAGCCATCGACCTGCAGTTGGTGATCGCCCTGTTCGCCGCGCCAGCGTGCACCGCCTTTACTGAGCAACAGGTCACCGGCGTAGACATCGCCATCACGTAGATTCACCCATGCCGCCAAGCTGAAACGGGCACTTTCGAGGCTGGTGTTGTCGCGCAGCCACGGACCGATCCACGGACGCACATCGACGTCATCCGCTTGCATCCAGATGCGGCCATCGTTGAGTAATCCGTTGGTATCGTTGAGATCGAGTCGCACCTGCACTACACCATGCTGACCGGTAAAGCTGGAGAGATTGACTTCCCCTTCCGCACGGTGACGCGTGCTTTCGTTGAGCCAGGTCAGGCGCGGAATCGCCAGCTCAGCGTGCTGGCCAGAGGGCGTGAGAAAACGGATGCTGCTATCACGCAGATCAAAGTGGTCAAACTGGCGCAGAAACAGATCGTTGATTTGCGCCGGCTTAAAGCTATTTTTTTGTTGATCGCTGGTGAGCAGCGGATGATTGGTTTCGAGACGCAGTTGCCAGAAGGTAAGATCACGGAACTGCCAGCGCCAGTGCAGCAGCGATTGCCATACGTTAAGCGCCAGATTTACGCGGCCAATGGTGAGTTTGCCATCTTCAGGCATCACAACGTTGAGATTACGCACCTGCAGGGTTGGGCCGAAGTTCTCCCATTTACCCTGCAGCTCGCTGGCATCCACCGTCACTCCGCTGACGCGTGAAATCGTCTGCAGTATGTCGCTGCGATAGCTGTTGAGATGCGGCATCACGAGGCGCAACCCGCTGACTAGCAGCGCCACAATAACGATGATTGCGGCGAGCAGCAGTAACAAAATCCTCGGCAACCGCCTCACACACCTCTCCTTGCTTCCCGTTGAATAACGGCGTTCAGCCTCACGACTTACATCATGACGACGTCAAACTGCTCCTGAGTATAGAGCGGCTCAACATGGACTTTAACCTGCTTACCGACAAAGATTTCCACTTCAGCCAGCGCATGTGACTCTTCGCTTTTTAACGCCTCGCCCACTGCCGGGGAAACATAAACGAGGAAACGATCGGAATCATAAGCATGATGCACACGCACGATTTCGCGCATGATTTCGTAGCAGACCGTTTCCACCGTTTTCAGCGTGCCGCGCCCTTTGCACACCGGGCAATCGGCACAGAGCACATGTTCAATACTTTCCCGCGTGCGTTTGCGCGTCATTTCCACCAGACCGAGCGCCGAGAAGCCGTTGATACCGGTTTTCACCCGATCTTTGCTCAGCGCACTTTCCAGCGAATGCAGTACGCGGCGACGATGGTCGTCATTACTCATATCGATAAAATCGATGATGATAATGCCGCCCAAATTGCGCAGACGCAGTTGGCGAGCAATCGCCTGTGTGGCTTCAATGTTGGTGTTGAAGATGGTTTCGTCGAGATTACGATGCCCAACAAATGCACCGGTATTAATATCGACGGTGGTCATGGCTTCGGTTTGATCGATGATCAGATAGCCGCCCGACTTGAGTTCAACCTTGCGCTCCAGTGAGCGCTGGATTTCATTCTCAACATCAAACAGATCGAAGATTGGCTGTTTGCCGCTGTACAGCTCCAGCTTGCTGGCCATTTCCGGGATATATTCGCCGGTAAATTCCACCAGCAGATCGCAGGTCAGACGTGAATCAACGCGAATGCGATCCAGCGCTGCGCCGGCAAAGTCGCGCAGCACGCGCTGTGCCAACGCTAATTCACCGTACAGCAGACAGCGCGTCTGATTACGTTTTTTGCGCTCGCTGACTTTGGTCCACAGACGCTTGAGGAAGGCGGCATCCTGCGCCAGATCTTCCTCACAGATGCCTTCGGCAGCAGTACGAATAATAAAGCCGCCGAGATCGTCACAGTAGGCCGCCACGACGGCTTTCAGGCGATCACGTTCGGCTTCGCTTTCAATGCGTTGTGATACTCCAACGTGTGATGCACCTGGCATAAACACCAGATAACGAGAAGGCAACGTAATATCAGTGGTGAGTCGTGCACCTTTGGTGCCGAGCGGATCTTTCACCACCTGTACCACCAGATCCTGGCCGGGACGCACCAGCTCGCTGATATCGCGTACGACAAAGTTTTTCTTCTCATCACCCGCCACGCATTCGGTGTGCGGCATGATGTCAGAAGCGTGCAGGAAGGCGGCTTTATCCATGCCGATATCGACAAACGCAGCCTGCATACCGGGCAACACGCGGCTGATGCGACCTTTATAGATATTCCCCACGATACCGCGCCGTGCTTCGCGCTCGATGTGGATTTCCTGCAAAATGCCGCCATCAATATAGGCGACACGGGTTTCAGAAGGTGTAACGTTAACCAGCAGCTCAGCCGTCATCTTGTCCCCTTAACGCACGCAGTGACTGAAAGTGGCTCAGCAACTCATTGGTTTCAACCAGCGGTAATCCCACTACGGCGTGATAGCTTCCATTAATCTTGCGGACAAAATTGCCGCCCAGACCCTGTATTCCGTACGCGCCGGCTTTGTCCATCGGCTCGCAGCTGGCAATATAGTGCGAGATTTCTTCTGCCGTGATATTGCGGAATGTCACATCAGTGGTGACAAGGCAATCCAGCTCGCGTGCACTGTCAGCCAGCGCGACGGCGGTCATCACCTGATGCGTTTGCCCGGAGAGTTGACTCAACATCTGCGCTGCGTGTGCAGCATCGCGCGGCTTTTCCAGCACGTCATTGTTGAGTACCACGATGGTATCTGCACCCAGCACCGGTAAATCCTGCGGCGCGACCGCCACGCCAGCTCGCGCTTTGTCCAAAGCCAGACGGCGAACATACACTTCCGCCGCTTCTTCTGGCTGGCGCTGCTCTTCAACGTCCGTAATCAGACGTTCAAACTGCAGACCCAATTGCGTGAGCAGTTCACGTCGACGCGGTGAACCGGATGCGAGATACAGGCTTATCATAGTCTTCCTTACTGAACAGCGAACTGTCGGCGAATCTTTCTCATTAATAAGAATAGCCAGGGCCACAGAATGCCGTCGACCACACTGCTCCAGAAGATTTCCGGGCGAAATGAGACGTTGATGACCAGGAATTCAGCCCAGAAAACAATGACATCCACCGCGAGCGACAGCACCATAACCATTAATGCCTGCTGCCACAACGCCAGATTTCGGAATAGCTGAAATTTGAAGGCCACCAGATACGCGATGATGCTGAACGCCAGCGCGCGCACCCCCAGCGTCGAACCGGCCACCAGGTCCATCACGGCCCCTAAAAAGAAGCCTGTACCAACATTAACCCGGTGCGGTAATGCCAGAACCCAGTAAACCAGGATCAACAAAAGCCATGAAGGCCGGAACATGTAGATTTGTTCCGGCCAGGGCATGATTTGCAGAATGAGGGCAATCAGAAAGGACAGCCAGATAACCCATCGGCCCTGGCTGCGATATCGACTCAAGGCTGGCCTCCGCGTGTGTTCGCTGGGATCCCTTGCGAACGACTGCTGTTAGCGGGTGCCGGCGGCCCCATTTGCTGCGTAGGCTGCATCATATCCGGTGCCGGTGGGCCCATTTCGCCTGCTGGCGGCAAGACCTGCGGCATCATCTGCATCAGACGCTCATTCGCCACGCGGTGAACTTCATCTGGTGCCATTGGCATGTCGCCATTCTTATCCGCGCCCCACAACAGCAGCAGGTAACGCAGACGTTGCAGGCCAGCCGTCGGATGCGCCTGAATCACGGTGTAGGCACGTTGGGTATCGACTTTCACGGAAGAGACCACTCCAACCGGGTAGCCTTCAGGGAAACGCCCGCCGAGACCTGACGTCACCAGCACATCGCCGACACGAATGTCGGTGTTGCCCGGCAGATGTTCCAGCTGCAAATCTTCACTGCAGCCGTT
Organism: Pantoea sp. JGM49; assembly: GCF_018257655.1. Classification (NCBI taxonomy): domain Bacteria; kingdom Pseudomonadati; phylum Pseudomonadota; class Gammaproteobacteria; order Enterobacterales; family Erwiniaceae; genus Pantoea; species Pantoea sp. JGM49. The sequence goes on along the minus strand of NZ_JAERJM010000024.1, from coordinate 6,881 downwards.
ACCCGCCGCAATCACGCGAATATCATTACGTAACACCTGAATCGGCAACGCATGCGAAGCATCACAAATCAGCAGTACACGGCTGGTCACCTGACCCACAGCCACCACCTGACCCACTACACCTTTATCACTGATCACCGGCTGGCCTTCGTAAACACCGTTTACGCTGCCTTTATCGATAACCACCTGATCGGTATACGGATCGGTGCCGGTTGAAATCACCTGGGTCACCATCTTGTGCTCATCCTGACGCAGCGGCGAGCCGAGCAGCTCACGCAGACGTGCGTTTTCCTGCTTGTATTGCCCCAGCATCAGCAGGTCACTGTTTTTCAGGAAGAGCTCACGGCGCAGCGCTTTGTTTTCCAGCTCGAGCTGCTGGCGTGAAGCCAGCGTTTCTGAGACGCCGTCAAGAAGCTGTCGCGGCCCATTGGCCAGAAAATAAAATGGACTTACCGACGTGTCCAGGTAGTTGCGGATCTGGGAGAAGGAGCTCACGCGGCTGTCTGCGATAATAATCGCGATAGCCACAATGACTGCCAGAAAGAGACGCAACTGCAGGGAAGGCCCCCTGCTAAAAATCGGCTTCATAAATTCTGCGTGTTCCTCGACATCAGGGAAGAAGCGCCAGTCTTATGACTAACGCCTCCAGGGCTGGACGCATCTCGCCGTCGTGCGCAGCGTCGATAGGCGCGACTCCCTGCGCAATTTGACCACGGTCTCAGCCGATGAGGATTTACTCCTCGCTGAACAAATCGCCGCCGTGCATGTCGATCATTTCCAACGCTTTACCACCGCCGCGCGCGACGCAGGTCAGCGGGTCTTCTGCAACGACAACCGGAATACCGGTTTCTTCCATCAGCAGACGATCCAGATTGCGCAGCAATGCGCCACCACCGGTCAGCACCATGCCGCGCTCGGAGATATCAGAAGCCAGTTCTGGTGGGCACTGTTCCAGCGCGACCATCACTGCACTCACGATACCCGTCAACGGCTCTTGCAGCGCTTCGAGGATTTCATTGGAGTTCAGGGTAAAACCACGCGGTACACCTTCTGCCAGGTTACGACCACGTACTTCAATTTCGTGTACTTCATCACCCGGATAGGCAGAACCAATGCCGTGCTTGATACGTTCCGCAGTGGCTTCACCAATCAGTGAACCGTAGTTGCGGCGCACATAGTTAATGATAGCTTCATCGAAGCGGTCACCACCGATACGTACAGAAGAAGAGTAGACCACGCCGTTCAGGGAGATAACGGCCACTTCAGTGGTACCACCACCGATATCCACCACCATCGAACCGGTTGCTTCAGATACCGGCAGGCCTGCACCAATTGCGGCAGCCATCGGCTCTTCAATCAGAAACACTTCGCGCGCGCCTGCACCTTGTGCAGATTCACGGATAGCACGGCGCTCAACCTGAGTGGCGCCAACCGGTACGCAGACCAGCACACGTGGGCTTGGACGCATAAAGCTGTTGCTGTGCACTTGCTTAATGAAGTGCTGGAGCATTTTTTCAGTCACGAAGAAATCGGCGATCACGCCATCTTTCATAGGACGGATGGCCGCGATGTTGCCTGGAGTACGACCCAGCATCTGCTTGGCGTCATGACCTACGGCCGCAACGCTCTTTGGCGAACCGGCACGATCCTGACGAATGGCAACCACGGAAGGCTCGTTCAGCACGATGCCTTGTCCTTTTACGTAAATCAGGGTATTCGCGGTACCCAGGTCAATGGACAAGTCATTGGAAAACATGCCACGAAATTTTTTAAACATACTAAGGGATAATCCTGCAAGCTGGGGGCGGAAAATAAAATCCGCCTACTTTACCAACCACGCGAAGCCGCTACAAGGCGCAAAAACGTTCTGCTTCGGTGAAAAAATACGCTGAATAATTTTTTGGGCCGATTCGCTTATCCCTGGCCGCCGTTAAATAGCGCTAAGCCGCCCTATTAAACGTAAATTCCCCCTTAATCACCGGGCGAATTTCGACATAAAATCTAACATTTCCAGCCATCATAAGCGCGGACGTAATCCACCAAAGGGCAGAAAAAGGCCCCTCAGCGCTACTTTACTGGCTGAAGACCTAAATTCGATAACGTTGTGAATGTTTTTTCACGTTACTGTTCACCGGCAATGATGGGGCAAAGAAGTCACCCTGCCCACCTGCCACGCCCAGATTCGCCAGCGTTTGCCACTCCGCGCGCGTACGCACGCCCGCAGCAAAAACTTGTGTCGAGGTGGATTTGCACACTTCCAGTAAACTTTGCACAAATAACTGGTTTTCAGTACGACGTTCAATATTACGTACCAGCCCCGGATCGAGTTTGATCACTTCGATTGGGAACTGCTTGATATAAGCACTGCTCACCACGGTCATGCCCGCCTGATCCACCGCCACACGGCAACCAAACGCGGTCAACATTTGGAAAACCGGCACTAAGCGATTGATGTGTTGACAAACATCAGCCTCAGCAAGTTCAAATAAAAAACGTTTTCTTTGCGATTTTGTACATTGCAGCAAAAGCTTTTGCAGCCAGCGCTGAAATGGACGCTGTAATAAGGAGTCAATATTGACGGGTAACGCCAGCGTTTCATCAGGCCACACTTCAGAGAGTGCCGCGATTCGCGTCACCAGTTGGCGATCCCAACTGTCGGTCAAACCCAGTTGCAGCACCAGTGGCATAAACTCGGCCGACACCACTTCTTTGTCGCCATCGAACACGCGCGCCAGCATTTCACGGTGGTGCACTTTGCCATCCAGCAACACAGCCGGTTTTTGGTAAAGACGTGGGCCGCCGCGATTAAGCGTGTTTTCCAGCAGCGTTCGCCAGCGCACACTACCACGTCCCATGTCTAAGGTATTGCCTTCACCGACTGACCAACTGTTACCGCCCTGCAAGGCGGCACGACGGGTCGCCATCTCGACATTTTCCATCACCTGCGGCACGGTTTCTCCGCTGCGCCAGGCGCTGATGCCAATGTGGATTAAATCATCGCGATCGACCATACGCATCGGCGGCAATGAGTCGACCGCGTTGATCAACTGATCGGCGATACTGTTGGCCTCTTTGAGCGTGCGGTGCGGCAATAACACGGCAAAATCGCTGCGGAAATAGCGTGCCAGTAAAGCGCCTGGATATCGCAGAACAAATGTCGACAGCATATTAATCAGGTCAAACAGGTATTCATCCACCAGCGTTTGGCCCAGCGTTTCATGAAGCGTGTCGAGATCGGGCAGGCGCACCATCATCACCACGCCATGCGTGCCCACATCTTCCTGATCTTCCAGCAGCGTGGCTAACTGGTTATCGAAGAACAGGCGGTTATTCAGGCCGGTGCGTGAATCCTGTGCGGCAAACGTACGGATAAGCGTATCAATGCGCAAGCGCTGCTCGCCCGCTTCCTGAAGATCGTTAAGCAAAGTGTCAATGGCGCGACTGGCTTTTGGCGGCCATTCGGCATAATGGCCGACGTAGGGCACGCGCTCACCCGCCAGAATACGCTCGGAGCGAGCTTCTAAACGCTCCATGTGCTGCCAGCGACGATTGATCCAGCGATGCGTCATCACCAGTAAAGCCGACATAATCGCCACCACGCTGAGCAGGACAATCAGCGTATAGGCACCGGTAAAGGAACGGAACCAGGTTTTCGCAGGATCGAGTACCACTACACGCAGCTCAAGGCCGGGAGAGTGCACTAACGGAAGATCGAACTGAATAAAACGATTCGGCTCATCTTCGAGCATAGGATTTTCATGGCGAGCGAGTTGAAACACCACGGTATTGCCGTTATGCATCTCAATTTGTTCCGCATTGATCACCGGCATGATGCGCGTCAACCACTGCGTCAGTTCTTGTGGCGATTGCGTTGTCAGCGCTTTATCGACTTCGGTCGCTAGCGTATTGACGCGTGTTTCAACGCGCTGTTGCGATAGCCAGATAAAACTAAAAGCGCAGCCGACCAGCATCAATAACATTGCCAGTAAGCTTAATAATGTAATAAACGCAGAAAACTTAGTTGTTAATCGCATCCCTGTGCCTGTATCACTGCGGTTCTAAACGGTCGCCATCCGACGGCGCCAACCTGCTCATTGGCGTAAACCTGAGCAAAATAGCACAAAACATCGTCTGAATCAGCGCCAGACGCGCATCAAATTAGGCGGTGCGCCATGCTAATCGGACCTGCGGCGCGAGTATAGCCGCAAAGTGTGATGGCTTGCGTTTCACACGGACTTTTTCGTCCTATTCTCAACAGAGCCCGCTTGCCAGGAAATTTCATATTTTTCCGGGCAAAGTGGCGTGTCCAGCGCGAGTTGATCATGCTGAGTACAACACCACCTTTTTCGCCGGAGAATGCCATGAAGCTGAAGCAATACCTTACCGAATCCGACGTGACGCCCGAGAGCATCTTTAATATGCGCCGCCGTCAGGTGTTGAAAGCGCTGGGATTAGGCGCCGCTGCGGCAAGTTTACCCGGCGCGGCGCAGGCAGATGTGCTGAGCTGGTTTAAAGGCAATGACCGTCCACCTGCCCCCGCAGGTCGCGATCTGCAATTTACCAAACCCGCGCAGTATCAGGCCGATCTGCCGATGACACCGTTTGACAAGGTTTCTGGCTATAACAACTTTTATGAGTTTGGTCTGGATAAGGCCGATCCAGCTGCCAACGCCGGCACGCTGAAAACTGAGCCCTGGCAGTTGCGCATTGAAGGTGAAGTGGCGAAACCGATCACGCTGGATATGGACGACATCTTTAAACGTTTTGCCATGGAGCAGCGTATTTATCGCATGCGCTGTGTTGAAGCGTGGTCGATGGTGATCCCTTGGGTGGGCTTTGAGCTGAATAAATTACTCAAACTGGCTGAACCCACCAGCAATGCCCGCTTTGTCGCCTTTCAGACGTTATATGCTCCGGACCAGATGCCAGGTCAGAAAGATCGCTTTATTGGCGGTGGGCTGGATTATCCGTATGTGGAAGGGTTGCGTCTTGATGAAGCGATGCACCCTCTCACACTATTAAGCACCGGCGTGTACGGTAAAGCGCTGCCGCCACAGAATGGCGCCCCGATTCGCCTGACGGTGCCGTGGAAATACGGTTTCAAGGGCATCAAATCCATCGTTAAAATCACCCTGACGCGCGACCAGCCTCCTACCACATGGAATCAAATCGCCAATAACGAATATGGATTTTATGCCAACGTTAACCCCCATGTGAATCACCCGCGCTGGTCGCAGGCCACCGAGCGTTTTATTGGTTCCGGCGGCATTCTGAATGTCGAACGCCAGCCAACCCTGCTGTTTAACGGCTACGCTAAAGAGGTGGCTTCACTGTATCGCGGGCTCGATTTACGGGAGAATTACTGAGTGCGACTGACGTTACGCCATATCACCCTGTTAAAAGTGGTGCTGCATCTCGCGGCTTTCCTGCCGTTTGTGTATCTGTTTATGGCTGCCAGCCAGGGTTGGTTAAGTGCCGACCCGGCGAAAGATATCCAGCATTTTACCGGCAGAATGGCGTTAAAGTTGCTTTTGGCGACGCTGCTGGTGAGCCCACTCACGCGTTACCTGAAACAGCCTCTGCTGATTCGCACCCGCCGCCTGCTCGGCGTGTGGTGTTTTGCCTGGGCATGTTTGCATTTGACCAGCTATTACCTGCTGGAACTGGGTTATAACCACCTGCAACTGCTGGGTAGTGAGATCGTTTCACGTCCTTATCTGTTACTGGGTATGATCTGCTGGCTGGTGCTGTTTGCCCTCGCCATCACCTCATTTCAACGTGCCCAACGTAAGCTTGGCCGTCGCTGGCAAACCCTGCACAACGGCATCTATCTTGTCGCGATCCTCGCACCTATCCACTATCTTTGGTCGGTGAAAGTCTTCTCCCCGCAGCCCTGGATTTATGCGCTGGTGGCTTTAGTGCTGTTAGGTTGGCGTTACAATAAGTTGCGTAAACTTCTGCATCGATAATCCCCGCATGGTTGTCTTCCTGCTGTGAAATCTGATAAAAGGTGTGGCCTTCGGGCCGCATCGGATCAACTTCGCAGATAAGACCAGTATTTTGCTGCGAATTGCGACGAAACGGATATAATGCCCGGCTTTATTGCAAGCGAAGTCGTCTTTTTCACTCTCAGGAGTGACAAACGACAGATGTCGCGGTATTTTACGCGATGCCTTACTGATTGCAGGAGATAGCAGCAAGATGGCGCACGAATTTCACATACTGCTTTTAAACGGCCCCAACCTGAATTTGTTGGGAACGCGCGAGCCTGAGAAGTATGGGCACACCACGTTGGCAGAAATTGTCAGCGATTTGACCCAGCAGGCCGATCAGCACCATGTGAAATTGAGTCATTTGCAATCGAATGCAGAGTTTCAGTTGATTGATCGTATTCACGAGGCCCGTGGCAATGTGGATTACATCATCATCAACCCGGCTGCATTCACGCATACCAGCGTTGCACTGCGTGATGCCCTGTTGGCGGTTAGCATCCCTTTTATTGAGGTGCATCTCTCGAACGTGCATGCACGTGAGCCGTTCCGACATCACTCCTATCTTTCTGATGTATCTGCTGGCGTCATTTGTGGACTTGGCGCTGATGGATACTCATGGGCTTTACAAACGGCAGTAAAACGCCTGTCACATTCCAATTAAACAGAGTACGGAACCACACTCATGGATATTCGTAAAATTAAGAAACTGATCGAACTGGTAGAAGAGTCTGGCATCTCCGAGCTGGAAATCTCTGAAGGCGAAGAGTCAGTTCGTATCAGCCGTTCACCTGCGAACGCTGGCTATCCGGTCATGCAACAGGCTTATGCTGCGCCAGTGATGCAGCAGCCTGCGCTGGCGACCGCCGTTGCACCTGCAGCCGCTGCGCC
>NZ_JAERJM010000023.1:0-32437 GCF_018257655.1 Pantoea sp. JGM49 | reverse complement strand
CGCTTACCGCTCATGGGCACCTCTCTTTAAGCCATCTTAAATGACTCTGAGGTGTCTGTTAAACCCATAGCGATTCAATAGCCGTCATAAAGTCTGTTCTCTCAGGTGGCAAGAAAGGTGTCAGACTAACTATTCGTAATGCAGCAGGGAAAACTATTGGCTACGGCTTCAAACGAGGAGACAGCCAGCGGATTGCCATGACAAATGTGAGAGTGGTCATTGAATTTCAAAAATTTAACGGCAAACCCTATTACATTCTCACCGCGTTCCCGTCTCTTTAAGGTGCAAAATGCAAAATTTCCATTTTCTTGATCAACTGATTTTCGGTTATTTCAATCAGGACGCCGACATCATTAATGATGGTGAAAACACAGTTGAAGGCATAGTCAGGCTCTTCAAAAAAACAGCCCCAGATTGGATGCTCAAAGATCTCGTCGAAGAAGTCGATGATTTTATCTCCGCCTATGATGATGGCGTAGAGGAGGAGTTCAAGCGACGCTATGAGTTTGATTTCTCACCTGAGCTTTGGGATACCACCGCACGCGAATTCCTAAAAACAGTACGTCAAATCTCACTATAGGATTGAGAGGTATGGTGATACTGAACCTGGCCCCTACTCATAATGCCATGCGGCTGGCTTTTCTTCTGTTATGCCCCATGTTCTTAATGCGTGAGTCCCCTGAAATGCGGTATAAAGCCGCATGAAAATTCCAAACCGAATCCAACCGCTGGTCGATGACGGCCTGATTGATAACGTGCTTCAGCGCTTGAAAAGCGGCAAAGAAGCTGACGTTTACACTGTCATGTGCGGCGGCAAAGTCCAGTGCGCTAAAGTCTACAAAGAAGCTTCTCAGCGTAGCTTTAAGCAGGCCGTGCAATATCAGGAGGGGCGCAAAGTTCGCAACTCCCGCAGTGCGCGTGCAATGCAAAAAGGCTCCAAATTCGGACGCAAGCAGCAAGAGGAAGTCTGGCATACTGCAGAAGTCGATGCGCTGTTCCGCCTGGCCAAAGCCGGCGTTCGCGTGCCTGAACCCTATATGTGCCTCGACGGTGTACTGTTGATGGAGCTGGTCACTGATGCAGATGGCGCAGTAGCACCACGTCTGAGCGATGTGATTTTGTCGCAAGAGGAAGCTCTGACTGATTTCGCCACCATGATTCGCAATATCGTACGCATGTTGTGTGCCGGCATTGTGCATGGCGATCTGTCAGAGTTTAACGTTTTGCAAGATGAGCATGGCCCAGTGATCATCGACCTGCCTCAAGCGGTGGATGCTTCAGCAAACAACCACGCCGAATCAATGTTTGAGCGCGATGTGAATAACATCACCGAATATTACGGTCAGTTTGCCCCGCAGATTTTAGAAACGCGTTATGCGAAGGAAATCTGGCAGCTGTTTGAAGATGGCAAGTTAACGCCTGAAACTGCTTTAACCGGCCTCTTTGTAGAAGAAGTTCATGATGTGGATATGGACTCCCTGCTGGATGAAATCATTTCTGCGGAAGATGAGTATTACGATCGCCAGCGAGCGGCTAAAGAGCGGGATGAAGAATAGTCAGCCAGCCTGATTCGCTGGCTTTAAGTTATAGTAAAACCACTCTTCAAATTTCACCTGCTAAACAGATACATGTGCAGCCCGTCACTCTCATTGCCAGGCTAAAAAGCTGTTTCTCATCTCATCAATGGCGCTGGGTGAAAGCAGCAGCACAGATTTAAGACTCACCTCAATACGTTCAATGATGGCTTCTCTCGGCCCTGAACGCCACGCCTCGCTGGCATAAAATGCTTCCAGAACATCGTGCATTTCCTCTTCATTTTCAAATGCTCGAAGAAGAAAATAGCTATCAGCATCATGGAGAGAACAACCGTAAGCGACGACATCAATTCCCTGCTCGACGTGCAGAGGAACACTGATATCTCGCATGATTCGATGGAAGGTTCTGCCTGTATCTGTTTTCAACCGATATTGCAGGATTTCAACAACTCTACTTTTCATCTCTCATCCTTAAGACATTTTTTTTGTGATTATGGCGGCACTAAAATTACCCTTTACCAGAAAAAGATACAGTGTCAGATCCACTAAAGCTGAGGCGACTCACAACTCTCATCGGCTTGCCTGAAGTGCCTTCAGGCTGAGCACATAGCAGCATGGCTTAAAATGCTCATTTCTCGCACCATCCAAACTCGATGATTCAATTAAGGTTATTCCTGGAGCCAATTCTGGCTGAGCGTGCCATTGTTAACTACGCTCATAACTCATAGAGCGATTGATGAGGGAATATTCATGAAAAAGACAATTATTGCTGTATCTGCCCTGCTGCTGGCTTCTTCGGCTTTTGCCGCTACCACACATGCAACTGACGACACCGTCGCGAACGCACAAGCGGGCGCAAACACCGCCAAAGAGAAGCTGCATCAGGCGCAGCATCAGGGCGAAGAGCAGAAGCTGAAAGCCAAGCATGCTGTTGAAGGTAAGAGCGACAGCACCAGCAGCAAAGTGAGCGAAGGCGCACAGAAAGGCTGGAACAAAACCAAAGAAGGCACTGAAAAAGGGTGGGATGCTACCAAAGAAGGTGCGACTAAAGGCTGGAACAAAACCAAAGAAGGTGCCAGCGATCTGAAGAAGAAAGTGACTGAATAAGTTCTTCTGACAGAATCCCGAAAGGCCGCGATTGCGGCCTTTTTTCGTTTTTGCCGCTTTGCGTCCGGCTCGATATCGACTTACACTTCGCTCAACACTCATTAACCATTTTTTCTTATGTCTGACACCTTCAAACGCCAGCCCTTGCCTTTACCCAACGGTCACAACAAAGTGCTGTTGCACTCCTGCTGCGCACCCTGCTCGGGTGAGGTGATGGAAGCGATGCTGGCTTCCGGAATCGATTACACCATCTTCTTTTACAACCCAAACATTCATCCGCTGAAAGAGTACGAGCTGCGCAAAGAAGAAAATATCCGCTTTGCTGAGCAGTTCGGTGTGCCTTTCGTGGATGCCGATTACGATAAAGATAACTGGTTTGATCGGGCACGCGGCATGGAGTGGGAACCGGAGCGTGGCGTACGCTGCACCATGTGTTTCGACATGCGCTTTGAACGTACTGCGCTGTATGCACATGAAAATGGCTTCCCGGTGATCACCAGTTCGCTGGGTATTTCGCGCTGGAAGGACATGAAGCAGATTAATGACTGCGGTGTGCGTGCAGCAGCGCACTATCCTGACATGCTGTATTGGGAGTTTAACTGGCGTAAAGGCGGCGGATCATCACGCATGATCGAGATCAGCAAGCGCGAGCGTTTCTATCAGCAGGAGTACTGCGGCTGCATCTACTCGCTACGCGACAGCAATCGCCATCGCGTGGCCAGCGGGCGCGAACGCATTGAAATTGGTGTGCAGTACTACCAGCCCGACGAATAAACAATTAGCCTGCTGGCATCGGTTAGCAGGCGCTTACTCTCACCAGGCTAATTGCCTGCCGCTGTAATCGACGTAATGATGTCCGCCCTGCCCGGCAAAACGGTTCAGTTGCGCCACTAATCCCTGAGCACTTTCCACCGCAGTAATATCCGCATCATCACCGCCCATATCGGTTTTCACCCAGCCCGGATGCAGTGACAGCAAGGTTGTGCCACGCGGATCCATTTGCTGAAGCAGCGTACGGCTCAGCATATTCAGCGCCACCTTACTGGCAGAGTAATACGGACGAATCGCCTCGGCATTCTCCGTCAGGCTGCCGAGACGAGATGTGGTGATACCAAGCACGCCCTGTTTTTCCGACAGCAAGGGTAGCAGGCCTTCAGCCATACGCACCGGTGCAACACTGTTGGTCATAAACAGTTGCATCAATTCATCATCGGGAGTGGCGATCAATTCCATTGAATCCGGGCCGAGAATCCCGGCATTGATCAGCGCGCGATCAAACTGCTCGCCTTTGAGCTGCTGAAGTAATTGCTCACGCTGTGTGGCAATAGTGATATCCAGCGGCAGCCAGCGCAGTTTTTCATGCTGATAGGAAACGGCAGTGCTGCGATAAGTGGCCGTGACGTCCCAGCCATCGGCCAGCAGTTGCTGCACCACCGCCAGTCCAATCCCCTTTGAAGCACCGATAATTAACGCGCGTTTTGTTTGGCTCATTTGTCCCTTCCCGCAGTTAAAAGGCAAAAAGGGCAGGATAACCTGCCCTTGGTTTGACTAACGAAACACCAACGTTAGCACAACAATCACCACCATCATGATTAGCAGATGGCACACCACCTTATTAAGATTCCGATTCCGCATAGCACCTCCATGGAGTTAGAACCACTGGCCGAAGCGTTTGATGTAGAGCATTTTCATGCCCTGTGCGACCACGCAGTAACCTAACAAGGTCGCGACCAGCCATGGGAAGTAAGCCCAGGGCAACGGGGTCAATCCCACCATGTGTCCCAACGGGGAGAATGGCAGCAGAATGCCTGCAATCATCACACACGCCGTAGTCAGCAGCACCGGCAGTGCAGCACGGCTCTGGATGAACGGAATTTTCTGGGTGCGCAGCATATGCACCACCAGCGTCTGCGACAGCAATCCTTCTACAAACCAACCGGACTGGAACAGTGACTGCATTTCCGGCGTGTTGGCGGCAAACACGTACCACATCACAGCAAAAGTCGTGATATCAAAGATTGATGATGTAGGCCCAATCCACAGCATAAAGCGTTTGATATTGCGCGCGTCCCATTTGCGCGGTTTGCGCAGGAATTCACGGTCCATTTTGTCCCATGGCAGCGCCAGCTGAGACAGGTCATACATCAGGTTCTGAATCAGCAAGTGAATCGCCAGCATTGGCAGGAACGGAATAAAGGCGCTCGCCACCAGCACAGAGAACACGTTGCCAAAGTTGGAACTGGCGGTCATGTTCAGATACTTGATGATGTTGCCGAAGGTTTCGCGTCCTTTCATCACCCCCTCTTCCAGCACCATCAGATCTTTTTCCAGCAGGATGATGTCAGAAGACTCTTTCGCGATGTCTGCTGCACTATCCACTGAAATCCCGACATCGGCATCACGCAGGGCTGGCGCATCATTAATCCCATCGCCGAGGAAACCGACGGTGTGTCCTTGCTGCTGCAATGCACGCAAGATGCGAGATTTCTGCAGCGGCGTCAGTTTGGCAAACACCGCGCTGTGCGCTGCCGCCTCTGCCAGTTGCTCGTCGCTCATCATCGCGATCTGATCGCCAGTCACGATATCGCCACTGTCGATACCGACTTGCTGGCAAATACGTGCGGTGACCACCGGGTTGTCGCCGGTCAGCACTTTGACGCTGACGCCGTTTTCACGCAGCGCGTTAATGGCTTTGGCGGCACTCTCTTTAGGTGGATCGAGGAAAGTGAGCAACCCTTCCACGGTTAACCCTTGTTCATCCGCCACACTCAATGCCTGCTGCAAGCCCGGCTCTTCCAGTACACGACTCGCCACCAGCAATACACGGAAACCTTGCTCGTTGTACTGGTGTGCCAGAGCTAACAATTCTGCACGGCGTTTTTCATCCAGCGGCTGAACCAGTTTTCCTTCACGCTCAGCCGTAGCGATGCTCAGCATCTCTTCTACCGCGCCTTTACAGATCAGCATCTGTTGATTCAGACGACGATCGCGCACCACAACAGAAACACGGCGACGCACAAAATCAAACGGCAACTCATCCACTTTGGCGTAATAGTCGCCCATGTCCGCCGTTACACGATCCTTGCCGTAGCGCAGAATCGCACGATCCATCAGATTCGGCGTGCTGCTCTGATAGTGGCTGTTGAGCCAGCTCAGCATCAGTACGCGAGAGTTTTCCACCCCGGCGCAATCCAGATGATGCTCAAGAATGATATTGTCCTGGGTCAGCGTGCCGGTTTTATCGGTACACAGGATGTCCATCGCGCCGAGGTTTTGAATCGCATTCAGCCGTTTCACAATCACTTTGCGGCGTGACATGGCAATCGCACCTTTCGCCAGATTCGAGCTGACAATCATCGGCAGCATTTCCGGCGTCAGACCGACCGCAACCGCCAGCGCAAACAACGACGCATCCAGCCAGTCGCCTTTGGTTAGCCCGTTAATCAGCAGCACCACCGGCACCATCACCAGCATGAAGCGGATCAGCAGCCAGCTGACGCTGTTCACACCGCGATCAAAAGCAGTTTGCGAGCGATTACCGACAATCGATTTCGCCAGGCTGCCAAAGTAGGTTTCGCCGCCGGTTGCCACTACCACCGCTTTGGCGCTGCCGCTGGAGACGTTGGTGCCCATCAGACACACGCTACCGAGTTCCAGCAGTGAAGCCCCGTGATCGCTCGCTCCCGCGCCTTTGCTGGTGACGTGGCCCGTGACGTCATATTTCTCAACGGGCAGTGATTCACCAGTCAGGATCGCCTGGCTGATAAACAGGTCACGCGAATCCAGCAAACGTACGTCGGCAGGCACCAGATCGCCAGCCGATAGATAGATAATGTCGCCGGGGACTAAAGTGGCAATATCCACTTCCTGTCTAGCCGGGGGCTGTTGGGCAGATTCCCGACGCAGTACGGTAGCGGTAGTGCGCACCATGGATTTCAACGCCTGCGCGGCTTTATTGGTGCGGAACTCCTGCCAGAAGCGCAGCAAACCGCTGAGCGTTACCATCGTCACAATGATGATGACACCGGTCAGGTCGGTCTCCTCGCCTTTACGAAATGGCAGCAGGTAGTCAGTGAAAAAACTCACCGCTGCCAGCGCCATTAATACGTAGATGAAGGGGTTATTGAATGCCTGGATCAGCTGAATCAGCGCGTGCGGCGCTTTATCATGCGCCACTTGATTGCGGCCATAGACTTCCAGACGCGCTTCGGCTTCGCGTTCGCTCAGGCCCAGCGCATCACTGCGCAGGCGAACGAGGGTTTCATCGGCGGTGAAACCGGCTTCATCTTCAATCAGATAGCGCGGCGTTTTCTGACGCTGCGGGCGGGCGTTGCTCCAGGATTTTTTTTCCTGGTTGAGTTTCATGTCAGTCATGATGACATTCCTCTTTTTTTACGGCAATAAAAGTCCCAGTGCATGAAGCACACAATTCGGGATAAATTAAATTAACGACGATGCGTTAGATGATTAAAAATAACCTATCGGGAATTTCCATATGACCTCCCGTAAATAAAAGACGAAGAAATTCGCTCGTTAAAATAACGAGAAATAGCGATGACGATGTCAATGATGCCGCTGAAAGCGATCTTCAGTCAGTCCAGATTTGCCAGGTAGCCTGAGCACGGACGTGCCAAAACGCGCTAAAACATCGGTTAATTATGCACGCTGAAAATCAGCGCGCGCATCGAGGTGGAGGAAAAAGTGCGTTTAAAATCATGTGCATGATGAAATCCCCACGGGCATCAACCCGCTACTGTCGTTTAAAGGGGAACAATCATCAGAGAGAAGAGAGGATTGCTGCCCGCCGTGTTGGCAAGCAGCGACAAAAGAATTCGCGCGTCAGCTTGCCTTGTGTTGCCATCTAAAAGGGTGACTGTCCAACTGAATTCTCCTGTTTGAAGTTGGCGCCATTATATTCCTGAAGACTTCGAAGTAAAGTTAATTATTTCCGTTCAGCAACGAGTTTAAATTCCGTTGTAATTTGGTTGATGAAAGGACAAAAATTAGCGAGTCTGTAGCACTGCGCGGCGCGATAACAATAACAGCATATTTAACAGGCTTATAACCAATCCGCCGCGCTTAGAACCGTAAGGCATATGCATAGCCATAAATTGACTATTCTTCATTACTGCGCTCTCGTAAACTCGCGTTACTTTTTTAAGGCAAGGAAACAACATGAAAAAAATCATTCCCTCACTGCTGGCTTTATCGCTGGTAGCCGCCTTCTCTGCTCAGGCCGCAACACCAAAAGATACGCTGGTGATTGCGCAGTCGACTGATGATGCTGATAGCTTTGATCCGGCACAGGGCTTTGAACTCACCACAGTGCAAGCATTCACTAACATCTATCAACGTCTGGTTCAGTCGGATCCGACCAATCCCACCGATCTGAAGCCAACGCTGGCCACCTCCTGGACGCCAGGCAGTGACAATCGCAGCCTGACCTTTGAACTGCGCAAAGGCGCGCAATTCGCCAGCGGTAATCCGCTGCGTCCGGAAGATGTGATCTTCTCGCTGGGTCGCGTGGTGAAACTTAACCTCGACCCTTCCTTTATTCTGACGCAGCTCGGCTGGAATAAAGACAATGTTGATACCTTCCTGAAGAAAGTCGATGACAATCACGTACAGATCAGCTGGAGCGCCAACGTCAGCCCGGCCTATGTGCTGAGCCTGCTGTCTGCACCGGTCTCTTCGATTGTGGATGAGAAAACTGCACAGGCGAATGCCAAAAACGGTGACTTCGGTCATGCCTGGTTAGGCACCAATTCAGCGGGTAGCGGCCCGTATCAGATTCGTAAAGTGGTGCTGCATGAAGTGGTACTGCTGACCGCCAACCCGACCTCACCGGCGGGCGCTCCGAAGCTGAAAAACATTCTGATCAAGAACGTGCCGGAACCTGCTGCGCGTCGTCTGCTGCTGGAACAGGGCGATGTGGATATTGCTCGTAACCTCGGCGCAGACCAAATTGCGGCGCTGAAAGGCAAAACGGGCGTGAAGACCGAAGCGATTCCGATGGCCTCGCTCTACTATATTCAGTTCAACGTCGGTGAGAATCCAGTGTTGAAGAACCCGGCACTGTGGGAAGCGGCGCGTTACCTGTTCGACTACAAAGGTATTGCTAACGACCTGCTGAAAGGCCAGTTCGAAGTACATCAAACCTTCCTGCCTAAAGGTTTCCTCGGTGCGTTGAATGACACGCCGTACACCTACGATCCGGAGAAAGCCAAAGCGATTCTCAAGAAAGCAGGTTTAACCAATGTCAGCTTTAAGCTCTCGACCAGCAATCAACCGCCATATCTGGATATTGCGCAGGCATTACAGGGCAGCTTTGCCAAAGGTGGCGTGAAAGTCGAAGTGCAGCCGGGCCTGAGTTCTGAAGTCTCTACTCGCGTGAAAGCGCATCAGTACGAAGCGACACTGAACGCATGGGGTGCGGATTACTTCGATCCGAATACCAATGCCGCCTCCTTTGCTTACAACCCTGAAGATGGCAGCAAAACCATTGCTTACCGTTCAGACTGGCATATTCCAGAGCTGAGTAAACAGACGCTGGCCGCCACCGCTGAAGCGGACAGCAACAAGCGTGTTGAACTGTACCAGGCGATGCAGCGCGAAGTGCTGAAGAACTCGCCATACGTGATCGGCTTGCAGGCGCGCAACCTGATTGCGCTGCGCGATAACCTGAAAGGCTATGTGCAGGGGATTAACCCAGACATGGTGTATTACTCGCAGATTTCTAAGTAATGGCAGTGTCTGCTTCACAGGCCGGGTTCGCCTGGCCACTCTGGCAACGTTTTAGCCGTCTGGTCACCAGCCTGTTATCGCTGCTGGTGACGTTGATTGGTTTGTTAGCGTTCACTTTCATGCTGTCGCACCTGTCGCCGGTTGATCCGGTGCAGCAAATCGCCGGCGATCACGCCAGCGAAGCCACCTATGCACAGGTGCGCCACGATCTCGGCCTCGACCAGCCGGTGCTGGTACAGTTCTGGCGCTATATCAGCCATCTGGCGCAGGGCAATTTAGGGCTTTCACATCTGACCAATCAGCCTGTCAGCACGGATCTGATGCGCACCTTCCCCGCCACCATTGAACTCGCCACCTGTGCGATGATCTTTGCCGCCGTGTTTGGCATCACTTTAGCCTTGCTGGCCGCGTGGAAGCCGGGCAGCGTGATCGATAACGTAGCGCGCTTTATCTCGCTGCTCGGCTATTCCGTTCCGGTATTCTGGCTTGGTCTGCTGGGTCTGCTGCTGTTTTACGCGGTGTTGCATTGGTCTGCCGGGCCGGGACAGTTGGATGATATCTGGATCTACACGCTGGAGCCGAAAACCGGCTTTGTGCTGATTGATAGCTGGCTATCTGGCGATCCAGAGATGTTCCGCAATGCGATTGCCCATCTGTGGCTGCCGGTGATGATTCTTGGCTTACTGGCGATGGCCGGTATTACACGCTTATTGCGTGCCGCGCTGTTAGAAGAGAGCAGCAAAGAGTATGTGATTCTGGCGCGCGCCAAAGGCGCAGGGCGGACTCGCATCCTGCTGCGTCACATCTTCCCCAACGTGCTGGGGACGCTGATCACGGTCATCGCCCTCTCCTACGCCACCCTGCTGGAAGGTTCGGTGTTAACCGAAACGGTCTTCGCCTGGCCCGGTGTCGGACGCTACATGACCAACGCGCTGTTTTCCTCTGATACACCAGCGATTCTCGGCTCGACCCTGCTGATTGGCAGTTGCTTTATTCTGCTTAATGCCGTGGCCGATGCCCTCACCTGGTTAACCGATCCGAGAACACGATGACTCAACAACTCTCTGAACTGGAGACAGTTCGTCCGCGCCGCCGCCGTGCGCGCGTGACTTCACTGACCATCGGTCTGACGCTGGTGGTGATCGTGGTGGCAATGGCACTGTTCGCCCCACTGCTGGCACCGTTCGATCCCAACGCCCAGGTGATCGCCCAGCGTTTGCAGGCCCCTTCCGCGCTGCACTGGTTTGGCACCGATGGCTTTGGCCGTGATTTGCTGTCACGCGTGATTTATGGTGCACGTCCTACGTTGTTGCTGGTGTCACTGATTCTGGTACTGACCATTCCGGTGGGCCTGCTGGTCGGGATTACTGCCGGCTATGTGGGCGGCTGGACCGAACGCGTGTTGATGCGCATCACGGATATCTTCCTGTCGCTGCCGAATCTGGTGATCGCGCTGGCGCTGGTGGCCATGCTCGGTCCGGGATTGATGAACGGCGCACTGGCGCTGGCACTCACTAGTTGGCCACCGTTTGCCCGTCAGGCGCGTGCGGAAACCCTGGCACTGCGCCGCAGTGATTATCTGGCGGCTGCGCGCATGCAGGGTATTACCGGTTTGCGCTTAATGTTCGGCCATATTTTACCGCTGTGTTTGCCAACCGCCGTGGTGCGCGCGGCGCTGAGCCTCGGCGGCATCATTCTCTCCGCTGCGGGCTTGGGCTTCCTGGGCATGGGCGTGCAACCGCCAACCGCCGAATGGGGTTCGATGGTGGCGGAAGGCAGTAAAGTGATTTTCGACCAATGGTGGGTGGCTGCCGCCCCCGGCGGTGCGATTCTGTTCGCCAGTCTGGCGTTTAATCTGACAGGCGATGGCCTGCGCGACCGACTGGATACCCGTCATGCCAAATGATCTGTTAATTGATGTGCAGGGGCTGACCATCCGCAGCGAAGATACGCTGTTAGTGGATAATATCGCCTTTCAAATAGGCCGTGAGCGCGTGGCGCTGGTGGGTGAATCCGGTTCGGGCAAATCACTGACGGCCCGCTCGCTGATGGGACTGCTCTCTCCTTCATTGCAGCTGCAGGCCGATCGCTTACAGGTGGTGGGTGCCGATGCGCTCAACCTGCGCGAACGCGACTGGATCGCCCTGCGCGGCGGCAAAGTCGCGATGGTGATGCAGGATCCGAAATACGCCCTCAACCCGACTCGCACTATTGGCTGGCAGGTCGAAGAACCGCTGGTGCTACACCGCAAACTGAGCCGTGCCGAACGTAAAGAGAAAGTGTGCGAGATGCTGGATGCGGTCGGTCTGCCGGATCCCCGTCAGTTGATGAAGCGTTATCCGCATCAGCTTTCCGGCGGCATGGGGCAGCGTGTGATGCTGGCGATCGCTTTGATCACCGATCCCGATCTGCTGATTGCCGATGAACCGACCTCGGCGCTTGATCATGCGATGCGCGATCAAGTGCTGGCACTGATTCGTCGTTTGGTGGAGCAGCGCAATATGGGCTTACTGCTGATCAGCCACGATCTGCAGCAGGTCTCTGAGCACTGCGATCGCGTGATGGTGATGTACAAAGGCAAATTGCTGGATACGTTGCCTGCGGCAGAGCTATCTAATGCGACTCATCCTTACACACGCACGCTATGGTCCTGTCGTCCCAGTAAAGCCACGCACGGTGAACGCTTGCCGGTGCTGGATCGTGCTGCGCTGGAGGCCAGCAATGATTGAGTTAAACAATCTGAGCGTGTCGCATAAGCAGGGCTACGAACTGCGCACCGTGGTGCATGACGTATCCTTGCAGGTGGCGGCGGGAGAATGTTTCGGTCTGGTGGGGCCATCGGGCTGCGGCAAGTCATCGCTGCTGTGGGTGATGGCAGGTTTGAACTCGTTCTGGAGCGGCAGCATGCAACTGGCCGGCACCGATGTGCAGCCAGGTAAAGCCTTTACCGGTCCGCTGCGTCGTGATGTGCAGATGGTGTTTCAGGATCCGTATGCCTCACTGCATCCACGCCATCGTCTGCGCCGCACCCTGGCTGAACCGTTGAAGATGCTGAAGCGCGATAATATCGACGACCGCATCAATCAGGGTTTTCGCCATGTCGGGCTGGATCCAGCGCTGGCGGATCGTTATCCGCATCAGCTGTCCGGCGGCCAGCGTCAGCGCGTGGCGATTGTGCGCGCCCTGCTACTGGAGCCGAAAATCCTGTTGCTGGATGAGCCAACCTCAGCACTGGATATGTCGGTGCAGGCGGAGATCCTGAATCTGCTGAATGATTTGAAGCAGAATGATGGGTTGACCATGGTGCTGGTAAGTCACGATCCCGATGTAATCGATCATATGTGCGACCGCGCGGCACATATGGCGTTGGGTCGGATTGTCGGTTAACGCATTTTCACTCAACCGTTGCGGCGCGATTTTTTCATCCGCATCTAAAGCGATCATATCGCAAACAGATGCATGCTCCATCGTGCCGCCACGGACAGGCGTAAATTGATGCACCATTCAATTTACGCCAAATATGATCTCTGCTTAATGCGCCATCGCCTGCAGCGTCTCGCTGCGAATCGACTCGGTCACTTCGGCCTTTAACGCCATAAATTCGGGTGAGGTTTTAATGGTGTAATCGCGCCCATTGTTGAAATTCACTGCCACCTCCTGCTTGATGCGGCCCGGTCGGGCGCTGAAAATCGCTACCTTGTTAGCCATGAAAATCGCTTCATCGATATCGTGGGTGACGAACAGCACGGTCTTGCGCGACTGCTCCCACACCGACAGCAATAGCTCCTGCATCATCACGCGCGTCTGATTATCCAGGGCGCCAAACGGCTCATCCATCAACAGCACTTTGGGATCGTTGGCCAGCGCACGGGCGATCGCAGTACGTTGCTGCATGCCGCCCGAGAGTTGGCGCGGATAGTGCTGCGCAAAGCCGCGTAATCCCACCTGCTGGATGTAGTAGTCGCTGCGCTCTTTCTGCTGCGCTGCACTGATGCCACGCTCCTGCAGGCCAAAGCGGATGTTCTCCTCCACCGTCAGCCACGGAAACAACGTATAGCTTTGGAACACCATGCCGCGATCGGCACCCGGCCCTTCCACGCTTTTACCGTCCAGCCAGATTTCCCCGCGCGTGGGCGTATCCAGTCCGGCGATGATGCGCAGCAGAGTGGATTTCCCACAGCCCGAAGGGCCGAGAATGGTAATGAAATCATTCTCTTCCACCTGATAATGAATCGGCTGTAGTGCCTGAGTTTGCTCGCCTTTGGGGCCGGTAAAAATGCGCTCGACGCCGCGCACGTTGAGTTTGCTGTGTTTCATTACAGGGTGCTCCATGCAAACAAGCGCCGATTGAGCACTTTGAACAGGTAGTCAGAGATCAAGCCAATGCAGCCGATCACAATGATGCCGAAGATAATCTGCCCGGTATTCAGCAATGCCTGACTGTCGACGATCATATGGCCGATGCCACTTTCCGATCCGATCAATTCGGCAACGATGACGTAAGTCCACGCCCAGCCGAGCACCAGGCGCAGCAGTTCAGCAATGCCCGGTGCAGCACCGGGGATCAGCACGCGACGCACGATCGAGCGGTTGCTGCAGCCCAGCGTGTAGGCCGCTTCCACCAGATCGCGACGGGCGCCGCTCACCGTGACCGCCACCATCAAGACGATTTGGAAGAAGGAGCCAATAAAGATCACCAGGATCTTCTGGGTTTCACCGATACCGGCCCACAGAATCAGCAACGGCACAAACGCCGAGGCCGGTAAATAACGGCAAAAGGAGACGAAGGGTTCAAGAAACGCTTCCCAGGTTTTATAGGCACCCATCATGATGCCCAGCGGCACACCTATCACGGCCGCCAGCAGGAAGCCCGACAGAACGCGCATCACCGTCATGCCGATATCCAGCGAGAAGTTGTACTCGGTGAACAGCACCACACCTTGCTGCAGCATGGTGAGAGGATCGGCGAGGAAAGTAGGCGACACCATGCCGCCCAGCGTTACCAGCGTCCATACCGCGATAAACAGCACAAAGAACGCCACGCCGAGCGCGACACGTAAGCGCAGCGAAATCGCTTTCAGCGGCACCATCAACGGATTGTGCCAGCGCTGCGGCGCCTCCGGCAGCGCTGCTGGCGGAGTCACGGGTTGGCTTTTACTCATCTCCATCTCCTTTCTCCTGCTTACTGCACGAAGCTGGCGTCGTACAAGCTCTTCACATCCGGCATTTTCTTGATCACGCCTGCACGCAGCAACAGTTTGCCTGCTTCATCACTGAAGGTTTCAATTTCACCATTGAAGAATTTCTTGTTCTCTTCCGGCCCCTGCCAGCGCAAATAACTGGCCGACTCCGCAAACTCTTTGCCAGTGGATTTCACCGCTGCACCCATGATCTCGTTGGATTTATCCGGCTGCTGTTTGATCATCTCCAGCGCATCGTAATAGCTGGCCACCAGCGCTTTCGCGGCCTGAGGATGTTCTTTCAGGAACGTCGGCGTACAGCCGAGCGTGTCCATGACCATCGGATAATCCAGCGTGGTGGCGAGGATCTTACCTGTCTTAGGCTGGTTGCGGATCACCGAGAGATAAGGTTCATAGGTCACTGCCGCATCGTTTTGACCCGCAGCAAAAGATTGTGCCGCCGCCTGCGGTGCCATGGTCGCGAGACGCACGTCTTTCATCGTCATGCCGTTTTTGTCCAGCATCCACGCCAGCAGGAAATACGGTGAGGTGCCGGGCGCATCCACCGCGATGGTTTTGCCTTTCAAATCTTTGATGCTGGTGATGTCACTGCGGGCGGCGAGGCCATCGGCACCGTAAGATTTGTCCAGCTGAACGATCTGCTTAATCGGCACGCCTGCGGCGTTCCAGGAGATGTAGGTTTCAACCGTGGTCGCCGCGCACTGGATGGTGCCGGAAGCCACCGCCAGATGTCGGCTGCTCTGCGGGATCATCTTCACATCGACATCAAGGCCGTGCTTTTTGAAAATCCCAGCTTTATCGGCCAGCGTCAGTGGGGCAAATCCGGTCCAGCCGGAAATACCGATGGCGACTTTGGTGTCGGCCGCCTGTGCTCCTAAAGCACTGGCGCACAGGACTGCGGCGGTTAATGCATGAACAACGAGTTTCACTGGCTTGCCCATCTTCCACTCCTGATAAAGGTGATGAAAAACAACAGTTGTATAGTCTTATCTATACAAGCCAAGCAATGGCTGTGCCAGATTGTGAAAGCCCATTGTGATGGGGAGAGGGGGTTGAGATCGCGCACTGAAACGGTGCATAAACCCTATGCCGATGATCACACTGGTGCGAAAGCAACCTTCGGCGGATGGCGCTATAATCACGCCAATTTTTCAACAGAAGGAACACCGTATGACGGTGAAATTGCGTCCGCTTGAGCGAGAAGATCTGCACTTTGTGCACCAGTTAGACAACAACGCCAGCGTGATGCGTTATTGGTTTGAGGAGCCGTACGAAGCTTTTGTCGAGCTCTCGGATCTCTACGACAAGCATATCCACGATCAAACAGAGCGTCGTTTTGTCGTTGAACACGATGGGCAAAAAGCGGGATTGGTGGAACTGGTCGAGATCAATCACGTACATCGTCGCGCTGAGTTTCAGATCATCATTGATCCGGGGCATCAGGGCAAAGGCTTAGCCAGTCAGGCGGCTAAACTGGCGATGGATTATGGCTTTTCGGTGCTCAATCTCTACAAACTCTACCTGATTGTTGATCAGGAGAATGAGAAAGCGATTCACATCTACACCAAACTGGGATTTGAAGTGGAAGGCGTGCTGAAGCACGAATTTTTCATCAATGGTGAATACCGCAATACCATTCGCATGTGCATTTTCCAGCAGCAGTATCTGGCGCAGCATAAATCCGGTCATGCCATGGTGAAGCCGACAGCACAATAGCTTGAAATCGGCTCTCATTGTCGCTGCCGTCTTGAATATCAAACGGCAGCTAAGTGATTTATCGCTTTTAACCAAAAAGATGATGCTGAACCTTAGCAGCGCGGTTTATCGCGCATCTCTCAGCGACATACCTGCTTCGGAGATGCACAAAAAATTGCGCCGCGACCACGCCATGCGGTTTAACCGCCGCGCGCACCCACCACGTTGAGACGTGGCTGAGGATGTTCAGGTTTCAGGTCGTACATGCCGCCATAGAACGGATCCACCAGCAGCCAGCCGGGGAAGCCCAGTAACGGGATATTACCCAGCAGATACCACAGGTTGGCACTGGCCTCGATCGGCAGCGTCACCGGCACGTAGCCCGGACTCTCCAGCATCACCTGATAGTGTTTTTTACCAAAATAATTACCCGTGGATTTTGCCAGCTCGACGGTTTGTGGCGTGTAGCCCTGCGCCACTGCGCGGCCGGTTTCATCCTGCACGGTGAAACGCGCGCCTTGCGGGACAGAGTCGATTTTTACCGGCTGCGTTTCCGTGCCGACAATGGTGGCACAGCCGCTCAGCAGCAATGCAGTGGCAGGAAGAAGGTGTCGCAGGTTCATGGCAGGTCCGCTATAGAATCAGATAGGACAGTCTAAACTGCCCTATCCTGCTTTTCACTCGCCTCAATCGCCCTATCAGTGCTGCTTTTCTGGCCTTTATTGCGGTTGACAACAGGCGGCAATCGCCGCGATATCTTGCGGTGTGGTGCGGCAACAGCCGCCAATCAGCCGCGCGCCCGCTTGTTGCCACTCAGGGAATTTATCCTGCAGCGTGCAGCCCGATGGCGCCGAGTGCCAGGTTTTGCTGCTCGCATCGTACTGTTCACCGGAATTGGGGTAAACCAGCAGCGGTTTAGCACACAGCGCCTGCAAGGTTTGCAGCGCCGGTGTCACGCTCTCCAGCGCTACGCAGTTGATGCCCATCGCCACCACCTGTGGTGCCGCATTGACCAGCTCAGCGACCTGACTCAGCGGCGTGCCATCGCTGATGTGTTGCGCATCACGCAGGGTGAAGGAGAACCAGGCGCTGCTGTTTGGGTACACTGCCAGCAAACTCACCAGCGCCTGCGCTTCGGCAAACGACGGCAGGGTTTCACACGCCAGCAAATCCACGCCTGCGTCCAACAGCGCCTTGACGCGCGGGCGATGGAAATCTTTCATCTCCGCTTCTGGCAGGGCGTAATCACCGCGATACTCAGCACCATTAGCAAGGTAAGCGCCATAAGGCCCAACGGAACCGGCCACCAGCAAAGCGGCTTCACTGCCTGATGCCGCACGATAATCATCACGCGCACGTTGTGCCAGTTTCACACTTTGCTCGATCAATGTGAGCGCTTGCGCCTCATCCAGCCCACGCGCCGCAAAGCCCTGCGGCGTGGCCTGATAGCTGGCGGTGATCGCCACATTGGCGCCGGCCGCAAAATAGTCGTAATGCACCTGATAAATCAGCTCAGGGTTTTCCATCAGCACTTTGGCAGACCAGAGCGCATCGGCGAGATTGCAACCGCGCGCCTCCAGTTCGGTCGCCAGCGCGCCATCCAGAATCAGTGTGTCATGTTGTGTTAAGGCTTCTGCGACAGGATTACGCGACATCATTGGCCTCCCCGGCCTTCAGGTTACGTCGATGCGTGACATGGTATGCGGCATAGCAGAACAGCACAAATGGAATGCCACACCACAGCGCAATACGCTGCGACGGATCGAAGGCCAGCCCTACACACGCCAGCAGGCACAGCAGGAAACCGAGAATCGGCGTTAGAGGATAGAGTGGCGCGCGATAGGCGAGTTGTTGCAGCGAACCGCCTGCGGCCAAGTGGCGACGACGGAACACATAGTGCGAGGCACAGATACTCAGCCACACCGCCACCACCGCAAAACCTGAAATGGCTGACAGCGCCACAAATACGGTATCCGGCGCGATCACGCTGGAGAACAGCGCCAGCAGGCCGCCCAGCATACTGACGGTGATCGCCAACACCGGAATCCCACGGCGGTTCACCTGGGCGAAACAGCGCGGCAAGGTGTTCTCATTCGCCAGTGACCACAGCATCCTGCCCGATGCATACAGACCCGAGTTGGCGGCGGACAGGATCGCCGTCAGGATCACGAAATTGAAGATATCGGCCGCATAGGGAATACCGATCTTCTCGAACACCAGCACAAACGGGCTTTTGACGATGCCCGCCTGATCCATCGGGATCAACGCCGCCAGCACAAATACTGTACCAATAAAGAAGATAATCAATCGTGCTACGGTCGTGCGGATCGCCAGCGGCAAGGCTTTCTGCGGCTGCTCGGTTTCGCCAGCGGCAATACCAATCAGCTCAGTGCCGGAGAAGGCGAAGTTCACCGCCACCATGGTCATCAGAATCGGCAAGGTGCCGTGCGGTAACCAGCCTGAAGCCGTCAGGTTATTCAGGCCCGGTGCGGCACTGCCATCCTTCATCGGGATAAAACCAAACATCGCGCCCGCGCCAAGAATGATAAAGGCAATGATGGTGACCACTTTGATGATGGAGAACCAGAACTCCCCTTCCGCGAAGAAACGCGTGGAGACGATATTCAGCAGATAGATGGCGATGCAGAACACCAAACACCACAGCCACACCGGCGTGGTGGGGAACCAATACTGCATACAGAATCCGGCGGCGGTCAGGCTGGAGCCGAGCGCCACCGTCCACGTCAGCCAGTAGAGCCAGGCCACAGTATAGCCAGTTGCCGGGCTGAGATAGCGCGCCGCATAGACATGGAAAGCGCCGGTTTCCGGCATCGCTACGGCCAGTTCGCCGAGACATACCATCACCAGCCACACCACCAGCGCGCCGATCAGATATGCCAGTAGCGTGCCCGCCGCACCGGTGGTTGAGATGATATAGCCGGTATTGAAGAACAGTCCGGTGCCAATCACGCCGCCGAGCGACAGCATCACCAGATGCCGCACTTTCATGGTGCGCTTAAAGTTTTCCTGCGAAGGAGTTTCCTGCTGTTGCATGGTTTTTATCCGTATGGACGTCTGAACATCTATATGGACACAGGGTTATACGCGCCAGCGTGTCAATTTGCAACGTGGCAAAGGGTGAGGGTTTTAAAAAGTCGGGGGGTGGCCCCGCGTCAACGGGGCACCACATCAGGCGCCAAATACGCCTTGCAGATAGCGCTCAAGCGCGATACGCGAGCTAAAACCGTGCGGAATACCGTAATGTTCCTGGGATTCACCCATCAGATAAAGCGGGAACTGGGTGTAATGATCGCAGGTTTTCATTTCTGAGGCGGGCTCGGCAAAGTGCTGACTTTTCTCTTTCAGCGTGGGGTGAATGATCAATGCGGTGCGGCCCATGCGCGCTTCGCGATTGACGTAGACATAATTTTCACCACGACGATAACCGTAGATTTTTGGCGTCAGGGTGTCCATTTCGAACCCTGCTTTTTCCAGTACGCGCGCTACCTCATCCGGACGTAAATACATGCTTGCTCCTCTCTTCTCACAGCCCCGCAACCTTACAACAGCCCGACATACAGGACATTCGGAATTTCCCTAAAGCCTGGCACACGCCTGCGTTTAGTCACGTTTCGTCTACACTCAGTATTACTTGTTAAATCAAAGGGAGCGAAAAAATGTTTAATCGCGTAAGCAAAAACGATGACATTGATATCAATCAGGATGTAAACGAGCTGGCAGATTCGCTCGAAGCATTACTTAAATCTTACGGCAGCGAAGCCAAAGATGAAGTGGATAGCGCACGCAGTAAAGCACAGTCGCTGCTGAAGCAGACCCGCGCAAAACTGAACGGCGGCAACAGCCGCGTTTCTCAGGCAGCGCGTGACGCCAGTTATCAAGTTGATGCCTACGTGCATGACAAACCCTGGCATGGCGTGGGTGTCGGTGCAGCCGTGGGTCTGGTGTTAGGTGCGCTGTTAATGTCACGCCGTTAACCATCATTAGCGTTTAAAGAGAGCCTCGCGATTGCGGGGCTTTTTTGTGCCTGCCGCACAATGATAGGGCACAAAATTTGACCTAAATTTTGCCTCCCTCGCTTTTACAAAAAAATTTTCGGGCCTGGAAGGTGCATGATCTCTGGTGTTAGCGTTTATCCGAAGATAAAAATACAAAATCCCTATATCTGGTGGGCTTGACCACCACGAGCACTACATCTAGTATTCAACCCATCAACTCACTACCAGATGTCGTCAAGGACGAAGTTCGCTGCAAATAGGATTTTGCTTCGTATCTCGCATCCAGACCGCAATCAAAGGGAAATACGAATCATGCGCATTATTATTTACATTAAAAACAATTGTGTCCAGTGCAACGCGACTAAAAATGCCATGGACCGCAAAGGTATCGACTATCAACTGATCAATCTCGATACCCAACCGGAAGCCATTGATAACCTCAAATCCCTTGGCTATCGCCAGGTGCCCGTCGTCATGACCCATGATGACCACTGGAGCGGCTTCCGCCCTGACAAAATCGCCAGCCTGCGCCAGCTCGCTGCTGTCGGGGGATAAGCGATGTTCCCACTGGTGTACTTCTCCAGCCAGTCGGAAAACACGCACCGATTTATCACTCGTCTGGGACTGCCTGCTTGCCGCATACCGCTTGATGGCAAGCAGCGCCTGCATATCGACCAACCCTTTATTTTAGTGGTGCCGAGCTACGGCGGCGGCAGTGCGCGGGGTGCGGTGCCCAGACAAGTGATTCAATTCCTCAATGATGACGCCAACCGACGCGGTATCCGCGGGGTGATTGCTGCCGGTAACCGCAACTTCGGTGAAGGCTATTGCCTGGCAGGCGACATTATTGCGCAGAAATGTCAGGTTCCTTATCTCTACCGCTTTGAGCTGATGGGAACCCCCGACGATATCGCTAATGTAAAAGCGGGAGTAACCCAATTTTGGCAACGACAGACACCCTGAACAGCACGCAGCTGGATTATCACGCGCTCAATGCGATGCTGAACCTGTATGACGCCGATGGCCGCATTCAGTTCGAGAAAGATCACGAGGCTACGCGCCAGTTCTTCCTGCAGCATGTAGAGCCGAATACCGTACAGTTCGCTTCGGCGGCCGATCGCCTGCGCTATCTGGTTGAGGAAGGCTACTATGAAGCCACGGTACTGAATCAGTACGACTTCAGTTTCCTGTGCCAGCTGCACGATGAAGCCGATGCCTGGGGTTTCCGTTTCCACACCTTCCTCGGTGCGTGGAAGTTTTACACCAGCTACACGCTGAAAACCTTCGACGGTAAACGCTATCTCGAAACTTTCGAGCAGCGCGCCTGCATGGTGGCGCTGACGCTGGCACGCGGCAACGAATCGCTGTCACGCGAATTGCTGGCAGAAATGCTCAGCGGCCGCTTCCAGCCAGCCACCCCAACCTTCCTCAACTGCGGTAAACAGCAGCGCGGCGAGTTAGTCTCGTGCTTCCTGCTGCGCATCGAAGACAATATGGAATCGATTGGGCGTGCGGTGAACTCGGCGCTGCAGTTGTCCAAACGTGGCGGCGGCGTGGCCTTCCTGCTCTCTAACCTGCGTGAATCCGGTGCGCCGATTAAGCGCATCGAAAACCAGTCGTCTGGCGTGATTCCGGTAATGAAGATGCTGGAAGATGCGTTCTCTTACGCCAATCAGCTTGGTGCACGCCAGGGCGCGGGCGCGGTGTGGCTGAACGCGCATCACCCCGATATCTTCCGCTTCCTTGATACCAAACGCGAAAACGCCGACGAGAAGATCCGTATCAAGACGCTGTCGCTGGGCGTGGTGATCCCCGATATCACCTTCCAGCTGGCGAAAGAGAATCGCGATATGGCGCTGTTCTCGCCGTATGACGTTGAGCGCATTTACGGCAAAGCGTTCGGTGATATCAGCATCAGCGAGTTGTATGAAGAGATGCTGGCCGACGATCGTATCCGTAAGACTTACATCAAGCCGCGTGATTTCTTCCAGACGCTGGCAGAAATTCAGTTTGAGTCAGGCTATCCGTACATCATGTACGAAGACAGCGTGAACCGTCACAACCCGATTGCTGGTCGCATCAATATGAGCAACCTGTGCTCAGAGATTTTGCAGGTTAACAGCGCCAGCGAATTCTATGACGATCTTAACTACCGCCGCGTGGGCAAGGATATCTCCTGTAACCTCGGCTCGCTGAACATCGCGCATGCTATGGATTCCCGCAATCTGGCACAGACCGTTGAAACCGCCGTGCGCGCGTTAACAGCGGTTTCTGAGATGAGTGAAATCAATTCGGTGCCGTCGGTGGCGGAAGGCAATCGTCGTTCACATGCGGTGGGCCTGGGTCAGATGAACCTGCACGGCTATCTGGCGCGTGAAGGCATGGCTTATGGCTCGGAAGAAGCACTGGATTTCACCAATCTCTACTTCTACTGCGTCACCTATCACGCGGTGCGCACGTCGAACCTGCTGGCACAAGAGCGCAATCAGAGTTTTGATGGCTTTGAACAATCGCAGTACGCCAACGGTCACTACTTCGATAAGTATGTGGATCGCGCCTGGCTGCCACGCACCGCGCGTGTGGCACAGATTTTTGCCGATGCAGGCATTGCGCTGCCAAGCCAGGCCGACTGGCAGGCATTGCGCGAATCAGTGATGCAACACGGCTTGTTTAACCAGAACTTACAGGCGGTGCCGCCAACCGGTTCGATCTCGTACATTAATCACGCGACATCGAGTATTCACCCGATCGTGTCGCGCATTGAGATCCGTAAAGAGGGTAAAACCGGCCGCGTTTATTATCCGGCGCCGTTTATGACCAACGAGAATCTGGATCTCTATCAGGATGCGTACCAGATTGGTCCGGAAGCGATTATTGATACCTATGCCGAAGCCACGCAGCACGTCGATCAGGGCTTGTCGTTGACGCTGTTCTTCCGCGATGACGTCACCACGCGTGACATCAACAAAGCGCAAATTTATGCGTGGAAGAAAGGTATCAAAACGCTCTATTACATTCGTCTGCGCCAGATGGCGCTGCAAGGCACCGAAGTCCAGGGCTGCGTCTCCTGCTCATTGTGATGAAAACTATGCAACTTAAACAAATTCAAGCGATTAACTGGAACCGAATCCAGGACGAAAAAGACCTCGAAGTGTGGAACCGTCTGACCAGCAACTTCTGGCTGCCGGAAAAAGTGCCATTGTCCAACGACCTGCCAGCCTGGCAGTCGCTGGACCACCAGCAACAGCAGCTGACCATCCGCGTGTTTACCGGTTTGACGCTGCTCGACACTATCCAGAACGTGATCGGCGCGCCGGGCTTGATGGAAGACGCCATCACGCCGCATGAAGAAGCGGTGCTGTCGAATATCAGCTTTATGGAAGCAGTGCATGCGCGTTCCTATAGCTCGATTTTCTCCACCCTGTGTAACACCGCCGATGTCGATGCGGCGTATCGCTGGAGTGAAGAGAACGAAGCGTTGCAGAACAAGGCGAAGATTGTGCTGGAGTACTATCGTGCCGAGGACCCGCTGAAGAAGAAAATCGCCAGCGTGTTCCTGGAATCGTTCCTGTTCTACTCCGGTTTCTGGCTGCCGATGTACTGGTCAAGCCGTGGTAAATTGACCAACACCGCTGACCTGATTCGTTTGATTATTCGCGATGAAGCGGTGCACGGTTATTACATCGGCTACAAGTACCAGAAGGCACTGGAAAAAGTTGACGATACACGCCGTGAAGAGCTGCAGCAATTTGCCATCGATTTGCTGCTGGCGCTGTATGAAAACGAAGTGGTGTACACCGAAGCGCTGTATGCGGATGTCGGTTGGGCAGAGGAGGTGAAAACCTTCCTGCACTACAACGCTAACAAGGCGTTGATGAATCTGGGATATGAGGCATTGTTCCCGTCAGAGCTGACGACGGTGAATCCGGCCATTCTCTCGGCTTTGTCACCGAATGCCGATGAAAACCACGATTTCTTCTCCGGTTCAGGTTCTTCCTACGTGATGGGAAAAGCCGTGGAAACCGAAGACGAGGACTGGAATTTCTAGCCTCTGGCATGTAGCACAGGGCGCGCCACAGCGCGCCCTTTCAGCGCCTTGATATTTCCCGTTCAGATTACCAAATATTCTCTCGTTATTTCCGTTTCTCACCTTCATTATTTTGTCATTTTAGCGCCATTAATTCGTCCATTATATCGCCTACATAAGCGCAATTTATTCGTGTTTCACTGAGCATTTGCCGTGAAAGCGGGTTAATTTCATAAAAAATTCAGAAAAAAATGATTCGCTCTCATCCCTTGTGAGCACTGGAATTATCGCCAATCTGCACGCGCTCGCTCAGCCAAATATCCGAACAAAGGGTTGTCAGATATTCTCACTATGCTAGGTTATAGGGCGCTTAAATTTAATCGAGATCACTACAAGAAATAGCTAAACATTTAACCGGGAAATTAATTACTGCATGGCAATTAAACTCGAAGTAAAGAA
Organism: Pantoea sp. JGM49; assembly: GCF_018257655.1. Taxonomy (NCBI): domain Bacteria; kingdom Pseudomonadati; phylum Pseudomonadota; class Gammaproteobacteria; order Enterobacterales; family Erwiniaceae; genus Pantoea; species Pantoea sp. JGM49. Next base: position 7,653 of record NZ_JAERJM010000023.1, on the reverse strand, counting down.
CTTATATAAGGTATTTGGGGATCACCCCGAAAAGGCATTTAAGCTGATTGAGAAAGGCGAAAGCAAAGAGAGTATTCTGGCGAAAACCGGTCTCTCCGTCGGCGTAAAAGATGCCAGTCTGGCCATTGAAGAAGGCGAGATCTTCGTCATCATGGGGCTCTCCGGTTCAGGGAAATCCACCATGGTTCGCCTTCTCAATCGTCTGATCGAGCCCACTCGCGGCCAGGTGATCATTGACGGTGTCGATATTGCGAAAATATCGGATGCTGAACTGCGTGAAGTGCGCAGAAATAAGATCAGCATGGTATTCCAATCCTTCGCATTAATGCCCCATATGACGGTGCTGAATAATACCGCCTTCGGCATGGAATTAGCGGGCGTGCCGTTACAGGAACGTCAGGAAAAAGCGCTGGAAGCATTGCGTCAGGTGGGACTGGATAATTATGCTCACTCCTATCCAGATGAACTCTCCGGCGGTATGCGTCAACGTGTCGGATTAGCGCGCGCGCTGGCGATCAATCCCGATATTTTACTGATGGATGAAGCCTTCTCCGCCCTCGATCCGCTTATTCGTACCGAAATGCAGGATGAGCTGGTCAAACTGCAGGCGAAACATCAGCGTACCATCGTATTTATTTCCCATGACCTCGACGAAGCCATGCGTATTGGCGATCGCATCGCCATCATGCAGGGTGGCGAAGTGGTGCAGGTCGGTACGCCGGATGAAATCCTCAATAATCCCGCTAACGATTATGTGCGCACCTTCTTCCGGGGGGTCGATATTAGCCATGTGTTTAGCGCCAGGGATATTGCTCGTCGCAGCGCCGGTGCACTGATTCGTAAAGCGGCCGGTTTTGGCCCACGTTCCGCCATTAAACTGCTTCAGGATGAAGACCGCGAATATGGCTATGTGCTGGAGAAACAGAAATTTGTCGGCGTAGTTTCAACCGATTCACTTAAAGCGGCACTGGCTGCGGGTGAAGGTCTGGATAGCGCCCTGCTTGAGACGCCGTTAGCGGTTCCTGCGGATACCTCACTGAACGATTTGCTCTCCCACGTTGCACAAGCGCCCTGCGCGGTGCCGGTGGTCGGCGAAGAGAATCAGTACGTCGGTATTATTTCCAAAAGCATGCTATTGCGCGCTTTAGATCGTGAAGGAGCCCAGTCATGAGTGAACAAACCAGCAATCCGTGGGATAGCGCCAGCCAGACCACGCAGCAACCCGCGACGACAGATTCGAGCGCGGCAGCCAGCAGTAGCGATCCCTGGGGCGGCAGTAGCAGCAGCGCACCCGCCGACAGCACGTCCAGCAGCGGTTCCGCCGATGCATGGGGCGATCCTTCAGCGGCGAGCGGTGGACATGATGCCGCCAGCAGCGCAGCCAGTAGCAGTGGTTCAGCCGATGCATGGGGTGATCCATCAACGGCGAGCGGCGGACATGATGCTGCCAGCAGTGCCGCCAGCAGCAGTGACTGGCTCAACAGCGCGCCTGCTCCGGCTCCCGAGCATTTCAATATCATGGATCCGTTCCACAAGACCTGGATCCCACTCGACAGCTGGGTGACCGAAGGCATCGACTGGGTCGTCAGCCATTTCCGCCCGGTGTTCCAGGGCATTCGCGTGCCGGTCGACTATATCCTCAGCGCATTTCAGCAGTTGCTGCTGGGCATGCCCGCGCCCGTGGCGATAGTGGTATTTGCGTTGATTGCCTGGCAAATTGCCAGCCCGGCCATGGGAATCGCGACTCTCATTTCATTGATTGCGATTGGTGCTATTGGCGCTTGGTCGCAAGCGATGGTGACACTGGCGCTGGTACTGACCGCCCTGCTGTTCTGCATCATCATCGGCCTCCCGCTGGGGATTTGGCTGGCACGCAGTGAACGTGCGGCACGCATTATCCGACCGTTGCTGGATGCGATGCAGACCACACCGGCCTTCGTGTATTTAGTGCCGATCGTGATGCTGTTCGGTATCGGTAACGTGCCGGGCGTGGTGGTGACCATCATCTTTGCGCTACCGCCGATGGTGCGTCTGACCATTCTTGGCATTAAGCAGGTACCTGCCGATTTGATCGAAGCGAGCGAATCCTTTGGTGCCAGCCCACGTCAGATGCTATTTAAAGTGCAGCTGCCGCTGGCGATGCCGACCATTATGGCCGGTGTGAACCAGACGCTGATGCTGGCGCTGTCGATGGTGGTTATCGCTTCAATGATCGCTGTGGGTGGTTTAGGCCAGATGGTGCTGCGCGGTATCGGTCGTTTAGATATGGGTCTGGCAACTGTCGGCGGCGTGGGTATCGTGATTCTGGCGATTATCCTTGATCGCCTGACTCAGTCGTTCGCCCGTGATAGCCGCAGCCGTGGCAACCGTCACTGGTACAGCACCGGTCCAATTGGCCTGCTGCTGCGCCCCTTCAGTAAAAAAGCCTGATTTCTATGGACGGCCCAGCGTGGCCGTCCGTCTCCGACGCAACACGTAAAATAAGGAATGACTATGCGCAAGACAGCTCTGTTCGCTGCCGTCCTGACGACGTTCGCCGCGACGCACGTGTCCGCCGCCGACCTGCCGGGTAAAGGCATCACCGTTAAACCGCTGCAAAGCACCATCGCAGAAGAAACTTTCCAGACGCTGATTGTCAGCCGCGCGCTGGAAAAACTGGGCTACACCGTTGAGAAGCCGGGCGAAGTCGATTACAACGTGGCCTACACCACCATCGCGGCAGGTGATGCCACCTTTATAGCCACTAACTGGAAACCGCTGCATGACGACATGTATAAAGCGGCAGGCGGTGATAACAAGTTTTACCGTGAAGGCACTTACGTTGGCGGCGCTGCTCAGGGTTATCTGATCGATAAGAAAACCGCCGAGCAGTATCACATCACCAACATCGAACAGCTTAAAGATCCGAAAATCGCCAAACTGTTCGACAGCAACGGTGACGGCAAAGCCGACATGACGGGCTGTACGCCGGGCTGGGGCTGTGAAGCGGTGATTAACCACCAGAATAAAGCCTATGGCCTGGCGGATACGGTTACGGCCAACATGGGTAACTATTCAGCGATGGTGGCTGACACCCTGGCACGCTACAAGCAAGGCAAACCTATCCTTTATTACACCTGGACACCTTACTGGCTGAGCGACGTGCTCAAACCGGGTAAAGATGTGGTTTGGCTGCAGGTGCCATTCTCTTCCCTGCCAGGCGAGCAGAGCAAAGTGGACACCAAACTGCCTAATGGTAAAAATTACGGTTTCCCGGTCAACACTATGCACATTGTGGCCAACAAAGCCTGGGCTGAGAAAAACCCGGCGGCGGCAAAACTGTTTGCTGAAATGAAATTGCCGATTGGCGATATCAACGCCGAAAACGCGGCGATGCATGCGGGTCAGGCTTCTGAAGCTGACATCAATCGCCACGTAGATGGCTGGATCAAAGGCCATCAGGCCGAGTTTGATAAGTGGATTTCTGACGCACAAGCGGCGGCAAAATAATCCTCTTCCCTTTAAAGCGGCCTTTTGGCCGCTTTTGTTCTCAATACCCGCACAGTTCGTGCGTTATAGCGCACTGGTACGTCCTGTCAATTAACACACCATTGAAATAATTTTTTGGGTTACTATTAACCACAAATGATTATCTACGCTTTTCTTCCGCCATGAATGCTGCTAAGCCGAGACTTATCTCTGCGCTGCCTGAGGTTAAATTCTCTCAACGAATGCAATTCATCATTTTAGCTGGTACGGTATTGGTACCGGAATTGTTATGATTAAGTTAATTAACCCATTGATTTCGTGATGTAATGCGTTCAGCTAAAGTGTTTAGAAAGCGTAAAGACCAACCCAATCACGTGAGTGAGACTATTCATTGATGATTGAGTTTGTTATGGTTAGCAGCACAGTTATTCACCAGAGTTATTTTTTCTCGCGAAATTATTTTTTCTTAAAAATATTTCACGATGTGAATTGATGACAATGTAACCATTCTGCGTGGCACATTGTCAGGGCGAAGTGCCCAGGGTTATGGAACGACCTGGAATGCCAGATGTTGACAATGTGATCGTGCGAACAATCACTGGCGGAAAATATGACTACGCTTAATCTGTCACCATCCTTACTATACCAGTTGCAACTAAGAGGTTTTTTTTAAAATGGAAAGTTCGTTTACTCCCATTGAACAGATGCTGAACATCCGTGCTAACCGCCATAAAGATTTTCCGTTGCAGGAAATCATCCTGACTCGTCTGTGCATGCATATGCAGGGAAAACTGCTGGATAACCGCAACAAGATGTTGAAGGCGCAGGGAATTAACGAGACCTTATTCATGGCGCTGATTACACTTGATGCGCAAGAAAACCAGAGCATCCAGCCTTCAGAACTGAGTTCTGCGCTGGGTTCCTCACGCACTAATGCAACACGTATTGCCGATGAGCTGGAAAAACGCGGCTGGATCGAGCGCCGCGAGAGCGATAATGACCGTCGCTGCCTGTATCTGCACCTGACAGAGAAAGGTAACGAATTCTTACGTCAGCTGCTGCCGCCTCAGCATCAGAGTCTGCAGTATCTGTGGTCTTCGCTCTCTACATCCGAGCAGGATCAGCTGGAAGCGATTACGCGCAAGTTGCTTAACCGTCTTGATAAAATGGATGAAGATCAGGTTATCGCTTCCCTGTCGCGCTAATAGCAAGAAGTGCGACACAATCACCTTCCGAAATCGCTATTTTAATCCCCTTTTATCCGGCCAGCGTCTTATACGCTGGCTTTTTCGACTCGGGAAACCGTGTTGAAGGATCAACACAGCCCGGCTAAATGGAAAACGTGGAGAACAACATGAGTGCGACCGCGGAAGCGCAAAGCCCGCAACAGCCAGCGAATAAAAAGAAGAAGCGCAAAGGTGTGCTGATCCTGCTGGCTATCGTGTTTGTATTGATTGGGGTGGCGTATCTGGCCTACTGGTATTTGGTGCTGCGCCATTTCCAGGAAACCGATGACGCCTATGTGTCAGGTAATCAGGTGCAGGTGATGGCACAGGTTTCCGGCAGCGTGAATAAAGTCTGGTTCGATGACACTGACTTCGTGAAAAAAGGCGATATTTTGGTGTCGCTGGATAAAACCGATGCGGAGCAGGCGTTTGAAAAAGCGCAGACTGCACTGGCCACCAGCGTCCGCCAGACGCATCAATTGATGATCAACGGCAAGCAGTATCAGGCCACCATCAAGCTGCAACAGACCGCGCTGGATCAGGCTGAAGCCGATCTGAAACGTCGTGAGCCGCTGGGTGCATCAAACCTGATTGGTCGTGAAGAACTGCAGCACTCACGTGATGCCGTGGCCACGGCGAAAGCGCAACTTGATGTCGCCGTGCAGCAGTACAACGCGAACCAGGCGATGATCCTGAACACCGATCTGGAACAGCAACCCGCCGTCAAACAAAGCGCGGCTGAACTGCGTGATGCCTGGCTGGCGCTGCAGCGTACCGATATCCGTAGTCCAATGGATGGCTATATTTCGCGTCGTAGTGTTCAGGTCGGTTCGCAGATCTCCACCAGCACGCCGCTGCTGGCGGTAGTGCCTGCCACGAATTTGTGGATTGATGCCAACTTCAAAGAAACGCAGCTTTCCGGTGTGCGCATCGGTCAGCCCGCTACTGTGATCAGCGATATTTACGGTGATGACGTGGAGTATCACGGCAAAGTTGTCGGTCTGGATATGGGCACCGGCAGCGCCTTCTCTCTGCTGCCGGCGCAGAATGCGACAGGTAACTGGATCAAAGTGGTTCAGCGTTTACCGGTGCGTATTGAGCTGGACCCGCAACAGGTGGCCGAACACCCGCTGCGTATTGGTCTCTCCACCTTAGTCAAAGTGGATACCCAGAACAAAGACGGGGCCACACTGGCCAGTAGCGTGCGTCCACAAGCGGCGTATGAAAGTAACGCATTGGCAATCGACCTCGCGCCGGTTAACAAGCTGATTACTGATATCGTTCATGCCAACGCCGATTAATTCCGCGGGAGGCTGTGATGGCACAAAAACCGCTTGAAGGTGCGCCGTTAGTCCTGATGACCATCGCCTTATCATTGGCGACGTTTATGCAGGTTCTCGACTCCACCATTGCTAACGTAGCGATCCCAACGATCGCCGGTAACCTTGGTGCCTCGAACTCACAGGGCACCTGGGTGATTACCTCATTCGGGGTGGCAAACGCCATCTCGATACCGATTACCGGTTGGCTAGCCAAACGTATTGGTGAAGTGAAGCTGTTTACCTGGTCGACCATTCTGTTTGTACTGGCCTCATGGGCCTGCGGCATGTCAGAAAGTCTGGAGATGCTGATCTTCTTCCGTATCATTCAGGGTGTGGTTGCCGGTCCATTGATTCCGCTGTCGCAAAGTTTGCTACTGAACAACTACCCGCCGGCCAAGCGCAGCGTGGCGCTCTCGCTGTGGGCAATGACGGTGATCGTAGCTCCGATCTGCGGCCCGATTCTCGGCGGCTGGATCAGTGATAACTACCACTGGGGTTGGATCTTCTTTATCAACGTCCCGATTGGTGTGGTCGTCGTCGCGCTGACTCTGCAAACCCTGCGAGGACGCGAAACCAAAACCGAGATCCGCCCGATTGACATCGTCGGTCTGGTGCTGTTGGTCGTGGGGATTGGTTCGCTGCAGGTGATGCTCGACCGGGGTAAAGAACTCGACTGGTTTGGCTCCACGGAAATCATCGTACTCACGGTAGTCGCCGTGGTGGCGCTGGCAGTGCTGTTGGTGTGGGAGCTAACGGACGACCATCCGATTGTCGATTTGTCGCTGTTTAAAAAGCGCAACTTCACCATCGGCTGTTTGTCGATCAGCCTGGCTTACATGCTTTACTTCGGCTCGATCGTGTTGCTGCCGCAGCTGCTGCAGGAGGTATACGGCTACACCGCCACCTGGGCAGGATTGGCGTCAGCGCCGGTCGGCATCATTCCGGTGATCCTGTCGCCGATCATTGGTCGCTTTGCCCACAAGCTGGATATGCGGCGATTGGTGACCTTCAGCTTTATCATGTACGCGGTGTGCTTCTACTGGCGTGCATATACGTTTGAGCCGGGGATGGATTTTGGTGCGTCGGCATGGCCGCAGTTTATTCAGGGCTTTGCCGTGGCGTGCTTCTTTATGCCACTGACCACCATTACGCTGTCAGGGTTGCCGCCAGAGCGTATGGCAGCAGCATCAAGCCTGTCGAACTTTGTGCGTACGCTGGCCGGTTCAATCGGTACGTCGATCACCACCACCATGTGGACGGATCGCGAATCGATGCATCACAGCTATCTGTCTGAATCGGTGAATCCATTCAACCCGAATTCGCAGCAGATGTATGACCAACTGCAAAGCATGGGCATGACGCAGCAGCAAGCTTCAGCCTACATTGCACAGCAAATTACCAATCAGGGCCTGATCATCTCAGCGAATGAGATCTTCTGGGCATCAGCGGGGGTATTTTTGATCTTGCTGGTTCTGGTGTGGTTTGCACGTCCGCCATTTGGCGCGGGCGGTGGTGGTGGTGGCGCGCACTAAACAGTAGAAACAAAAACGGGCCTTTCGGCCTAATGCCAGTCAGTTAAGCCTGACTGGCATTTTTTCTTCTGGCTGTCGGATATTTATAGGGTCTCTCTTTCACCA
>NZ_JAERJM010000022.1:0-32510 GCF_018257655.1 Pantoea sp. JGM49 | reverse complement strand
AGACAGTGGGTATAAGAGACAGCATTTAACGCTGTTCATTAAAATTATGCGCTACAAGCTGTGACCGCACTTTTAAAAAAGTAGCTAATGTTGGTGCGCAGTCATTTTCACTAATTTATTCACTCGCCAAACACTGAATGAATTTTAAAAACATTATAATTTCAAAGTACATCTACTACACATTTAGCTCACATCAATGATGTGAACTTCTTCTCCGCATCATGTTTTCAAACACGCTCCTCAGAATAATTCAGTGTATGAACGTTCTAACTCATGATCTGATTAATCCAAGTAACAATAAAAATTTATTGGGTTGTGGCGTTATTATTGCCACCATTGTGGTAACGTGTGTTTCAATGTACACCACACCACACCACACCACACCACACCTTGTATGAATTAAAATCTGTCGATAAGGCTCGAGGCTTTTATTATTCGAGTTCGCGTTGATTTTGCGGTGTACAAAATAATTTGCGCACAACATTACGTAAGTACATCTAAAACTCGATTTTCAGAATCAGAAATGTTCTGTTGGTTCAAACTGGGATTGCCTTACGGTTAACTTGAATAGGATTTAATTGAAGACTTTTATCAACCCTGACACCTGACACCTGACACCTGACACCTGACACCTGAATCTGAGAAGTATAATGCACGTAATCTAATTGAGAGAAGAACTGTAATAGTGAACATTTATCTAAGAATGTAGATAAATTTAGATATTTAGGTGTTAACAATTAGCTCTCGAAACTTCTGAGCTGCATGTAGCATTGAGCACGTAAAAGATTTCAACCTTAGATTAGGTTGAAGCCAAGGTAGTAACACACACTATGCAGGAAAATGTTTAAATTTGGCTAACTGGATGGTGATTTTCAGCCTGAAAAAGTGTAATTATCTGTTATTATTCAACATCTTAAGTTGATTTTTCGGTGGTGTGAAAATCATTAAGTTGAAGGGTTTTTACTTCACTTTAGGTTATTAATGGTAATACTGCATTGTCCAGCGTCCAGCGTCCAGCGTCCAGCGTCCAGCGTCCAGCGTCCAGCGTCCAGCGTCCAGCGTCCAGCGTCTTACTTTTGACAAATTCCTCCGTTTTCAACGACCCAGACAATTCGACAAAATTTACCTATTTGACCAATTCTCAATGCAGCATTGGGTGCCGATCATTCACCCAATGTGCAACTGACCCTTACATGTAGTTATCAGATGCCATTAATCACACCTACTGGTGATATAAACGAGGAGAAATCTGGAGAAGGCTTAAATGCTGGTTTTAGCATAAAAGTCGCATTGCGCGGAAATTGGAGGATAACGAATTACCTACTGTCGCTTAGGTGTAATCGTTATCCTGGAGTTCTACCAGAATCAGCTTCAATGAGATGAACGACACGAAATGCGTTATGCAGAAATACCATCGTCATAACTCACATGGGCATATGAAAATAGCGTCCAGACCATCCTAAGCGCCATCACTATCACTGCCTTCACCACCAATCAATAATTCATGGTGATTTTCAGCCTGAAAATTTCAGAAAATTTCTCTTAATACACTACCTTATAGCGTTTTCAGGACGGTGAAAAATCCACTTGAAAGGTGACAATGTCATTCCAAGCTTAAAGCATCAACACTCATGACAGCGAGCCCGGAAGGGCAGAGCGCCCCTCTACTGCCGGTAAGAATGCTTTACTCAGTGCGTGCGGAAGACAGTGAGCAAAAGCACGCCTAGTTCAATCAAGCACAATTATACTTTGCATTGAGCTGTGTAAATCACACTAACCTTACGCGCTCACCATGACGTTCCTTTTTAACTCACCCCACAGTCGGATAGTCCTATGAACAATATCGACGTACTCATCGTTGGAGCAGGGCCCACTGGTTTGGTGCTGGCACTCTGGCTCACCCGACAAGGCGTGTCAGTTCGAATCATCGATAAGAGTCAGGGACCGGGTGAGACATCACGAGCAATGGCCGTTCAGGCACGCACGCTGGAACTTTATCGACAGTTGGATATGGCTGAAGAGACCATCGAAGCAGGCTACAAAATGCCAGCAATGAATATGTGGGCGAAGGGAAAAACGAGGGCGCGCATTCCCATGGAGAATGCCGGAAAGGACATTTCTCCGTATCCGTTCGTGCTTGTCTTACCCCAGGACAGACATGAAAAACTGCTGGTCACCCGTCTGGAAACTGCAGGTGTTGTCGTCGAACGACAAACAGAATTCATGTCGTTCAGGGAAGAAGGCGAACAGATTGTTGCCACGATCAAAACACCTACAGGGCAGACAGAAACCTGCACTGCCACCTATCTTGCAGGCTGTGATGGTGCGCATTCCCCGGTGCGTCATCAGATTGGTAGTGACTTCGAAGGCGGTACTTACAACCATCTCTTTTACGTTGCAGATGTATTGGCCAGTGGAGTGACACCCGCGAATGAGGGACACATTGCCTTCGACAAGTCTGATTTTGTCCTGGTGATGCCCTATGGGCCGGAGCATCAATATCGTTTGATCGGCACTGTTGAAAGTGAGGAAGGGGATAAGCAGCAACACTCTTTTGACGATGTCAGCCAAAGGGCCATCAGCGGATTAGGGCTCAGTATCAAACAGGTAAACTGGTTTTCTACCTACCGTGTCCATCACAGGGTAACCAATCATTTTCGACATGGTCGTGCATTTCTGCTGGGGGATGCAGCACACGTCCATAGCCCGGCGGGAGGGCAGGGGATGAATACCGGCATTGCCGATGCGATAAACCTTGCGTGGAAATTGGCTGCGGTGATCAAGGAGCAGGCCCCTGAAATCTTGCTTGATAGTTATGAGGCGGAGCGCAAGGGCTTCGCTCACCAACTGGTAAAGACCACAGACCAGGTCTTCACCTTCATCACTACCGCTGGCGGGTTCGCAGATTTTGTGCGTACGCACATTGCACCAGCGATCGCCAGTCAGGCCTATCAATATGGACGCGTACGAGAATACCTTTTCCGCGTCATCTCACAAACGACGATGAGCTATCCGGACAGTCCTTTAAGTGAGGGAAAAGCGGGAGAGATAAGTGCGGGCGATCGCTTACCGTATATCGCTATGGGTGAGACAGACAATTATGCATTACTGAGAAAGATAGTCTGGCAATTACACATCTACGGTACAGCCACTGAAGAAGTCAGGAACTGGTGCGATCGCCATGGCGTGGAATGGCATGTCTTCCCCTGGCAGGATGTATTTGAGAAAAAAGGATTTAAACAGGACACCGCTTACCTGATTCGACCGGATGGCTATATCGGCCTGGTGGTCACTGAAAGACATGCAGAGCGTCTTTCAGCTTATGTCAGTCGCACTGGAATACAGCGAGCCCTGTTATTGAGATGATGATCATTATCACCCAGCGATTTATAGACCATATTCCAAAAAAAACGCCTTGCCACAACATGGCAAGGCGTTGGTATTACTGCGACTGACTTCCTCCTGCCCATGATTTAGACTGCAAATTCGCTCGTGCCTTCGCCACCATATCACTGGTGACTGGCGCGGCAGCATTGCCCCAGCTATTGCGGGTGTAAGTCATCACATCGGGAATATTGCTGTCTGACAACTTCCAGGCAAAGTCCGGCATCCCGGCGGCCGTTGGATTGGCATGGGTCAGCGGTCCCTGACTCCCTTTAAGCACAACATTCAGCAGGCTGGAGGGATCAGCAGAATTCATCTGCGGATTATTCGCCAGTGTCGGAATCATTTTTCGGATGCCTGAGCCATTGGAAACGTGGCAGGCATTGCACTGCGATTCATATACCTTTTTGCCGACGATCATTGCAGTATCAGATGCTGCAACAGGAGCGGGTTGCACACCTGATGATGCTGGCAAGGATTGCAGATAACTGGCAATCGCTCGGAGATCATCATCGGTCATGTACTGAGTGGAGTTTTCAACCGCTTCCGTCATTGGACCGGATGAAGCGGTGAAACGGTTCGTACCGGATTTCAGATAGCTGACGATATCACCTTGATTCCTGCTGCCCAGGCCGACATGCGGATTGGGCGTCAGATCAGGCGCATGCCAGCCTTCCAGCGTGCCGCCTTGCAAGTAACTGTTGCTATCGCCGCCGAGCAGATTCTTAGACGTATGGCAAGCGGCACAGTGTCCCGGGCCATCAACCAGATAGGCACCCCGATTAATTTCCGCACTTTTATTAAGTGTAGGTTTAAACACGGCATCATCAAATAACATCAGATTCCAACCCGCCAGCGTCCAGCGTTGGTTGAATGGGAAGGGCAGTTGGTTCTTGACCACCTCGTTCTTCACTGCCGGAATCGTGCGGATGTAAGCCCACAGGTCTGTCAGATCGCGATCGGTTAATTTCGCATAGGCGTTGTTAGGCATCGCGGCGTACAGATATCCATGCGACCCCACCCCATGACGAACCGCCCGATCAAACTGTTCCTGCGTCCAGTTGCCGATACCGGTTTCTTTATCCAAAGTGATGTTAGATGAAAGAATGGCACCAAACAGTGTTTCAAGTCGATAGCCTCCGGCAAAAGCCTGACCACCTTGTGCAGTATGGCATGCTGTGCAGTCGGATAAGCGTGCAACATATTCCCCGCGTTTAATTTGATCCTGTAAAGCCGCGCCACTCTCTGGCTGCAATGCCTGCGGATACGATTTATGCAGTCCATACTGCACCAGCGCGGTATAGCCGATAGCGCCCAGAACTACGATAGCGCCAAGCGTTAATCCGGCACGACGTAATGTTTTTGCCATGATTTTCTCCTTAGGGTACCAGTGAACCTGGATTTTTCAGGTAGTCATTGACGATGGCGTGCGCGGTCCACAGCGTTAACGCACTCAAGGTGATAGTGGCGTTATAGCCGCCGTTGTTGGGATACGACGATGCACCCAGTACAAACAGGTTGTGCGCGTCCCAGTGTTGCTGTTAGCGGTTAAGCACCGACGTATTTGGGTCGAGCCCCATGACAGCACCACCGATAGTGTGTGAGCTGTCATAGGCGCGGAACGGGGAGTTGTGTTTATCCGGGAAGGCTTCGGTCTCCCAGCTTTTGGCACCCGTAAAACGGTAATGATGGCGAATGGGCATCTGGTATGCATTCAGAGACGGGTGCAAGAGTGGCCGAATCCGGCGTTTGGTTGTGCGTTGTCGTTGCATGAAGTGGCGCTCGGCGCGCTGCACCAGCATGGTAATGCACAGCAATGGCAAAGACTCACGCAGCAGGGAGAACAGATGCTGAGGCAGATTGCGCAGGGCACACTGCAAAGCGAGTCGTTACTGCACTTCGCATGGGAACAGCTTCCGGCGCAACTGCTGGCTCTGCAGCATCGCAATTTCAGTGGTAAGCAGGTCATTCTGCTTTAGTTGAGAAAAGCGAAAGCACGCTCGCTTGTCTGCACAATATCGATAGCCGGATTATGTCACTCGTAACACGGCTAATTGTTTTTAATCATTTCTCACAGCAGTGGAAGCCATTACAGCATCCTAACATCCCCCCTGTCGGGTGCTATCTCGGCACCGTTCTTCAGTTCAGGTAATGCATTGCTTGTATCCACTCGCAGAGAGCGGTATTCACCGCACCCATCATGCTGTATTCTGCTGCATATTGCAATATTTTGCGGCTTTGAGACCGACATGCATAAAACAGCCAGACAAAAATTATTGATGGAATTGCTGCTTGAACAAGGGCAGGTGGGAATTGGGCAGCTTGTTGAAAAGTTGCAGGTTTCTGCGGATACCGTGCGTCGCGACCTGGCCGATCTGGAAAAACAGGGTCTGGCGCAGAAAAACCATGGTGGAGCCGTGGCACTGGATCTGTCAGTGATGAATCGCCACCAGCGCAGCGCACTGATTCCCGATGTCAAAATTGAACTTGGCAGGCAGGTAGCGGAAAAAATACCGGCAGGTGCCACGCTGTTTCTGGATGCGGGCAGCACAGTGCTGGCGGTCGCCACGTTGCTAAAAGGCCCAGCAACGGTCATCACTACGTCACTGGATATTGCCCATCACCTCAGTGATAAGCCGGATGTCGAACTCATTCTTCTGGGCGGCAAATGGGACAAGCAACAACGGCTTTTTTCCGGCAGCGCCACGCTATCTCTGCTTGAAAAGTATCGTGCCGACATCGCCATTCTGGGGGCTTGTGCGCTGCATGCCCGGTTTGGATTGAGTGCCAGCCAGGAGGGTGACGCTGAGGTGAAGCGCGCCATGCTGGCGGCAAGCAGCGAACACTGGGTGGTGGCCGATCATATGAAGCTCAACCGTTGTGAACCCTATCTGGTCGCACCGCTCACCGATATCCATCAACTTTTCCTTGATGCGCCCTGGAGCGAGTTTGACGTCACCGACGCTACACAGGTCAACATCACACATTCTTAATGGCAAGAGGAGTCAGAAATGAGTATTCAGAAAGAGATTCGCGTCGCCCTCATCGGCTACGGATTTGTCGGTAAAACATTTCATGCACCTTTAATTCAATCCGTTCCCGGTTTGAAGCTGCATGTTGTTTCGTCTGGCAGTGAGGAGAAGGTCAAAAAGGACCTGCCTGACGTCATCGTTCTCGACTCCCCGGAAGCGGCCATCCAGCATGCTGATATTGATTTGGTGGTGATCGCCTCGCCCAATGCGACTCATGCACCCCTGGCGAAGCTGGCGCTGAATGCCGGTAAGCATGTGGTGGTGGATAAACCCTTTACGCTGGATTTGGCAGAGGCCAGAGAGCTGGCGGCACTGGCCCGTGAGAAGACATTACTGCTCTCAGTATTTCAAAACCGCCGCTGGGATACCGATTACCTGGGGGTAAAAAAGGTCATCGATTCTGGCGCGATCGGTCAGGTCAAACATTTCGAGTCTCACATCGACCGATTCCGCCCGGAAGTGCGCGACCGCTGGAGAGAACACGATATTCCTGGCAGTGGTTTATGGTTCGACATTGGGCCTCATATCATCGACCAGGCGCTGCAGCTGTTCGGACTGCCAGAAACCGTTTCTGGTGACATCGCCGTCCTGCGTCATGGCGGAAAAAGCAATGACTGGGCACACGTCACGCTCAGCTACCCTGAGCATAAAGTGATCCTGCATGCCAGCATGCTCGCCGCGGGTGGCGTGTCACGCTTTACCGTTCACGGGGACAAAGGCAGCGTGGTTAAACCCAAAGCCGACCAGCAGGAAGCGCAACTGATTGCTGGCATCGAACCGGGTTCCGCGACCTGGGGCGAAGATCAGGATGATTTGATGGTGTTTGACAGTAATCTGCAGGTCACGTCACTCAAAACGCCAAAAGGCGACCAGCGTCAGTACTACATCCAGGTGCGTGATGCGCTGGCGGGCAAGCAGGCTAATCCAGTTTCTCCCGCTCAGGCGATTGCCGTCATGGCGGTGATTGAAGCGGCAGTGCGCTCATCAGAGACCGGTACGGTGCAGAAACTCGCGCTGAGTGAAGCGGAAGCTGGTGCGTTTTATCAACTGAGTTAGCCGGGCGGGGCTTTACGGACAAGCTTTTATACGCTGGTAGAAGCCTGCCAGCGGATTAGAAGCCTCTGGCAAGCCTGTCATTCATGGAATCAATCGTGCCGCAATGGAATCTCACATCTCCGATAGCAGCGCGATTGATGTCCTGATCGTCTTCGCAAGATTTTATCCAGGGCAATGAAGGATGAAATTTGGTGAAATGCATGCACGCTTAGCTACGATCATCATTGCCATCGATGTTGCTCGCTTCTTACCCAAGTCATCATCGCAGTGAGAAATTGACCTGATTCATATTTTGATGCATGATGACATCAGTTTGTGAATCATATGAGGTGGCGAGATGCGTACTACAGTGACGATTGATGATGTGCTGTATGCTCAGGCTCTGGATATGGCCGATCCAGATATGGACAAGGCTGATATTTTCCGTGAAGCGATGAAAACGTTTGTTCGGGTACAAGCGGCAAAGCGCCTTGCTTCATTGGGTGGCGCAGCGCCTGAAATGGAAAGCATTCCCCGCCGTCGCGAGGAACCGTCTGCATAATGTCCATTCTGGTTGATACATCTGTCTGGGTAGATCATTTCAAAAACAGAAATGAAGAGTTAGTGCGGTTACTGAGCGGGGACCTGATATTGATTCATCCAATGGTGATTGGAGAACTTGCCTGCGGCACTCCGCCAGCGCCCCGCGTGCGCACACTCCGTGACCTGAACTTGTTACCGCAATGCCACCAAGCCAGCATGAGTGAGGTGATGGCATTTATTGAAAATAAAATGCTGTACGGACACGGCTGTGGCCTGGTGGATATCACCTTGCTTGCATCTGCTCTCATTACCCCCGGAGCAACGCTCTGGACGCTTGATAAACGGCTCGTCAAGTTAGCCAATCATCTTAATGTAGGTTATCAGCCTGTTCACTAACGTTAACTTCATCGTAAGTTATCCCGCCCGCACAATCATAGCGAGATGAACCCGCCTTCGCGGTCGCTAACAACACCATATTCAACTACAACCATACGCGTTCCGATATACCCCCGCAGCACCAACCTCGCGCCAGATTGGGCCTACAACAACAGCGATTCCAAAAAGGTGTTCGCCAGCCTGAAGCAGACGTTTAATAACGGCTGGGAGCTGAACCTGAGCGGCTCGCACACCGAAGCCACCATGGACAGTAAGTTGCTGTATATCGACGGTTACTTTGCTAAATCGACCGGTATCGGTATCGGCCCTTATGAGGGCTATGACTTGTTAGGCGGCACCGGCTACAACACCGCAAAACGCAAAGAAGATACCGCAGACGCTTATGTCACCGGTCCGTATGAACTCTTTGGCCGCCAGCATGAATTAATGGCGGGTGTCACCTATATTCGTCAGCACGACCGCTACGTCAGTGCCTCCACCAGCTTCACCTCGGCAGACGTTGGCGACTTTAACGACTGGGGCAATTATCCAGAACCGGATTGGGACGATCAGGCGCTGTCGCAGGATAATGTGATTCGTCAGAAATCCGCTTACTTAGCCACGCGCATTTCACTGGCCGATCCACTGCATCTGATCCTTGGCGCCAGTACACGCAATACAACCCCAACACGCTGACGCAGAATATGGAGAAGAACAACATCACGCCGTATGCAGGCCTGGTGTATGACATCAACGATACCTACTCCGCCTACGCCAGCTATACCTCGATTTTCAAACCGCAGACCTATCGTAATGCGCAGGGTGCTTATCTCTCTCCTGTCACCGGTAAAAACTATGAAACCGGGATCAAAGTCGACTGGATGAACAGCCGCATCACCGCATCGCTGGCGGTGTTCCGTATCGAACAGGATCACCTGGGCGCGACGGATTATGCTCTGGTGCCAGGCAGTACCGATTACGCTTACTACGAGCAGAATGGCACCGTGAGTAAAGGTGTTGAATTCGAAATCAACGGTGCGGTGACCGATAACCTGCAGATGACCTTCGGTGCAACGCGCTATGTGGCGAAAGATGGCGAAGATGCCGCGCTGAACCCAACCCAGCCGCGTACTTCACTGAAGCTGTTCACCAGCTATCTCCTGCCGATGCTGCAGGATCTTACTGTGGGCGGCGGTGTGAACTGGCAGACGCACACCTGGGATAACGTAGCGGGACCTGGCGGAACTTCAACGCTGTATGCAGAGCAGGGCAGCTACGCGCTGGTGGATCTGTTCGGTCGTTATCAGGTCACCAAACAACTCTCCGTGCAGGCCAACCTGAACAACCTGTTCGACAAGATGTATAACATCAATGTGGGCAGAAACACGGTGTACGGCGAACCGCGTAACGTTTCTATCTCCGCGAACTACCGATTCTGATTTGGCTGAATTCTCCACGGAGAAAGGCCCTGTCATAATCTGATTGCTGGAACCTTCACGCCTGGTGTGCGGAGGTTCCAGCGTCACACCCTTCAGGTAAAGTTAATCCCGCAACACCTCAATGAATAATCACAAGTCTCTATACTTAACGTCATTCGTTACATTGAGGGCGTAAGTTTTGACACCAGAATCTGAACATATTGATGCCATGGCCTGGCAGGAACTGCATAACGCAGCAAACGACCCTCACGCCGGGTTTCGTTATGTGAACATCTGCACCATTGATACTGCGTTCAAACCACAGGCTCGCATGATGGTGTTAAGGCGGACGGACAGTGCCCAGCGGCTTCTGGAATTTCACACCGATATCCGCAGTGCAAAATGGCAGGAATTAGCCCTCAATCCCGCTGCAACGGTATTGGGATTTTGCTCGCAATCGCGTCTGCAGTTACGTTTGCAGGGTTTTTTCAAACGATATGAACCAGCAAGCACTCTCGCCGGGCAAACGTGGCAAGGGCTGTCAGTCTGGACGCGCAGGAGTTATTCAGGCGGGCCGCCGGGAGAAGAGTTGTTGTCTCCGCGCGATCAAACCTGGCATGCTGAAAGTGAGGAGAGCGGGGAAGGCGGTCAGCGCCATTTTGGTGTGTTGGTTTTTCAGGCTGAGTCGCTCGACTGGTTTCGCCTTGAGCGCGACAATAATCGCAGGGCGCGACTGACTTATTCCGCAACGGGAAGTCTGGCTTCATTCAACTGGGTCAACCCCTGAAGATTCTGCGGCGTTCTATTCCCTCGTAATAACAGCCTCGCTTTGTTATCTGTGCACCGCAAATAACACGTTGTTGAGGATGTGGATGCCAGCGAGGGTTAACCCACGATCTGAATTCGAAAATCAAAAAAAGTCTGCTGCCCACATTTCTCAGATCCAACGAAATACCGTGAGTCAGATCTCATTTTTCAAATCCTGACTATACTCATACCTTTCTTTACACAGTGTCAGCTGTGTTTTTAGCAACCTATGGAAGCTCAAATGCAAAACTCTTCTCCGCCCCCATCGGACGATGGCGGCTCGCTCAATTTAACCGTGCAGCAACGTCTGTTCTTTGTGGTGTTAGTCGCCACCATGGGCGCGCTGGCGTTCGGTTATGACACGGGCATCATTTCCGGTGCGCTGCCTTATATGACTCTGCCGACCTCGCAGGGTGGGCTTGATCTCACCCCCTTTACCGAAGGGCTGGTGACTTCTGCGCTCACATTCGGCTCAGCGTTCGGTGCCTTCGTTAGCGGCTTTGTCTCTGATCGCTTTGGCCGCCGAATTACGCTGCGCAGCCTGGCCGTGCTATTCGTTGCTGGTGCGTTAGGCACCACCATCGCGCCGAATCTTGAGATCATGGTGGTGATGCGATTTATCCTCGGATTCGCCGTGGGTGGCGGATCCTCCACGGTTCCGGTGTTTATCGCTGAGATTGCGGGTCCGAAACATCGTGCGCCGCTGGTAAGCCGTAATGAGTTGATGATTGTGTCAGGCCAGTTGCTGGCTTACATCGTCAGTGCGGCGATGAGTCTGTTAATGCACGATCCGAGCATGTGGCGTTATATGTTGTCGCTGGCGATGATCCCGGGTGTGCTGCTGTTTATTGGCACCTTTTTTGTCCCGGCCTCACCGCACTGGATGGTGGCCGAAGGGCGCATAAAAGAGGCGTTACGTATTCTGCGTAAATTGCGTGAGAATCCACGCGAAATCAAAAAAGAGATGGCGGAGATGCGCCAGAACGCGCGCGAAGCCCGTCAGGGGCCGCCCGCTCGTGAACTGCTGAAGGAAAAATGGATAGTGCGACTGCTGCTGCTGGGCTGTGGCATGGGGATCGTGGCGCAATTCACCGGTGTGAATGCTTTTATGTATTACACGCCTATCATTCTTAAAAGTACCGGACTTGGCACCAGCGCGTCGATCGCCGCCACGATAGGCAACGGCGTGGTATCTGTGATCGCGACTTTTGCCGGCATCAAAGCGATCAGCCATTTTGGTCGCCGCCCAATGCTGATCACCGGGTTATCGGTGGTGATCGCCATGCAGCTGGCGCTGGGGGCGGTGCTGATACTGATGCCGCACAGTTTAGTACAAAGCCTGCTGGCGCTGGCCTGCATCCTGGTGTTTCTCTTCTTTATGCAGATGTGTATTTCGCCCGTGTATTGGCTGCTGATGTCTGAGCTGTATCCGATGAAAGTACGTGGCGTATTGACCGGTTCTGCCGTCGCTTTTCAGTGGATATGTAACGCCATCGTTGCGTTAGCTTTCCCGCCGTTGCTGTCGCTGGTGGGAAATAATGCGTTCTTTATCTTCGCTGCGATCAACGTGGCTTCCCTGGTGTTTGTCGCGGTGATGTTGCCTGAAACCCGTGGCAAATCGCTGGAAGAGATTGAATCTCACATGCGTGAACATTTTGGTGAGAGCACGACTGAAACGGTAGCTTCAGCGTAGTGGTTGAAATCGTATTATGACCCGCTGCCGACCCTGTGGCTTTTGGCTGCACGGCGGCAGCGTTCCGAGCAGTATTGCACCTCTTCCCAGCAATTTTCCCACTTTTTACGCCAGGTCATCGGCTTATGGCACTGCCTGCAGTAGCGGACTGGCAGGGATTTTTTGTTTCCTTTGAAATCTTTCATATCGTTTGAATGGGGCTTTTTCCAATAATTGGACTGCTGACATAGAGCTGGACACCGGAGCAATGACATTGCCTATCGCACGCCATTTGAGCGGGACGGTAAGGAGTGCTTCGAGCAGATCAGGCGTCAAACAATAGTAGATCATTTGGTGAGGATGGTCGTTTCATGTTGCCAGGGTTGCTATTCAGGTATGACGCGCTGATGGTTCGCGCTCCTGGCATTAATCATTAATAACAGAACGAATAAAACGGTTTAACCTTGAGTCAAACCTGTGCAGCGCTGCTGCTAACAACGTTAAGGGATAAAGATGAGTCAACTATTTAGTGCCGCAAAGATTGGAGAGCTTGAGCTGGAGAACCGCATCGTGATCGCCCCGATGTGCCAATACTCCGCCGATGCGGGATGCGCCAGCAGCTGGCACCGCATCCATTTAGGTTCACTGGCGCTTTCTGGCGCAGGATTGCTGATTCTGGAAGCCACCGCCGTTGAACCGGCAGGTCGTATCTCGCCGGGAGATCTCGGGCTGTGGGATGACAAGACGGAAGCCGCGTTACACAGCGTGCTGTCTGACATTCGCGCCTGGTCACCCATCCGCCTGGGTATCCAGCTGGGCCACGCCGGGCGTAAAGCCTCATGCCGTGCGCCATGGCAGGGAGGGCATCAACTGCCGGAGAGTGAAGGTGGCTGGCAAACGGTGGCTCCTTCAGCGATCAGCTTTGCAGAGCAAGATCATGCACCGACCGCACTGGATGAAGCGGGGCTGGTGCGCATTAAACAGGCATTTGTAGATAGCGCGCAGCGTGCGGTACGTCTGGGTATTGAGTTGATTGAAATCCACGCGGCACACGGTTATCTGCTGCACCAGTTCCTGTCGCCGCTGAGCAACCAACGTCAGGACCAATACGGTGGTTCGTTGGAGAATCGTTTACGTTTCCCACTCGAGGTGTTTGCGGCGGTACGTGGGGCTGTGCCTGCTTCGATTCCGGTTGGCGTGCGTCTCTCTGCCAGCGATTGGGTTGAGGGTGGCTGGGATGTTGAGCAATCCATTATGTTTAGCCAGCAGCTTGAAGCGCAGGGCTGTGATTATGTGCATGTATCGAGCGGTGGGCTATCGCCACAGCAAAGCATCACTGTGGGGCCCGGTTATCAGCTGCCGTTTGCACGCGATATCCGCCAACAGGTGAAGATTCCGGTTATCGGCGTGGGCTTGATTACCGAACCGCAGCAGGCAGAAGCGGTGGTAGAGCAGGGGGACGCGGATCTGGTTGCGTTAGGACGTGCCGTGCTCTACAACCCGCACTGGCCATGGCAGGCGGCTGCCGCGTTGAATGCGCAGGTCAAGGTTCCGTCACAATATTTGCGTTCTGAACCACATGGCGTGAAGGGGACGCTGGTTTAGTTTTAATTAGCCAGGCGGCTCTACTGGAGTGACCCGATTTATAAAATGTTCTACAACCCGCCGGCGATGCTGGAAGGACGAGGTTTTAACTTTGGGCACGCGTCGAGTTCTGATATGAACCGGGCCAGAAGGCCCGGCATTTATTTCTAATGCGCCATATAAAACTCAGGCCATCAATTCGTAACAAATCGCACCTATCTGGTCCACGGCATTGAGCAGCTGTGCCGTCAGTTTGTTGGCACAGTTTAACCGCAGGAAGCTCTGTAACTCCGCCCCCGGTGAAAACAGCGGTCCAGGGCTAACCCCAGCGCGCGACGATGCACTTCCAGCGCATTGACCGGATGCGGAAGTTCAACCCACAGCAAAAAACCGGCTTCCGGTGCAGGAATGACGAAGTAGCCCGAGCGCGGACCGCGCCATAATCAATCCTTCCGCTTCCAGACAACGCAGCGCTTCCAGAGTGGTGGGCAAACTTACCTGTTCGCGTTCGGCCAGTTTGCATTCGGAGATCATACGATCGTCGGGTCGCAGCGCACCGGAGGCGAGGTTGTGTCGCAGACTCTCAGCAATGCGGCGGTAATGTGGGGACGATAATGACGAGGCGGGCATGTCGATCTGTGCAGTCTGATTTTCATTGAATCTGACTATACAGACGATGATGAGTGCCATCTATAGTGTCGGGCATGAACCAGACAAGGAGGCACTATGCATTGCGATATCTTCGACCTTTCCCGCTATTTCCGCCGCATCAATTACACCGGCCCTGCAGCCGCCGATTCCGCCACGCTGCACGCCATTATGCGTCATCAACTTTTCTCCGTGCCGTTTGAGAATCTCGACGTTCAGGCAGGAAAAGTTGTCTCGCTGGTGCCTGAAGAGATCAGTGACAAGATTCTGCTTCAGGGGCGAGGGGGCTACTGTTATGAGGTCAACGGGCTGTTCGCCATGGCGCTGGAAGCGTTAGGTATTCCCTACCGTTTTGTGGCAGCAAGGCCGATGTTCTACCCGGTGCGCCGTCCCAAAACCCACATGGCAATCATTGCTGAAGTTGATGGCCGCCAGTGGCTGTGCGATCTCGGGTTTGGTCGCTACGGCATCCGAGCACCCATAGCCTTAGATCAGCTCAATAACGATATTAAACAGGATTTCGATACCTTCAAACTCACCTGTGACGCGCATGGCGAGTATCTGCTGCAGGCGAAGGTAGAAGGGGAGTGGTGTAACCAATACGGCTTTGACCTGTCACCGCAAGAGTGGATTGACTTTGCCCCGGCGAATTACCTCAACTCGACGCATCCTGATGCGATTTTTGTGCAGAAACGACTCATTATGCAGCATTGTCCGGAGGGACGGATGATCCTGCTGGGAGATATGTTGAAAACGGTGACGGCGAATGGCGTGGAAAAGCAGCAGCTGGCGGAAGAGGAAATTGATGCTGTGCTGCAAAGCCGCTTTGGGTTAGTTAGCCGTACATAGGAACGTCAAAAGAACGAGGCAGGAAATTATTGGGGATAAATATCCTTGTAAGCCAGAACCTTTGTGCGGCGTTAACTGAGCATATTTTGACGATGGTTATGGCTCCAACGAAATTTTTGATTTCCATATGATTAAACGTTTTTAGTCCTTGTTGGCTCAATACAAGCCATGAGCCTCACATAACAGGCTCATGGCTATGCACATTCTTCTCAACGTTTTTTTAGAAGATATGACTCAAGACTTCACTCTTTCCGCTGCAACGTAATCCGCGTCAGTTCAGAAGGGCGTCCCAGTCGTATTGCCATGCCTGGCCAGAGCGCAGTGCCGTTATTCACATAGAGTTGCATGCCATCCACATCATAAAGTCCTGAGACAAAGCCCGCATTGGGTTTTGCAAACAAGCGGTCAAAACCGACGATCAGTCCGCCGTGGGTGTGACCAGATAGCTGCAAATCGACTTTGTGCGTTGCGTTCTGGCGCGCATTACGCGGTTGATGATCCATCAAGATTACCGGAGCGTCAGCAGGAACACCCTCCAGCGCCAGCTCAAGGTTAGGGCCAGTGGCTTCTCTGCGGGAGGCTGAAACATCGGGCAGACCGGCGATCGCTAGCTCCGCGCCGCCGCGTTTAATGAGGGTATGGCTGTTGAGCAAAGGTTGCAGTCCTAACGTCGCAAGATGTTCGGTCCAGCGTTGCTGTTCAAAGAAATACTCATGGTTGCCAGTGATGGCATAAACGCCGTCCGGCGCATGTAACCCTCGCAGCGGCTCCACGTCATTTCTGCGATTTTCCAGGGTGCCATCTATAACATCGCCCGTTACCAGGATCAGGTCAGCATCCAGCGTCATGGCCTTTTTCACCATGGCTGCGGTCCATGCGGCGTTGAACACTTTGGTGATATGCAGGTCGGTGAGCTGAAGCAGCTGGTAGCCTTCGAACTCGCGCGGCAGGTTATCGATTTTGATCGTCACTTCTTTTACGGGCGGCACACGTATGGCCTGATTGACGCCCACCGCCGACATCACCATGGCAAAGAGTGCAGCAACATAACGTACGCCAGGCGCCATCTGCAGCGGGTGTCTTAGCAGCAGGGAAATGACTGTTACTACATCAAATAGTATTTGGGTGAACGCGAGGAGTAACACCGTGCCAAAGGCCCAGCTGAACAGGATGGTGACGGCGCGCGGCATTTCAGGTGAGAATATACCGCCCGGCGTAAATCGGCTAATTAAAAGATATTGAGAAGCCAGCAAAACCACCAAAGATAGGATGATTTTCAACACTAACGGCATGGCTAATGGAAAAACGAATCGCGCAATAACATACCAACTCGGTATGCTGAATATCAGATGAAACATCACTCTCTTCCCTGTTTTAAAGCGCTGAATCAGCGCGAAAATCAAACTTATCATCGTAAGTGATGACTATAGTAAAAGTTTATTTAGAGACAGTCGTGTTGTTGTTCTTGCGTGGGCATTATCGTTTTCATCAGAAATGGCGTTTATATTAGTGTTTTTGGTCTCGAATTAAAGGGGTTGCCTCGCGTAATTATTATTTTCGCGGTATAATACGTATAAATTATCGTTTTCACCTGGATGTTAAAGGATTCAGCCGATGCTGGTGGGATTTAAGGCGCTCTGCAAGCGCTATCACATTGAACTGGTTCAGCCACTTCGCGTGGAATCGGCTATTGGCACGGTTCGCGCCACCCATGAGAACCAGGGACGCATCGAAAAGCGCTATCCTCCGAGCTATCAACCTGAGGATAGCTTCTCAGGTCATTTTGCCTTTGGCCTCAAATATGAAGAGATCCATCTGGAATTTTTTGCCCGGCTCTTCGCTGCCATCGGCCCTGAACCGATCGAAAGCTGGTGCCTGCGCGAGCCCTTTGGCCAATACGCCCGCCGTACCGGTTTTCTCTATGAATGGCTAACAGGTAACACGCTCACCAACGTGTCCGATGTCGCTAACGGCGGGTATATTGCGGCGATCTCCGCGAAGGACTATCTGACGCGAACTTTAGCAATCAAGAATAAACGCTGGCGTATCAATGATAACTTACCCGGCTCACCAGACTTTTGTCCTGTTATTCGCCGCACGCCTGAGATTGAGAGTGCCATTTCCTTCGATGTCACGGCCGCGCTACACGAACTGGATGATACTTTCGGCGCAGATGTTCTGCTGCGAACCGCCAGTTGGTTAACCTTCAAAGAATCCCGCGCCAGCTTTTTGATTGAGAAAGAGGCGGAGCAGGCCGATCGTATTCAGCGCTTCGCCCATGTGATCGCACAATATTGCGGCCAAATTGACGATCCACTCAGTGATGAAAGCCTGCATATTCTGCAAAGAGGCATTCTCGGTCACGATGCGTTGGGACTGGGGCTGCGTCGCTCGCCGGTGTTTGTCGGACAGGCGACGATGCGCGAAGATATCGTTCACTACGTCGCACCGCAGTTTGAAGATCTGCCGCAGTTTATGCGCGGATTGCAGGAGTTTGAGATCGCCACCCGTGGCGCCGAGCCTCTGGCCAGAGCGGGCGTGATTGCTTTCGGCTTTGTCTATATTCATCCGATGCGCGACGGCAATGGCCGTATTCATCGCTTCCTGATTAATGACTCGTTAATTCGCGACGGCGCCATTCCTGAAGGCGTTATTCTGCCGGTCTCTGCCAGTATTACCAGCTCGCTGGATTTCCGTGTTGGCTATGATCGCACGCTGGAAGTGTTTTCTAAACGCCTGATGCGCCGCTACGCCACCTCATGCCATTTTGGTGAGATTGTGACGTATGGCGACGGTACACCGAGCAATTTCTATTTCACTGATTATGAAGATGCGCGTTACGCCTGGCGTTACCCTGATTTAACTTCTCACGTGCTTTATACCGCTAAAGTGATTGAGCACACCGTGCGCGTGGAAATGGCCGATGAAGCCAGAGTGCTGACGATATTCCAGAAGGCACAGGAGAGGCTGAAGGAAGTGCTGGAGATGCCGGATCAGGATGCGAATCGGATAATTCGATCATTGAAAGAGAATGGCTGGCAGGTGTCAGGGAAGTTGAGAAAGGAGTACCCGCCGCTAGAGGATACGGCAAGGGCGGATAAGATCGTTGAGGCGGTCAAGTCAGCGTTTGAAGAGAGGAGTTAAGATCAGTTGGGTTGGACGCAATTCTGAACATAAACGCCCTTACAGGAGAACGGCATGCATCATCTTGATGTGCAAGTGTTGAACGCAGCACTGGCATGGGCTGAGGAGCATCCGGTGTGGCTATGTACGGTGCTCAGTACCTTTGGTTCGTCCCCGCGCCCGCCAGGCGCAATGATGGTTATCAGAAGCGATGGCCGCTATTACGGCTCGCTGTCGGGCGGGTGCGTGGAAGAGAGCTTTATCGCCCGAATTGGCGACAATATTTTTTCCTCGCCCAGCCAGATTGTGCGTTATGGAGACGGTGGCTTTGAGCCGGACCAGGCGCTGCCCTGCGGAGGCGCGCTGGACATCCTGGTGGAAAAGTTGATGCCGGGTAACGCGTCGCTCGACTACCTGCGCCAGATGATGTCAGCGTTGACGGGGCCGCATTCCGTGGTAAAAGCGCTGACCATACCCGAACCGTGCCGTTCGCTGCTACCTGGGGGGTATCTGAGCCGGACGCATACTCAGGTACAGGGCGCGAACATCGTGCTGACGTTGTGCGCCCCTCCCAGGGTGGTCATTGCGGGCCTCTCCAGCGTCGCACTCTACTGCGCTAACTTTGCTCAGGCTTTAGGGTTTGAAACACTGGTGTGTGAGCACCGCGAGGATGTACTGCTGAATCTGGCCGATCAACTTGATGACACTGTGAAGTTAATTAAGCAGTTTCCCGCCAGCTACCTTGAACGTGAAGGGTGTCACTCAGGCACCGCGATTCTTTCCCTTACCCATGACCCTCGCATCGACGATCTCACGATGATGGAGGCTGTAAATCTGCCTGCTTTCTATATCGGCGCCATGGGATCGCAGAACAACAGTCTGAGGCGAAAAGAGCGGTTAGTCAGGATTGGCGAACTGAATCCCGAAGAAATTAACCGGATTCATGCCCCGATTGGGATGGATATTGGCAGCAAAACACCCGCGGAGATCGCGCTATCCATTATGGCCGATGTCGTTAGCCACAAAAATGGTTTGATGGGCTTACCGCAGGACAAGGATGGCGCATCCTGAATATTGCCATTCTGGTCATGGCCGCTGGGCACAGCCGTCGCTTCAGGCAATCCGGTCAGGGAAATAAACTCGCTGCGGTAATGCAGGGTAAGCCAGTGCTTCAGCATACGCTGGATAATGTGCGGGCTACTGGTCTTGACTACTATGTGGTAGCTCGGCCTGAAGACAGGCATCTGCATGCGTTGATGTCGGAGGAACGTATCGTGCGCTGTTCAAGTGAGGGGCTGGGGGAATCTATCGCGGCGGGCGTTAACGCCACAGCAGATTATGACGGATGGTTAATGACCCTCGCGGATATGCCTTTTATCCAGCCCTCCAGCTATCAAGCAGTCAGTGAAGCGCTGCGCAACGCCCGATCGGTACGCGCACAAGTCGATGGCATACAAGGTCATCCCGTCGGTTTTCAGCAATCTTTTTACTCTCAGCTTTGTGCATTACAGGGAGACAAAGGGGCGAGGGAATTGCTAAACGCTGATGCTGTCACGTTTGTTGACTTAACCGATCGCGGCTGCATCACGGATATTGATACTATTGAGGATATGACGCGGGCTAATCAGGCTGAATATTGATGTGGCTAAGAGACTGACCCGCTGCACGGACTTGCAGACCGCACAGCGGGTAAATTTATTTGGCGAGCGTTAAGCGGTCAGGGTAAAGCTGCTAAGAGTTTATCCAGCGTAACCGGATAATCTCTGACCCTGACACCCGTCGCGTTGTAAATCGCGTTCACAATGGCTGCACCGACACCGCATAATCCCAGTTCACCCACGCCTTTGGCTTTCATCGGTGAAGAGACCGGATCGGTATCATCAAGGAAGATGACTTCCTGCTCGGGAACATCCGCATGAACGGGCACCTCATAGCTTGCCATATCGTGATTCACAAACAATCCCAATCGGGTATCCACCGCCAGTTCTTCCATCAGCGCGCCACCTAATCCCATTGTCATCGCACCAATGACCTGACTTCGCGCGGTTTTGGGATTGAGTATTCGACCTGCCGCACAGACGGCCAACATGCGGCGTACCCGCACTTCCCCTGTATAAACATCCACGGCCACCTCAGCAAAATGCCCGGCAAACGTGGATTGCTGATACTGCTGGTCGAGGTCGCCAAACTCAATCGTGTCTTCTGCCGTCAGAGTGCCGTTAGCCGCTGCCGCAGAAAGCAGGACGCTGCGATGACCTGAGCGAACTTCGCCCTCTACGAACTCGGCTTCATCCGGGTTGATGCCGAGTGCTGTTGCTACCTGTTCTCGAAGCTTGACGCAGGCGGCATAAACGCCTGCCGTCGACGTGTTCGCACCCCACTGACCACCGGACCCCGCGGAGACCGGGAAAGCGGAATCTCCCAGTTTCACTGCTACTTGTTCAAGGGGCACGCCCATCATTTCTGCCGCCGTCTGGGCGATGATGGTGTAGCTACCAGTGCCAATATCTGTCATGTCGGTTTCGACGGTGACGATGCCATGCGCATCCAGGTGCACCCGTGCGCCAGAGGGGGCGAGGAGATTGTTGCGGAATCCAGCGGCTACGCCTAAGCCCACCAGCCAGCGCCCGTCTCTTACCTGGGCAGGTAACGGATGGCGCTTTTGCCAGCCGAATTTATCTGCACCGGTGCGCAGACACTCAATCAGCTGGCGGCGTGAGAAGGGACGTTTGGCATCAGCGGGATCAACCTGAGTATCATTCAGGATGCGGAATTCCACCGGATCGATGCCCGCTTTTTCTGCCATCTCATCAATGGCAATTTCCAGCGCCATTAATCCCGGCGCTTCACCCGGTGCCCGCATCGCATTGCCTTCCGGCAGATCAAGCGTTGCCAGACGCAGGCCGGTCAGACGGTTAGCACCAGCATAGAGGAGTTCCGTCTGTTGCACGGCGGTCTCTGGCGTGCCGTTCGGCAAGTTACCCGACCAGCTAATATGCGAGATGCCCGTGATATGCCCGGATTTGTCGGTACCGATGCGAATATGCTGGTGCGTCGCGGGACGATGGGTGGTGTTATTAGGGATCATTGGCCGTGGGAGCATCACTTTTACCGGACGTTTCACAACGCGAGCACCCAACGCTGCCAGCAGGGCATCACTGCGCAGAAACAACTTCCCGCCAAAACCACCGCCAATATAAGGCGACAGCACCCGCACTTTTTCCAGCGGCAGGTTCAGCGTCTTCGCAAGATCGGATCGACACCAGTTTATCATCTGGTTCGACGTCCACACCGTGACCTTGTCCTTGTCCCACATGGCCATAGAAGCATGCGGTTCCATGGCCATGTGACTCTGATCCGGCGTGCTATAGGTTTCATCCAGCACAAACGCCGCTTCGCTCAGGGCACGATCCACATCACCAACGGTTTTATCCGGCGTATCTTCCGGTGGCGTCGTCACGCTGGGTATTTCATGATCAAGGCTGTAAGCGCCTTCTTCTTGCTGATAGCTGACCTGCACCAACTGGGCCGCCGCTCGCGCCTGTTCAAACGTTTCCGCGACAACCAATGCAACGGCCTGATGGTAATGTTCAATACGGTATTCAGCCAGCAACGTTGCCGTGTTCATCTCTCCCTTGCTGAGTTTGCCCGCATTTTTGGCGGTAACAACGCCTAACACGCCCGGTGCGCTTTCTGCGGCTTCGGTATTCAGTGAGGTAATTTTACCTTTGGCAATGGGGCTGCCCACCACATACCCATACGTGACGTCAGGCGCCTCATCATGCCATTCATAGGCGTAAGGCGCGCTGCCGGTTGTTTTTAATGGCCCATCGATGCGGTCAAGCGGACGGCCAACGTATCTGAGCTGGTCGATGGGATTCAACCCGGCGGGTTTCTCAAATTTCATGCTTTTGCCCTCGCTTCTGCCAGCACTGAAGCCAGAGTGCGCTTCGCCAGTACCAGCTTGAATTGGTTATCCGCCGTAGGTTGTGCATCCTCAAACAACTTATCGAAAACAGGCTGAGTACCATTGGGCAATTCGCTGTCTGCCAACGCCCGTCGCCAGGGTTGATGCGCCACACCTCCGACGGCGATCCTTCCTGTGTGATCACGCTGTACGATGGCCGCTACGGAAACCAGTGCAAATGCATAAGAGGCGCGATCGCGAACCTTACGGTAGATATGTGTGCCTTCCACGGGCGGCGGCAGGACCACCGCGGTGATAAATTCGCCCGCTTTAAGCACCGTCTCAAGATGAGGCGTCTGACCCGGCGCGCGGTAGAAATCATTGATAGGAATCGCGCGCTCGCTGCCATCCGGGCTAACCGTTTCGATGGTGGCATCCAGCAAACGCATTGCCACGGCCATGTCGCTGGGATGGGTCGCGATACAATCGTTACTGACACCTATCACGGCATGCTGACGGCTGTAACCGCCGATCGCCGCACAGCCGCTGCCGGGCTGACGTTTATTGCAGGCCTGATGGGTGTCATAGAAGTAAGGGCAGCGCGTGCGCTGGAGCAGATTTCCTGCGGTCGTGGCCTGGTTACGTAACTGACCGGACGCCCCCGCGAGCAATGCGCGTGAGAGAACCGCGTAGTCCCTGCGCACGCGCATGTCTGCGGCAAGATCGGTGTTACGCACCAGCGCACCGATACGCAGTCCACCTTGCTGGGTCGGCTCAACCTTATCCAGCGCTAATCCGTTTACATCAATAAGATGAGCGGGCGTTTCTATCTCCAGCTTCATTAAATCCAGCAGGTTGGTGCCGCCAGCAATAAACTTTGCGCCGGGGTTTTGCTGTACGCGCCTGGCGGCTTCCAGAGGAGAGGTGACTTTTTCATAGCTGAAAGCTTTCATGAAATGTGACCCTCCGCGTAGTCTTCAATCGCGGCAAGGATATTAGCGTAGGCCCCGCAGCGGCAGATATTACCGCTCATGCGCTCGCGAATTTCATCTGCATGCCGCGTTGGCTGTTCCAGCAGATCTGAGGAAACGTGGCTGGGGATGCCATCTGCAATCTCATTCAATACGGCCACGGAAGAGCATATTTGTCCCGGCGTGCAGTAACCGCACTGATAGCCATCATGTTTGATGAATGCAGCCTGAAGCGGGTGCAGATTGTCAGGCGTACCCAGGCCTTCAATAGTGGTGACCTCAGCGTGCTGCTGCATCACCGCCAACGTGAGGCATGCATTAATGCGTCGCCCATCCACGATAACGGTACAGGCACCGCACTGGCCATGATCGCAGCCCTTTTTGGTCCCGGTGAGATGGAGATGTTCGCGCAGGGCATCCAGCAGCGTAGTGCGGGTATCCAGATGCAGGGACCGCTCTTGACCGTTCACTTTCAAGGTTACGGGCATCATGGCGGGTGGGGGTGTGGAGGCAAATGCGCAATGATTCGACTTAGTGAAAGATGAGTCGCTGTTGACAGTTGCAGCGCTTGCCGGTTTGTTATCCTGCGGGTGGTTCATATCGTGAGGGGTGCTCATACCTGGCCTCCAGTGACAAAAAATAGGGTGCCTAAGGCACCTCTGTTTATAGGGTTTTTTGGAAACACTAAGCATAGTTGTCATTTCGGCATTGCGCGTCAGCAGGCGGTTAATCCATAAAAGAAGTGAAGCGAAGATGCGTACTATAAGGGGTCACAAGGCGACTGAATTGAATGTTGAGTCGTTACACGGAATTTCAGGGCCATCAGCAAAAAGCTGTAACCCCCTGTGACTGTAAGAAAATGCCGCTCGTTTTTGCGCGAGAACAATGTCACCTGTCTGCAGCATCACGTGCCGACGAGATGGCCAAACAGAGTACCAGTCAGACCGGATGCGATCATCGCCAGGCTGCTCCAAAAGCTGACGCGACAAACGCTGCGTAAAACAGGTGCGCCCCCTGTACGAGCGGCCAGCGCGCCCAGCAAGGTCAACGATAACAGTGCAGATAGGGCGATGAATCCAATCCCATTTTTCCCAGGGACAGTCATTGCCGCCATCAGGGGTATCACCGCGCCAGCGGCAAAACTGCCTGCTGAAAATAACGCTGCCTGTAATGGCCTGGCGGTGCTTATTTCAGTTATACCCAGCTCATCACGAGCATGCGCATCAAGGGCATCGTGCTGCATAAGCGCCTGTGCAACCTTATGGGCCAGTTCGGGACTCAGTCCTCTGTTGATATAGAGGGCGGCCAGTTCGTGTGTTTCTGCCACAAAGTTTTCATCCAGCTCGGCCTGCTCCTCCGCGAGAGCGGCTATTTCGGTATCGGCCTGTGAGGATACAGAGACATATTCACCGGTTGCCATAGACATTGCACCGGCAATGACACCTGCCAATCCGGCCAGCATCACGCTTTGATGGCTGGTACTGGCCGCCGCAACGCCGGTAAGCAGACTGGCCGTTGAGACGATCCCGTCATTAGCGCCCAGAACCGCAGCACGAAGCCAACCAGAACGGGCAATTTTATGCGATTCTCCATGAAGCATGCTAATTGTCTCCTGTGGTCTTCAAGGTACTCACCTTAAAAGTGAATCAACGTATCTTATTCAGATCTCGCTGGATATCGGCTCGCCGCCCTGTATCGGCTATTTCTCTGCCTGCTCTGGGAGGAGCCTGCATGGCTTTTTCAAGATATTGGCGAGCTCTGCTGGCGTCTCCCTGTTTCAGCAGGTAATCGCCATAAAAATAGTTTGCATCAATGCCGTCCGGATTCATGTTCAATGCCTGTTTCAGGAGGGTTTCGGCTTTCTTATTGTCACCAAAACCAATCGGCCAGCCCGGCACCTGATAGTAAAGGGCGCCCAGACTGGTGAATGCAGAGCCTTGCAACGCTCGAGGATCAAGAGCAAGCGCTTTCTCCAGACTGGTTTTGGCTTGTTTGACCAGCGTCAGTGCACCCAGGCCTCCTTTTGCTCCAGCCCAGCTGCTGTCAATGATCCCGGACCATATCAGCAGCTCTGGGTCGCGATCGGCCTGTTTTACAGCAGCGTGAGCTTGCGTACTCAGCGTACTGAAACAGGATGTTTTTTGCTGTTCCATCGTCCGGTACTGGCACCGGCCCCACTCTGACTGCAAATCAGACAGCTTATCCTTGGCAGTAGCCAATGCGGGCAACGCCATCAGCATCACGATGAATAACCTGAGGGATTGCTTCATCTATTGATCTCCACTGTGTGTTTCAGAATGAAGAAAGCGTGAAATGACGGGCATTTTTTTGCGCAGCGCGTTGTCTACCCTCCCAGGCAACAGGGCGTTTATCATGATGAAAAAGCGTTCAGCGCGGCCAATATAGTGACGCGTTTTTTCCCGCTCCAGCACCGAAACAATCTGTTGTGCCACGGTTTCAGGTTCATCCTGGCTGTTGCCCAGCGCTTTATTCATCGCATTAACGGCAGGGGAATTCAGGCGAGTGTGTGTTGCCCTGGG
Source organism: Pantoea sp. JGM49 (assembly GCF_018257655.1). Taxonomy (NCBI): domain Bacteria; kingdom Pseudomonadati; phylum Pseudomonadota; class Gammaproteobacteria; order Enterobacterales; family Erwiniaceae; genus Pantoea; species Pantoea sp. JGM49. The sequence goes on along the minus strand of NZ_JAERJM010000022.1, from coordinate 6,622 downwards.
CGCCACATAAAACACCGATAGACTGGTGTTAGAAAGTTCACGGTTCAGCGCTTCTGAAAACCGTCGTAATGCCGATTTTGTCGCACAATAGACGCTGTATCCCGGATGCCCCAAATCCCCCAGAATGGAACCGACATTAAGTATGATGCCACGTGCGCTGAACTGGTGAACACAGGCCCGGGAGAGCAGTAGCGGGATCTCAATATTTGCCCTGAGCTGAGTGCGGATGTCATCAAAAGTTTGCTGCTCGAGCAGGGCAAAACGGCTGTTTCCTGCATTATTGATCAATACATCCAGTCGCTGAGCCGCGTGAAAATTGTCCGCCAGTGCAAGGATCTCCTCATCGGTATATTGAGAAACCGGAAACAGAGTATGGCGCTCAGGGTGAAGCATGCTGCGGCGCAATGTTTCGAGTTCGGCCTGATGCCGGCCAACCAGCCACACCCGGGCACCCTTCTGGGCAAGAAGCCTGGCAAGCGGCTGACCAATGCCGCCGCTTGCCCCCGTCAGAAGAATATTTTTATCACGCAGTTGCATAAGTGGCCTCTGTCAGGCTGTCCAGCATCTCACCATAAAGGGCATAGACCTCACGGGCGGTATGAATAATATCCTGCTGATCTTGCGGGTCAGTGACTTTGTCCATCAGCGAAGCAAAGAATTTAAGATGTTCAAGATCCAGTGCACCGTGCGATCGCAGATAGGTTGTGCAGGTTTCTTCAAGTGAAAGCGACTGCTGCAAAGATTCAGCGATAGGCGTGGCAATCATCACGCTGGTGCCTTCAAGTACGTGTACCATGCCAAAAATGCACATGGGATTGACCCGTTCAATACGGTAATAGAGCCATGCGAGCATCAGATCTACAGGACGGTCAGGCTCACCCGTACGAACAGCTTCTGCATCCCCTCCGCTGGCGCGTATATCATTCAGGATCCACTCATGGTGACCGTACTCCTCTTCGATATATTCAACCAGTGCGGCTCTTACCCACTCTTTCTCTGTCGGTAAACGGCTTCCCGCGCACATCAGCAGTGGAACGGTATGCCTGACGTGATGGTAAGCCTGCGCCAGAAACGCCGTGTACATATCCCGCGTGACTTCCCCGCGTGAGCATTGTGCAATGACCGGGCGAGACAGCATTCGCTCACGGGCCGCCAGCGTCTCATTCTGGAGTTTTTGGTAGAATGACATTTATCTGATCTCCTCAATATTGAGTATCTGTGTTTTCATCAGGGCCCATACGCGTTCACGACGGGGGCGACCATTCGCGGTCAACACCTCGGGTGAGGAGATGAGCGGGGTAAAAATGAGATGATGGGGGCGGGCATAATCCGGAAGCCTGTCCGACAGTGCTCTGAGTTGCTCACGTGCAGATGCTTCCATCCCTTCAAATGTGTGCACCAGTGCCACGTTTTTTTTCAAACCTTCGCCGAAGATCACCAGACGACGCACGGCTGTGCAGTTCATGGCCTCAGCTTCAACCCATTCCGGTGAAAAATTGCGACCAAAAGCATTTATCTGAACATTTTTCCGTCTGCCACGAATGTGTATAAAGCCGGATGTGTCTTGCTCTGCTAAATCTCCGGTCGCAATGCTGCCGGTAAAAGGAGCTTCTCCAAGATAACCCAGGGCGTTGCCGGGGCTTTTTACGTGTAGCTCGGCGTCATGAAAAGTCAGCGATACTCCCTCTAAAGGCTTTCCTGCGCTCCCTGCCATTTCATGATGTTGATGATTTAGTGCCACGACAGAGCCACACTCTGACAAGCCGTATCCTTCAAATATCGGCAGCCCGGCAGATCGCGCGGTACTAATCAACTGCTGAGACACGCGGGCACCTCCTACCGCAACGTAGCGCAGCGGGGCGGTTACTTCCGGTGATCGACGATGGATGATCATTAATGCCCTGAGAAGTTCTGGCACCAGCACCAGCGTTTGCGGATGCCAGCGGCGCAGGGCTTCAGCGAAAATTTCTGGGCTGAACTGATTCGAACCGCTAAATCCGAGTGCCTTAAGGTCAGGCACACAGGCGGTTACTCCCAGCAGCAAAGGAACATAGCTGCCGCAAATGTTTTCCAGTAGCGTACTGAGCGGAAGTGTTACCAGATGGCGCTGTAATGACAGGGGCTTCATCAGGCCTGCCAGCGCGCCGGCAGTCCACTCTAGCCCTGTAGCCGACATGCAAACGCCTTTAGGGGTGCCGGTGGTACCCGATGTATAGGTAATTTTCACGGTGCCAGAATGCAGTAAGGGTAGCCCCTCCTTTCTGCAAATATGCAGCATTCCCTGAGCCGTAGACATGAGGGCCAAGGCTGAAATGTGTGTCGGGGCCAGAATGGCGTCTGCGCCGGAGCTGTTCATTAACCATTCACGTTGCTGATCGGAGAAGAAAGGCGGTACCGGAATGCAAACCACACCGGCTTTCAGGCAAGCAAGATCCGCGATAATCCAGGCCGGAGTGTTGCCCAGCGCCAGCGCCAGTCGATGAACTTTCGCCTGTCTGAGTGTTTCAGCAAAAGCCGACACATCCTGATGAAAGTCAGCCCAGCTCCAGCTACGCTCGTTGCTGATCAGCGCAGTGGCAAATGGCTGTTGTCGGGCATGGAATTCGAGCGCATTAATGAGCATGCTGTACCTCCGGTATCCGGTGCCACGGGGAATCAGGTAAAACTTCTATCCACCCGTTGAGAATGTCGTTGTTTGCAAGCGCAAGCTGACCGCCAGCCAGCTCCCCGGCCATAATCTTGGGCGCATTTAGGTAATAACTGCCCCATTGCGCTTTTTCGCTTCCCAGCCGTTCGCCTTCAGCATCGGCGAGTACGACCGGATGCAAGTTCATTCGGCAGAAGGTGTTACGGATTTTTCGTGTGCCGGTAAACACAATGTGGCTGTACCCGTAATGGTTGAGTAACCTGCAGATGGCGGCATAAAACACACGCACTGCCAGACCATCCGTCGCGGCAAAATTACCGATTTCAACGATACTGCTGCGGAAAATTTGACCCTTAAAAATGTCACTCAGCATCCCTTCCGCAGGCCTGTCCAGATAACGCTCCAGATACATCATGCCTGCGGAGGCGGGTGCCATGCCGCACGCGGCGATCAGACATCCGCGCCCGTCTTCCAGGGTAAGAATATCGGGCAGCAGTGAGCTGAGTTCAGCACCATAACGGCGGAAATAGTGCTCACGAATAAAGTTGCCGGCGGTGGAGGATTCATTGCCACCTAAACGCCATATCAACTTACAGGGAAAATGGATGAGCATTTCAGGTCCCCTTTTTGATCAGTGACAATTCAACATGTTTGCCCAAATATTATTTATTTCTTGCCAGGTAAATATGGAGAATGCCCATGGCACCATGCGCATAAAAATAAAGTTCAACAAAGGTTGTCAAAAACTTGTGCCAGTGCATAAAAATGCGCGCCATCTCTGCCGTCACGCCGGTCATCCGCTGGGTTAAAAACCAGAGACCGCCTGAAAATGCAACCAGAAGCAGTGAAACCACGCCGAGACCTTGTATCGTGGCCGCGATCCCGCCTTGCGTAGCTTCGGGCAATCTGCGTTTTTTTAACAGTAATAAATCCTGTTTAATCCCTTTTAAATCAATAGTAAGCCACGCGAAGTACCAGCGAACTCCTCGTTGGGTGAGCATCCAGCACAAGAGCACAATACCGAGAAAAATCAGGGTAAATCCTGAAATAATATGAAACCACGTGATAAAAGCCTCGATGTTATTTTCACCCATCGCTTCACGTTCGGTTAAATTTGAATTAATAATCTGCGAAAGTATTAGCAACGCAATGGCAATGTGTAATCCGCGAAAAAAAGGGGCGTCATTGTGAGGAAGATGGCTCAATAATTTACTTTTCATTGTTTCACCAGGATTCAGGGGTAATGTGGCCATCTTCACCTGGAAATATTAAATCAACCTTAACAAAGGAAAGGCTATACACTATTTTTTAAATGAGAATGTGTTTCAATAAAGATAAGTGTTTTTTATTCACACATTGACGTTCATCTCTGATAGTTTAGATTTATCTAAACTATCAGAGATAGCGTGATGATGGCGAACAATCTGGACTTGCCGATGCAGGCAGCAAAAGCAGCACGTCTGCTCAAGACGTTAGCGCATACACAGCGTTTGATGATCTTATGCACGCTGATCAAAGCTCCCTTAACGGATGCGGGCGCGCTGAGTCGTATGACCGGCCTGAGTCCTTCAGCAACATCACAGCATCTACGAATCATGAAAACACAAGGTTTGATTGTTTCGTCCAAAACCTCACGTTTCAGGCACTACCGTCTGGCTGATCCTTCTGTGATTGCCGTGATGGAAGTGCTTCACCGACTGTATTGCCAGGAGAATGAGAATGAACATCCCGCTACTCACCCCGATTGAAGTCAAAGAAAGGCTTAAGAACGGCGCGCGCCTGATAGATATACGTGGGCGTGATGAATGGGAGTATGAACACATACCGGAGGCATTGTCTGTTCCGATCGGTGAGATCGAGCCGGAAAAACCGCTCTCGTTGCGACAGAAGAGCGAAGATTGCATCATATTTCACTGCCAAACGGGTATGCGCACTGATGCAAACCAAGCCCAATGTGCCACATTAGGCGCGCCGGCAAAGATTTACCTGCTAAAGGGTGGGATGAATGCGTGGAAGTCGGCAGGCTATGCAACAGTAAAAGCGAAAGGAGGCGTGCTCCCCTTAATGCGGCAGGTGCAGATTGCCGCCGGTACATTAGTGTTAACCGGCGTCCTCGCCGGCGCGACGGTGTCTGAGTGGTGCTATCTTGTGTCCGGTATTGTCGGATGTGGACTCATTTTCGCTGGCATCACCGGCTGGTGTGGGATGGCGAAGGTATTAAGTCGACTGCCCTGGAATCGGACATAACGTTTTTCAAAGGGATTGCGTCTGTTTAATTCAAAATTGGCAGCAAGCCATATCGATGGACAAACAAAAGATTGTTCACAATGTTTAAGTTAAACCCGTCAGGTGTTATCGCCGTTTGTCAGCAGCATCTGATCGTAGGGTATTTAAACACGATCAGATGGGCGGAATAATGACGATGAATTCCTCCAGGCGTCACTGTAATTGGATTAAAACTTAATATTAATTAATGATTTTCACCATAGAATGTGTATACAAGGTTGAATAAGCGAAAGATTTTCTGCGAGGACTTTAATGTCAAACATACTATGCTACATTTACTCAGCACTGATTTAATCTTTATGTTTGAGGCTTCTGATAATGGATGATAAGCACGGTGTATTAATCGTGAATTTGGGAACGCCTGCTGCGCCCACGCCGGTTGCGGTGAAAAAATTTCTTTCAAAATTCTTACATGATTACCGGGTCGTTGATTTACCCAGGATTCTATGGTGTCCGATACTTCACGGCATCATTATCCCACTACGTTCCAGACGCGTGGCAAAGTTATACGCTTCAATCTGGATGGAAGAGGGATCTCCGCTCATGGTTTACAGCAAACGACAAGCCACTGCTCTTGCGCAGGTGACAGGATTGCCCGTTGCTCTTGGCATGAGTTACGGTGAACCGTCAATCAGCAGCGCTATTGATGAATTAATTGAGAAAGGTGTGACTAAAATGACAGTCATTCCATTGTATCCGCAATTTTCATCGTCAACGGTTTCATCAGTCTGGGATAGCGTCAGTCGTCATTTACAGACGACCAAAATTCGATATACGCCTGCGGTCAATTTTATAAATGATTATGCAGCCCATCCGGCCTATATTGAAGCGCTCAGGTTGTCAGTTGAAAATTCTTTCAACCTGCACGGGGTTCCGGATGCCTTGCTCATTTCATACCATGGTATCCCTGTCAGATTTTCAGCCGAAGGAGACAGGTATAAAGAGCGATGCGAACTCACCACAAAACGGCTGACTGAAGCGCTGGGTCATGAATCTCTGCAGGTATTAATGACTTTTCAATCCCGATTCGGCAGAGAACCCTGGTTAGAACCCTATACTGATGAAACGATTAAGGGACTTCCGGCTAAAGGCATAAAGAAGATACATGTGATCAGTCCGGGGTTTGCGTCAGATTGTCTTGAAACCCTTGAAGAACTCGATGAGCAGAACCGGGAATTATTTATGCACGCAGGTGGGACGGCATTTACCTACATACCCGCTCTTAATGACAACCCCGACCATATTGAACTGCTCCGACAGCTTGCTATGGGAGAAAGTTAACAGATAAATATTATCTCCGGATATACGAAAGAAAGTCCAATAAGGGATGCTTATTTTGACTAAGCATTAAGTGTTTTTTATCAGGCTTATTATTTTGATAAGTCTGATTTTTTTGACCAACTTATCATTTCTCAATACGTCTGTATTAATTTCCAATCCTGCCATTAAAGATGAGTGGCATGAGTTTTCTAACTGCATTCCTTAAAGGTTCATTAAGCAGGTGTGATAAGCGAGCGCATCATAACGATGAATTTTATTAATGCTCGCGTAAATAAATAGTTGAGTGCACGAGTCTTCTTTAACGTTCAAGTCATTAAATTGATGGAAAGGGCAGCAATGTGAAAAAATGATTGGCTAGCATAGAATTTTGGTATGTCAAATCCACCGATTGATAAAAAAGTATATTTA
>NZ_JAERJM010000021.1:0-34344 GCF_018257655.1 Pantoea sp. JGM49 | reverse complement strand
AGCTACGATATAGATTACGGTAGTGATGAACCTGTTTTATTCAGTAAAGATGATATACTGCTTGGTTTAGATTTGACGGCACATTTATTCCCATATTTAAATAATCAAATTAGTACAATTCGAAAGAGTGGCGCTTTTGTTTACTATGTGGTTTACGACATAATTCCGTTATTGCATCCTGAATGGACAGATATGAATGTTCGTGCGGCGTTTCCTGTATGGTTGAAATCGATTGCTGAAAATTCTGATGGTCTCGTTTGTATATCAAATAGTGTCGCACAAGAAGTAGGCTCTTATTTAAATGAACATAAAGATTCAATCGCTCGAAATCCTTATCTTGAATTGAAATATTTTCATTTAGGTGCTGATATTTCTGCAAGTAAACCATCTATTTGCCGGCCAGATAATGCTATTGAACTGTTGGAAAAATTAAAAGTACAGCCTACTTTTCTTATGGTAAGTACTGTTGAACCCCGTAAAGGACATGAGCAGGTTCTTCTTGCTTTTGAAAAATTATGGAATGATGGTATATTTTGTAATCTTGTTATTGTGGGAAAAAAGGGATGGGGAGTAGATCATCTTATTGAAAGAATTGAAAATCACATTCAAAAAGATCGGAATTTGTATTGGTTGAATAATATTGGTGACGACTTTCTTTCAGAATTATATGCCGAGACTAATGCGCTTATTGTAGCGTCCTATGCGGAGGGTTTTGGATTACCCATAATAGAGGCAGCTCAGCAAGAATTGCCAATCATCGCTCGTGATATACCTGTGCTACGTGAGATTGCTGGTGACAACGCATTTTATTTTAGCGGAAATGATCCTGACTGTGTTTATTCAACACTTAAAGATTGGATGGAAATGGAAAGGAATGGCACTATTCCTGATTCAAGGAATATTAACTGGTGTACATGGGAGGAAAGTACAGTACAATTACTGCAACAACTTCCATTAGTAAAATAAAACTGGATATAGTTATTAGGAGTAAGTATGAATACGGCAGTTATTACAGGCATTACTGGTCAGGATGGCGCTTATTTAGCCGAGTTATTGCTAGAAAAAGGTTACAAAGTATTTGGCACTTACCGTCGTACCAGCTCAGTTAATTTCTGGCGAATTGAAGAGTTAGGATTAAAAAACAACCCTAACCTCCATCTGGTCGAATATGATTTGACAGATTTGTCATCGAGCATACGTTTACTTCAGGAAAGCAAAGCGACCGAAGTTTACAACCTTGCGGCTCAGAGCTTTGTAGGTGTTTCTTTTGACCAGCCATTGACCACTGCTGAAATTACAGGTATCGGTCCGGTAAACCTGCTAGAAGCTATTCGCATCGTTAACCCTAAAATCCGCTTCTATCAGGCGTCTACTTCAGAGATGTTTGGTAAAGTGCAGGCTATTCCGCAGAAAGAAGATACACCTTTCTATCCGCGTAGCCCGTATGGCGTTGCAAAGTTGTATGCTCATTGGATGACCATTAACTACCGTGAGAGCTACAACATTTTCGCATCAAGTGGGATTCTGTTTAACCACGAATCACCACTGCGTGGACAGGAGTTTGTGACCCGTAAGATCACAGATTCAGTAGCCAAAATTAAGCTCGGTAAGCTGGATGTGCTCGAGTTAGGTAACATGGACGCCAAGCGTGACTGGGGCTTTGCTAAGGAATATGTTGAAGGCATGTGGCGTATGCTGCAAGCTGATGAACCAGATACATTTGTCCTCGCAACCAATCGCACTGAAACAGTCCGTGACTTCGTTTCAATGGCGTTCAAAGCGGCTGACATTGAATTGCGCTTCGAAGGCAAAGATGACCAGGAAGTTGCAATCGATGTCGCAACTAATAAAGTGGTGGTTAAGGTCAATCCTAAGTTCTATCGTCCTGCTGAAGTAGAATTACTGATTGGTAATCCACAGCGTGCGAAAAATATTCTGGGCTGGGAACCAAAAACCACACTCGAAGAGTTGTGCGCGATGATGGTAGAAGAGGATTTACGCCGCAATAAACAAGGGTTCTCCTTCTGATATGACTAATGGCAAAAAAGCATTGATCACTGGGATCAAGGGCTTTACCGGCCAATATATGGCAGCGGATTTATCCGCTGCTGGATATGAAGTTTATGGTTTCGGTTCAACTCCCGCCCAAAATTCCTTACGTTATTTTCAGATTGATCTTACCGATCCAGCACAGGTTAAAAATGCTATAGACAGTATTCAGCCAGACGTTATTGTTCATCTTGCTGCGATAGCTTTTATTAGTCATGCTGATCCCAACGCATTCTATAATGTGAACCTTTGTGGTACGCGTAACTTATTACAGGCTCTTAGCGAATCAGTAAAAAGGCCGGATGCAGTTTTGATCGCCAGCAGTGCTAATGTCTACGGTAATAACACGCCGGGGAAATTAGCAGAGTCGGTTCCTGCCAGGCCTGCAAATGACTATGCGGTAAGCAAGCTTGCTATGGAGTATATGACCAGTCTGTTTTATGATAAATTGCCAGTTATCATTACCCGGCCATTCAATTACACTGGTGCCGGTCAGGCAGGAGATTTTCTGATTCCGAAAATCGTCAAACATTTTCGTGAGAGAAAAGATGTCATTGAACTGGGCAACATAGATGTATGGCGTGATTTTTCCGATGTGCGAGACGTTGTTAAAATTTATACAGCGTTACTCCATTCCTGCTCATTTGGTAAGACTGTCAATGTTGCTTCAAGTAAAATGCACTCTTTAAGAGAAGTTATTGATCTTTGTGAATCATTAACAGGCCATGATATTAAGATTGAAGTTAATCCTGATTTTGTTCGGCCTAATGAAATAAAAGAACTTTGTGGCGATATCACTTTGCTTCGTAGCATAGTTGGTGAGACTACGTCTAAAATCCCTCTTAGAGATACCCTGAAATGGATGCTGGAAGCAAAGCAATAAACGTCGTTTACTCTACGGACTGTATTAAATACCCTTTGACCGGTATTGGCCGTTATGCGTTTGAGCTTGCTAAACAGATTCAGGAAAGAGAAAATGTTGCACTGACATTTCTCCATGGTACAGTGACTCGTGACTCACTTGCAGTCGCGAGTGAGTCTGCTGAATCGGTACAAACTCTCAAACGCAACTTAAAAAAAAGTAAAATCGTAAGCGATATATATCGCCTGACTTTTCCGCTGATGAAAATGATGGCGTTAAGAAATTATAAAAATCACATATTTCATAGCCCGAACTATTATTTGCCTCCTCGTGTGAACCACTGCGTCGCCACTTTTCATGATCTTTCGGTATTCCACTGGCCACAGTTTCATCCTGCTGGTCGTGTTCATCTTATGCAAAAAGAGTTAAGAAATACTGTTTCGCGCGCATCAATGTTGATCACTGATTCTTATTACACAAAGAATGAGTTAAAAGATTTCTTTGGTATCGAAGATAATAAAATTGCCGTAGCCCCTCTTGCTTGCAATGTTCAGTTCCGTCCCCGAGATGAAGCCGATACCAAATACGTACTTGAGAAATATAATCTGAAATGGCGACGTTTCTTTCTTTATACGGGCACTATTGAACCAAGAAAAAATATTTTGACGTTATTAAAGGCTTATGACCGGTTGCCCGCTACTGAAAAGTCTGCTTTCCCGCTGGTAATTAGTGGTTATAAAGGTTGGGGAAATGAGCAACTCTTTAGACTTTTCGATAAGGGTGAGAGAGAAGGGTGGTTAAAATATTTAGGTTTTGTTCCGGGTAAGGATCTACCAAGTTTATTCAGTGCTGCGACGACTTTTGTATTCCCTTCAATTTATGAAGGATTCGGCTTACCGGTACTTGAAGCAATGGCATCAGGAACGCCTGTAATTTGCTCAAATGCAACCTCGCTTCCCGAAGTGGCTGGAGATGCAGCATTAATGCATGAACCTGGCGACATTGATGCTTTGACGACCTACATCCATATGATGATTGAAAGCGCTGATGAAAAGCATCGTATGATTGATTCGGGATTGGCGCGTGCCCGGCAATTTTCATGGTCACTGTGTGCGGATAAAACCATTGAAGCTTATGAGCAGGTCGCAAAATACATATGATTAAAGTTCTACACTGTTATAAAACCTACTACCCTGATACTTTTGGCGGTATAGAACAGGTTATTTATCAGCTCGCAGAAGGTGGTTTTAAATCTGGTATTGAATCTGTTGTTTTTACTCATAGCCCCGAATTTGAAAAGAAAAATGATAGATTGGATAACCATCAAATTCATCGGGTGAAAACGCAATGTGAGTTTGCCTCAACGCCATTCTCTTATTCAGCCATACAGGAATTCAGGGAACTTGCTCATGATGCAGACATTATCCATTACCATTTCCCCTATCCATTTATGGACTTTATGCATTTCGCTGCAGGCATAAAAAAGCCATCAGTAGTGAGTTACCATTCTGATATCGTTAAGCAGAAGGTGTTGCTGAAACTCTATACTCCATTAATGAATCGTTTTCTTTCTAGTGTTGATCGGATTGTTGCCGCATCCCCAAACTATGTTGAAAGCAGCCCGATATTACAGCAGTTTAAAGAGAAAGTTGAGGTTATTCCTTACGGTCTTGATAAGCAGTTTTATCAAAATAACGATCCTACCGTTTTGCAAAAATGGCATGCAAAATTTCCGGATGGCTTCTTCCTATTCATTGGAACATTTCGTTATTACAAAGGCCTGCATATCTTAATCGAGGCGGCAAAAAATAGCCTTTATCCCATCGTCGTCGTGGGTGCAGGTCCTATTGAGGCTGAGCTGAAAGCCCAAGCGCAGCAACTTGGCGTGGACAATATCTACTTCTTGGGTGCGCTGGAGGACAGTGAAAAGTCTGCCTTGCTGCAGTTATGTACCTGTCTGGTTTTTCCGTCACATTTACGTTCCGAAGCGTTCGGCATATCTTTGCTAGAGGGCGCACTCTATTCAAAACCGCTAATCTCAAGCGAGATTGGAACCGGAACAACCTTTATCAATATTGATCGTGTCACCGGATTAGTCGTCCCTCCGTCCAACCCTGTGGCATTAAGAAAGGCAATGGATCAAATATGGCAAAATCCTGACATGGCCATGACTTACGGTGCCGCTGCGCTGGCGCGCTTTGAGGCGCTTTTCACGGCCGACAAGATGATTGAAAGTTATACGGAACTCTATAAATCGTTGTTACAATCTGATTTTTAAAGAAATAACTTTAATTCAAGTATCGCACCAATCATTACCCTTTATCGGTAATCCTGAGTTAACATATCGGTCACTTATAGAATGGTGTTACCAGTAACACTATGTGAGACCTCAGACAGGAGTATGTAATGTCCAAGCAACAGATCGGCGTTGTAGGTATGGCAGTGATGGGCCGTAATCTGGCTCTTAACATTGAGAGCCGCGGTTACACTGTTTCTATCTTCAACCGTTCTCGCGAGAAGACTGATGAAGTCATCGCGGAGAACCAGGGCAAGAAACTTGCTCCTTTTTACACCGTTGAAGAGTTCGTTGAATCGCTGGAAAAACCACGCCGTATTCTGCTGATGGTGCAGGCTGGTGAGGCGACTGATAAAACTATCGCTTCTCTGACTCCGCATCTTGATAAAGGCGACATTCTGATCGATGGCGGTAACACCTTCTATAAAGATACCATTCGTCGCAACAAAGAACTGTCAGACCAAGGCTTCAACTTCATCGGTACCGGCGTTTCCGGCGGTGAAGAGGGTGCATTGAAAGGTCCTTCCATCATGCCTGGTGGTCAGAAAGAAGCATACGAGTTGGTTGCCCCAATTTTGGACAAAATCGCTGCGCGTGCTGAAGACGGTGAAGCTTGTGTTGCTTACATCGGTCCAAACGGCGCTGGTCACTATGTGAAGATGGTTCATAACGGCATTGAATATGGCGACATGCAGCTGATCGCTGAAGCTTATGCGCTGTTGAAAGGCGCATTGGGTCTGAACAACGAAGAGTTGGCTAAGACTTTCACTGACTGGAACAATGGTGAGCTGAGCAGCTACTTGATCGACATCACCAAAGATATCTTCACCAAGAAAGATGAAGACGGTAAATATCTGGTTGATGTGATCCTTGATGAGGCAGCTAATAAGGGCACCGGTAAGTGGACCAGCCAGAGCTCTCTTGACCTTGGCGAGCCACTGTCACTGATCACCGAATCAGTATTCGCTCGTTACCTGTCTTCCTTGAAGACGCAGCGTGTTGCAGCTTCTAAAGTACTGAGCGGTCCGCAGGCTAAAGCTTTCACCGGTGACAAAGCGGAGTTTGTTGAGAAAGTACGTCGCGCACTGTATCTGGGCAAAATCGTTTCATACGCTCAGGGCTTCTCTCAGTTACGCGCTGCTTCAGAAGAGAACAACTGGGACCTGCACTACGGTGAAATCGCCAAGATCTTCCGTGCTGGCTGCATCATCCGTGCTCAGTTCTTGCAGAAGATCACTGATGCGTACGCAAGCAACGCGGATATCGCAAACTTGTTGCTGGATCCATACTTCAAAAACATTGCTGACGAATACCAGCAGGCGCTGCGTGATGTTGTTTCTTACGCGATTCAGAACGGCATCCCGACTCCGACCTTCTCGGCAGCCATCGCCTATTACGACAGCTATCGTTCAGAAGTTCTGCCAGCTAACCTGATTCAGGCTCAGCGTGACTACTTCGGTGCGCATACTTACAAGCGCATTGATAAAGACGGTGTTTTCCACACTGAGTGGCTGGACTAATAGCAGAGAGGCTTCCTTCGGGAAGCCTCAATTTTTTACCCCACCAGCAACTCTCCCTCTCTACCCGCATTTTCCCCCGCCAACCGCACCACCAGCATCCCCGCCGTAGCAAACTTCATCAGGTTCCTTGCATACAGCACCCCACCAAACTCTGCCACTAGCGGCGTCACCTGGTCGGTAATCGGGTCCACAATCTCTGCCACTACTTCCCCCGGCTTAATCCACTCGCCCAACTCACGGCGATTCAACAACAGCCCAGAATGCGGCGCATGGATATACTCACAACCCGCCAGCGGCGTTGCAGGGTTGATCAGAGCAGGGGACTCACCCACGTCACCCGCAATGTAGCCACCCTCAATCAAGGCATTAATAATCGCATCCGCATCCTTCTCCGCCTGTTCTGGCGACACATCCGCCACACCTCGTAATTCCAGCGTTACCGGCAACAAACCCCGTGGCATCGGATACTCACTACCAAACCGTTCAGCCAGCGTCAGCCATGGCTCGCAGCAGGCTTCATCAAACGGCTCGCCGCCTGAAATCTGCGCCAGCAGCTGTACTTCGCTACCTAACCAACGCGCTAAAGGCTCAATGTCCTGCCATGCGTGCGGCGTGGTGTAGAGATGTGGCAATGCATCCCAGTCACAGTGCAAGTCAATCATCAAATCGGCCTGGCTGGCCATTCGCATCAACGTGAAGCGCTGCGCATCCAGTTCGGTTTTAGCAATGCGATCGCGATAATGGCGATCAATGGCATCACGGATCAGCCGCTTGTTTTCATACTCGCTTTGCGTCAACGAACCGGCCAACTCTTCAGCCAGGGTATCGCCTAACGCCGGGAAACGGCGATTGAAATCCTGACCTGAAAGCGTATGGAATCGGCCCAAATGGCTGCCGTGCCAGTGTTGCCCCATAGCCAGCGGATTTGCCACCGGCACCAGCGTAATTTTGGATTTGAGCTGCCCGGCCGATTCCAGTGCCAGCAGCTTGTGTTTCAGATACCACGCCACCGCCATACCCGGCAGTTCATCACCGTGCAGTGCCGCCTGAATGTAGACGCGCTGCTGGGAATCGGTACCGAAATGAAAGCTGACGATTTCGCGCTGTGTACCGAGGGAAGCACTTAACAAGGGATGATGTTGTTGTTGCATGGCGCGGTCGATGTCCTGTATCTACGGCACGCTGAACGTCGTGCCTGATTAATTTTATTGACTGGAATTATAGTGCTGCTGTGAAAATGAGCGGGTATGAAGCCGCTAAATTTGCGCTTGCTCATGTTAGCCGCGCGAACAGGGCGGCCTGAAGACCGCCCCTGCATTGATTAATGCTGGATCGAGATATCGGTGGCGAAGTACTTCTTCTGGATCTTGTCAAAAGTGCCGTTTTTCTTGATTTCAGCAAAGGCGTTATCAAGGGCTGTTTTCAGCTCTTCATCACCTTTACGCAGTCCAATCGCTGTACCTGGACCGATAATCGGGTCTTCCACAATCGGGCCAGCCAGCTCGAAATCTTTGCCTTGCGGATGTTTCAGGAAGCCGTTAGCTGCCTGTGCTGCATCGGTAAATACCACATCCAGACGGCCAGAGATCAAATCACTTTCAACCTGTGCCTGATCGCCATAAGGCACCACGTTCACGCCGTGTGGCTGCCATTTTGCCAGTGCATAGCGCTCCTGCACGGTTCCCTGCTCAACACCAACCGTTTTGCCTTTCAGCGATTCAGCCGTTGGCAGCAGGCCAGAGCCTTTGCGTGCAATTAATTGGGTGTGCGTATCATAGAGCGGCACGGTGAAGTCGATCTGTTTCAGACGCTCTTCAGTAATACCCATATCCGACAGGATGGCATCAAACTTGCGAGCTTTCAGCGCTGGAATCATGCCGTCGAACTGGCTCTCAACCCACACGCATTTGGTTTGCATCTGCTCACACAGTGCGTTGCCCAGGTCGATATCAAAACCCACCAGTTTGCCCTGCGGGGTTTTGGATTCGAAAGGAGGGTAGGTTGGATCAACAGCGAAGCGTACTTGTTCAATCTTTGCCTGTGCGCCAAATGCGCAACCTGCCAGCACAGCCAGCGCCAGCGTCTGACGCAGGCGGGCAGTAAAACGAGAACTTGCCATAATTTCGGTCTTCTTTTTCGTGATGTGGAATAACGCAGAGTACCGATCACTGTCCGCCATGGCAATTAGCAGATTATTTTCATGACGTTACCATTATGCATGGTGCGATAATCCGCCACACTCAGTACCACTGATTTTTCCAGCAGACCCGCGTTAAAGGCGATTTCGTCGTAGCGTTCAAACAGCAGCGGGTCGACGACCAGTTGTAGATCAGGATGGAAGCTGAAAGGTGGAATAGCACCAAACACGCAGCCGGTTAACGCATCCACTTCAGCCGGAGAGGCTAACGAAGCACGACGACCGCCAACCGCTTCGGCCACTTTGCTCAAATCCGCCTGTTGATCAGCCGGCAGAACCGCCAGCACATGCTGTTTGATACCGTTACCTTTGACATGGCACACCAATGCTTTGGCGCCTTGTCCCACTTCCGTCCCGCGAATCTCAGCAACAGCTTCACATTTTCCAGTCGCGGGATGTTCCATCACGCGATAACGGGCGTTGTGCTGGTCGAGCAGGACGATCAGTTTTTCATGAGTGGTCATCAGGGGCTCCCTGTTGAGTAAGATTGCTGAGTAATTCCTGCATCATATGTTTTTGGCGTGGCAGCAAGCCCAGTTTCAATCCCAGAGGTTTAAATACGCGATTCAACGTAGTCAGCGTAATACTTTCTTTGTCCAGCTCAATGTCAGATAACGTGCGACGACTGATGCCCGCTAAGCTGGCATAGCGTTCCTGTGAAAACCCCAGCACCTTTTTACGAAGCTGCATTAAGAGTTGGCCATGAGTTAACTTCTCCTCAATAAATTGCTGAAGAAGGCCTAGCAGCATCACTTCTCGCTCAAAAGGCGTCATCGATTTCTTCATATTTGCCACCCCGCGATACGTTCTTCGAGATAGTTAAAACCAATGCCTGGCATTTCCAGAATTGACTGTGGTACACCCCGAGCGGCAAGGCGGGATTTTAACCCAGCGAGCTTGCAGGTTAACTCACGCAACGAATTGAGTAATGAGGCTTCAGGGATAAACTCGTTGAGCTGTTGAGCAATCAACTGCCAATTGTAATGGCCACCTTCTTCGTAAGGTGAACCCCATTGAGTCGTTCGCACCACGCCCTCTGGATCGGCTTTCATTGGTGCGAAGTCATACACCGGTGCAAGCCACATGCCTGATGGTTTCTTTAGAATGGCACTATTACGCCCATGATTATCTGAATTACCAAATGCAACATTGAGCATGTCACGTTTGACCCATTCACTGACCAATTTTTCGCGATCTGCACCCGTCAAGGCTAATCGCTCAACCAGGCAGCGAATGACCTCAAAATGATTGAGATAACTGCCCGGTGGTTTTTTCATTAGCGAATAGATGGACTCAAGCCCGTATATGACTTTTCTGTTTTCAACAAACGCAATATCAAAGCGTGGTAGCCAAAGAGAGGGGTAACGTTCACCTTCACATAGCAACATCTCCTGCGTATCAATCGTCTCGACACCCATAGCCTGTAACTCATGGTAGAAATGATATTCTGCGCGCAGGATATCGCAGTCGATTGGGCTTCGTGTACCACGCGGATACTTAACCAGATAAGGGGTATCCCGGTTCAGATGATCATCCTGCCAGGTATCAATCCACACTTCGCTGTTTGTATTCCGTCGTAGCAGCAGTTTTGGCGCTTCCCCTCCCGCACCTGTTGCCCCGCCGCTGGCGGCCCCCATCTGTTGCGCATATTCAAGAAAATCACTGTCTCTCTCAATCGCCCATTCGGCAGGAAAGCGGCGAGTCTTGAGTTGGCTATTTTCAGGAAGTTGGGGTAGGGAATCTTTGATGCGTAAATTTCCAACTGGCGCAATTGTGCCGGATTTCAATAGCGCATAATCTTGCTCAGCTGAAGATTTACCCTGTAAACCAAGATGCTGAATCCAATAACGTCGGCTTGCTCCCGCTGGGACAATATCATCCAGGAAACCAAACCAAGGCTGCGCAAAGTGGCTGCCTATCAGCATTACGGGATAATTCAAACTACAGCTAGCGATATCGTTTCGATCGAGCTGTTCAGCTGCATAGTTGAAGTCATACGCAAGAAGTGCTGCGCTTTCACGACCTTTAGAGGGATCTTTAACATTAAGCTCGCCAACGTCGTGCCAGTTTCCATCAAGGTAGAGCTGTAGAATAAGCATGCTAACCTCCATTGAGCAGTATATTGCTCAATTCTAGCTAGCTTTGATTTTTTTGAGAAGTATGCTGCTCAAAATAGTTATGAAATGACAATTTTGAGCAGCTTATTGCACAATTCGTTATTTATGACGCGCCCGCAGATTATTAATAATCGTGCTCAAATCCAGCTCCTGATCCTGCAGCAGCACCATCAGGTGATACAGCAAATCAGAGGCTTCGTTGGTCAGTTCGTGACGGTCGTTCACTGTGGCTGCCAGTGCGGTTTCCACGCCTTCTTCACCGACTTTCTGCGCGATACGTTTGGTGCCGCTGGCATACAGTTTCGCGGTGTAAGAACTCTCAGGATCGGCGCTCTTACGTGAAGCCAGCAGCTGCTCCAGCTGATAGAGGAACGCCCAATCTGGCGCCGCCGGTGAGAAGCAGCTTGAGGTGCCAAGGTGGCAGGTTGGCCCAATCGGGTTTGCCAGCACTAGCAGGGTGTCGTTATCACAATCCGGGGTGATGCTCGCGACCTGCAGAAAGTGACCGGAGGTTTCCCCCTTGGTCCACAAGCGGTTTTTGGTGCGAGAGAAGAAGGTGACGTTGCTTTCCGCCAGCGTCTTTTGCAGCGCTTCCTCATTCATATAACCGTGCATCAGCACTTCGCCAGAAACGTTATGCTGGACGATGACGGGCATCATGCCCGCGGTTTTGGCCCAATCCAGTTTGGCCAGTTGTTCTGCAGTTAACACGCGCGAATCTCCACACCGTTGTCGATCAGGAAGTTTTTCAACTCGCCGATATTGATAATTTGTTTGTGAAACACTGAAGCGGCCAGTGCACCATCGACGTTTGCCTGTTCAAAGGCTTCGAGGAAGTGTGGCATGGTGCCCGCGCCGCCCGAAGCGATCAGTGGCACTTTACACACGTCACGTACTTTCTTCAGTTGCACCAGATCGTAGCCGTTACGCACGCCATCCTGGTTCATCATGTTCAGTACGATTTCACCCGCGCCCAGCTTTTGCACTTCCTGCACCCAGTCGAGGGTTTCCCAGGTCGTAACGCGCGTACGGGATTCATCGCCGGTATATTGATTGACGTGATACTTGCCGGTGGCTTCATCGAACCAGGTATCAATCCCCACCACGATGCACTGCACACCAAAGCGATCCGCCAGACGCGTGATCAGCGTCGGGTCAGCCAGCGCCGGGGAGTTGATGGAGATCTTATCCGCACCGAACTGCAGAATGCGCGCGGCATCCTCCTCACTCTTGATACCGCCCGCCACGCAGAATGGAATATCAATCACTTCTGCGACACGTGACACCCAGCTTTTATCCACCACACGGCCATCGGAAGAGGCGGTGATATCATAGAACACCAGCTCGTCAGCGCCTTCCTGCGCATAGCGCTGCGCCAGTGGCACGATATCGCCAATAATTTCGTGGTTGCGGAACTGCACGCCTTTCACCACTTGTCCGTCACGGACATCGAGACAAGGAATTATCCGTTTTGCCAGCATGCAATCGCCTCCGCTACGGTGAATTTATCTTCCAGTAAAGCACGACCGACAATCACGCCCTGTGCGCCACTACCACGTAAGGCCGCGATGTCATCCAGCGAGCCGATGCCGCCGGAACTCTGGAACGCAATATCCGGGAAGGCATCAGACACTTCTTTATACAGCGCCACGTTGGAACCGCTTAAGGTGCCATCGCGGGAGATATCGGTGCACAGCACGTGCTTCAGGCCAACTGGTTGATACCAGCCAATCACTTCTTCCAGCGTTACGCCAGCCGCTTCCTGCCAGCCACTGATTGCCACTTCTTTGCGATTGTTGGCGTCAATGCGAACATCCAGCGCCAGTACAATGGCATCCGCGCCGAACTCGTTGAACCAGCTTTTCACTTCCTCTGGCTGTTTCACTGCCGTGGAACCAACCACCACGCGAGTCGCGCCGGCTGCCAGTAAAGCCGCCACATCTTCGCGATTGCGAATACCGCCACCGACCTGCACCGGTACATTCACGCCGCGCAGCAAGATAGTGAGCAGAGGGATTTGGCGTTTAGCCGGATCTTTGGCGCCAGTGAGATCCACCAGGTGCAGCACTTCCGCGCCCTGACGTTCGTAATCCTGCAGGCGTGGCAGCGGATCGCTACCGTAGTCGCGCTGCTGACCGTAGTCGCCCTGATGCAGACGCACCACTTTGCCGTCGATTAAATCTAATGCGGGGATAATCATCACATCTCCAGGAAGTTTTTCAGCAACTGCGCGCCTGCTTTGCCAGAACGCTCCGGGTGGAACTGCACGCCGAAGAAATTATCTTTCTGCAACGCAGCGGTGAACGGATGGCCGTAGTCGCACTGAGCGATGGTGGCGGCATTCACTGGCATGGCGTAGCTGTGCACAAAATAGAAGTAGCTGCCGTCCGGGATATTACGGAACAGGTGGTTGCCAGCTTGCGAAGTGATCTGGTTCCAGCCCATATGTGGCAAGGGCAAACCCTGGGTATCCATCAGCGAGACCGGTTCATCCACCAGACCCAGCGTGGTCACGCCGCCATTCTCATCGCTCCCGCGACCCAGCAACTGCATACCAAGACAAATGCCGAGTACCGGTTGGGTACAGGCTTTGATCAGATCGATCAGGTCACGCTCCTGCAACTGGTTCATGGCCGCTTGCGCGGTGCCCACGCCTGGCAACAACAGCTTGTCGGCACGCAGCACCACATCCGGATCGCGGCTCACTTCTGGCGTGTAGCCGAGGCGCTCAATCGCCCACTTCACGGAGGAAAGGTTGGCGCACCCGGTATCGAGAATCACCACGTTCATCACAGCACTCCTTTCGAACTCGGCAGGGTGTTGCCATCCACGCGAATTGCCTGGCGCAGGGTGCGGCCAAAGGCTTTAAACAGGCTTTCCACACGATGATGGTCGTTCTTGCCTTTGGTTTTCAGGTGCAGAGTGCTCATCATGGCGTAGGAGAGGGAGCTGAAGAAGTGCTCAACCATCTCGGTACTGAGATCGCCGACACGCTGATAGCTGAACTCGGCTTTAAACTCGATATGCGGACGACCAGAGATATCCAGTGCGCAGCGTGCCAGGCACTCGTCCATCGGCAGCACGAAGCCGAAACGGCCGATACCACGTTTGTCACCCAGCGCCTTGAGCAGCGCTTCACCCAGCGCCAGACCGGTATCTTCCACAGTGTGGTGATCGTCGATGTAGAGATCGCCTTTCACGTCGATGTTCATGCGGAAGCCGCCGTGTACGGCAATCTGGTCCAGCATGTGGTCAAAGAAGCCGACACCGGTATTGATCTTGCTGCCGCCTTCGCGGTCCAGCCACACTTCGACTTTGATCTGCGTTTCTTTGGTATTGCGTTGTACCAGCGCATGGCGGTCACGTTTGGTCAGGCGTGCCTGGATCGCGTCCCAGTCAATACCTTCTGCACCGTAACGCAGGCCCTGAATGCCCATGTTCTCCGCCAGCTGGATATCGGTCAGGCGATCGCCAATCACGTAGCTGTTTGCGGTGTCCAGTGCGCCTTGTGCCAGCCAGGCTTCCACCATTTTGGTTTTCGGCTTGCGGCAATCGCAGTTATCTTCCGGCTTATGCGGGCAGATCAAGATGTCGCTGAAGTTCACGCCCTGCGAAGTCAGAATCTGCATCATCAGATTGTGTGGGCCATCAAAATCAGCCTGTGGGAAGCTGTCGGTGCCCAGGCCATCCTGATTGGTGATCATCACCAGCTGATAGCCGGCATTTTGCAGGGCCAGCAGCGCAGGGATGGCGTTCTTTTCAAACGCCAGCTTCTCCATGCGATCAACCTGAAAATCCGTTGGCGGCTCAGAGATGATGGTACCGTCGCGGTCGATAAAAAGGGTCTTCTGACTCATGCTTGCTCCACTGATAAGGCTTGCAGCGCGGCGATCAGGCGCTCGCACTCTTCACGGGTGCCGATGGAGATGCGCAGGCATCCCGCAAGGCCGGGGTTTTTGTTTTGGTCGCGCAGAATAATGCCTTGATCCCACAGCGTTTTAAACACTTTTGGCGAATCAGTGAAGCGCGCCAGAATGTAGTTGGTTTCGCTCGGGAACACCTGCTGCACCATGTTCAGCTGTGGCAGTTGTTCAAACAGCCATGCACGATTGGCGTTGAGTTCGGCGACATGCTTACGCATCAGCGCAATGCCTTCTTCGCTCAGCGCCTGTCCCGCGACATCAGCAACCGGGGTCGCCAGCGGGTAAGGCGCGATCACTTTCATCAACAGGTCGATCACGGGCTTGTTGGCCAGCGTAAAGCCACAGCGGAGGCCAGCCAGCGCAAAGGCTTTTGATAGCGTGCGCAGGATCACCAGATGTGGATATTCTTTCAACCAACCGGCGAGAGTCGCCTCCGGGCAAAACTCGATATAGGCTTCATCGGCGACCAGCAGTGCTTTACCGGCGGTCATCTCCAGCAGTTTACGGATATCGTCTTGATTGATCAGGTTGCCGGTCGGATTGTTCGGGCTGCACATGTAGACCACTTTCACGCCGTCTAACTGTTCGGCAATGGCGGGCAGATTGAGCTGCCAGTCATCCAATGCTGCCACGGTGCGATACTCGATGCCGATGGTTTCCGCGCTCACGCTGTACATGCCGTATGTCGGCGGGCAGAACAGAATCGCATCTTTGCCCGGCTCACAGAAGGCGCGCATTAACAGCTCAATGCCTTCATCAGCACCACGACTGACAATCACTTGCTCCGGCGATAAACCAGCAAAAGCCGCATAGCGCTCAATCACTAATTTCGGCTGGCATTCCGGGTAGCGGTTCAGCGTTTGCTGAGACAGCTCAAAGGGCACCGGCAGCGGGAATTCGTTGGCATTCAGCCACACATCACCGTTACCCCCCAAACGACGCGCAGATTGATACGGCGTCAACGCGCGCACATTGGCGCGGGCTAAATCTTCAACGCTCATGCTTGCTCCTTCAGCGCGGCAACACGCAGGGTAACGGCGTTTTTATGGGCTTCCAGCTGTTCAGCGGCGGCTAAGGTTTCAATGGTGGCAGCCAGATTTAGGAAGCCTTGTGGAGTCAGCTCTTGCACCGTCATACGCTTCTGGAAATCGGCTAATCCCAGACTTGAACAGGTGGCGGTATAACCGTAAGTCGGTAATACGTGATTGGTGCCTGAGGCGTAATCACCCGCTGATTCCGGAGACCAGTCACCGAGGAACACCGAACCGGCGCTGGTGATCGCATCCACCAGATCACGTGGCTGGCGCGTCTGAATAATCAGGTGCTCAGGACCGTACAGGTTGGAGATCTCCACACACTGCGCCAGATCGCGCAGCACTATCAGACGGCTACTCTCCAGCGCCTGACGTGCGGTGGCCGCGCGTGGCAGCTGAGCCAGCTGTTCTTCCACCGCCTGGGCCACGCCTTCTGCCATTTTCAGCGAAGGGGTCAGTAAGATAACCTGTGAATCCGGGCCGTGTTCCGCTTGTGATAGCAGATCAGAAGCGACAAAAGCGGGCGTGGCACCTTCATCGGCAATCACCAGCACTTCAGAAGGACCTGCCGGCATATCAATGGCAGCACCATCTAAACGCTGGCTCACCTGGCGTTTCGCTTCGGTGACGTAGGCGTTGCCAGGGCCAAAGATCTTGTCCACTTTTGGTACGGTTTCGGTGCCGAAGGCCAGCGCAGCAATCGCTTGCGCACCGCCTACCTGAAACACCTCTTTTACGCCGCACAGTTGCGCCGCATAAAGAATTTCATCGGCAATCGGCGGGGGCGAACAGAGCACCACACGACCACAACCGGCGATACGTGCTGGGGTTGCCAGCATTAATACCGTGGAGAACAGCGGGGCAGATCCGCCTGGAATATACAGCCCCACAGATTGCACAGGACGGGTAATCTGCTGGCAGCGCACGCCCGGCTGGGTCTCAATATCCACCGCGGGCAGAATCTGCGCGTTATGGAAAGTTTCGATATTACCGACAGCCACTGCCATCGCCTGCTTCAACTTGTCGCTCAAACGGTCGCTGGCGGCTTGCATCTCTGCTGGCGTGACGCGCAGGTTTTCCACCTGCGCTTTGTCGAAGCGCGCGCTGAATTCACGCAGGGCGTCATCGCCTTCTTCCTTTACTTTCGTCAGCACATCGCGCACCACTTCGCTGATGCTCGCCGAGGCAGAAATCGCCGGGCGCATCAGCAGCGCTTGCTGCTGTTGTTCATCACACTGTTGCCAGTCAATCGGGGTCATGATTGTGCTCATGCTGTTACTCCAACATTTTTTCGATTGGCAGTACGAGGATCGAGCTGGCACCCAGCGCTTTCAGTTTTTCCATGGTTTCCCAGAACAGGGTTTCACTGCTCACCATGTGCATCGCCACGCGGCTCACTTCGCCTGCCAGTGGCAATACGGTTGGGCGCTCGGCACCTGGCAGCAGGGCGATCACTTCTTCCAGGCGCTCGCTTGGCGCGTGCAGCATGATGTATTTGGATTCACGCGCTTTGATCACGCCCTGAATACGCGTCATCATTTTGTCGATCAGTTCTTGCTTGGCTGCTGGCAGCTCGCCATCGCGTTGAATCAGTACCGCTTTAGAGCGGTAGATGACTTCCACTTCACGCAGGCCGTTGGCTTCAAGGGTGGCACCGGTCGATACCAGGTCGCAAATGGCATCGGCCAAACCCGCACGTGGCGCGACTTCCACCGAACCGTTCAGCAGGCAAGACTTAAAGGAGACGCCTTGCTTATCGAGATATTTCTTCAGCAGGTGCGGATAAGAGGTGGCAATACGTGAGTTCTGCAGGCACTGCGGGCCGGTGTATTCCGCATCCACTGGCATCGCCAGCGACAGGCGGCAACCGCCGAAATCGAGACGACGCAGGGTGAAGTAGCGCGGGTCTTCGCCTTGTGCGCGGCGGTCCAGCAGCTCTTCTTCCAGCACGTTTTCACCGACGATGCCGAGATCCACCACGCCATCCATCACCAGGCCAGGGATATCGTCATCACGTACACGCAGGATATCGATAGGCATGTTCTCCGCAAACGCAATCAGACGCTGCTGCTGAAGGTTGATTTTGATACCGCAGCGGGCAAGCAGTTCGCGTGATTCATCACTTAAACGGCCAGATTTCTGCATAGCTATGCGAATACGGGTGTTATCTAACATGGTTCCTGTCCTCTTATTCAATCCTGTCTGAACTCAGTGGGGTTGCGTTCGCCCATAAAAAAACCCCCGGAAGATGATCTTCCGGGGGCTCTCTTTGCGTTCGCACCACTGGAAGATCCTAATCGTCTCCCAGCACACATCGCCTGAAAGACTAGTCAGGATGATGGTGATGATGGTGGTTGAACTGAACGCGTGTCATAGTAAATTCCGTTGCTGAATGAGTATTCATTTGCGTGCTGATTAACCTAACGAAGATGGCGGCGCTTGGCAACCCTTTTTTAACGTCAGTTCTCGGAACCTTCCGCAACAGTTTGCGCTGGTTTGCCATAATCGCTGGGACTAAGATGAAGTGTCTTAGCGCTGGAAAGCAGGAGTCGGTATGAAAAAAGTCGCGATTGTAGGTCTGGGATGGCTGGGTATGCCGCTGGCAATGGCGCTGACGGCGCGCGGCTGGCAGGTGACCGGCAGCAAAACCTCCCCCGATGGTGTGGATGCTGCGCGCCGCTGCGGTATTGAGGCATTTCAACTGGTGCTAACACCCGAGATTGAATGTGAAGCAGATGAGTTGGCCACGCTAATGGCGGTGGACGCGCTGGTGGTGACGTTGCCCGCCAGCCGCACGGTTCAGGGCGGTGAAGATTACATGCAAGCCGTGCAGAACGTGGTAGACACGGCATTGGCGCATAAAGTGCCGCGCATCATTTTTACCAGCTCGTCGTCGGTGTACGGCACCGGTTCGGGCGTAATGAAAGAGAGCAGTGCGTTACAGCCAGAGAGTGTGGCAGGTAAGACATTGGTCGAACTGGAAAACTGGCTGCACGATCTGCCGGGTACTAGCGTTGATATAGTGCGTTTGGCGGGACTGGTGGGGCCGAATCGCCATCCGGGTCGATTCCTCGCCGGTAAAACGGGATTGGAAAACGGCGGCCATGCGGTCAATCTGGTGCATCTCGATGATGTGGTGGATGCCATTGTGCTGCTGTTGCAAACGCCGAAAGGTGGACGCGTATATAACCTGTGTGCCTCTAAACATCCCGCACGTGATGATTTTTATCCGTTTGTTTCGAAGCAGTTGGGGCTGGTGGCTCCGACCTTTACTGCCGAGCCCGTGCGTTCGGCGGGGAAGGTGGTCGATGGCTCGAAGATCTGCAACGAGCTGGGATTTGAGTACAGCTACGATGACCCGATGAAGATGCCGCTGGAGTGAGATTGACGTGCGAGTGCAGACTTCTGCACTATTTCGCTAGCGGCGCGATTTATCGCGGGTTTTAAATAACACTCGCAATAAACTGCGCCGCTACAATACGTTAGCCTAAACCCCCAACCGATCCCTTAACGCATACCACACTGCGCCCATTGCCGTCAGTGGCACTTTAAACCGTCTCCCTCCTGGAAACGGCAAATGTGGCAATTTCGCAAACGCATCAAACCTTTCTGCCTGTCCGCGCAGCACCTCGGCAATCAGCCTTCCCGACAAGTGGGTACAGGTCACACCATGTCCGCTATCCCCCTGCATAAAGAACGCATTCTTCTCGATTTGCCCAAACTGCGGCATACGGGACAGCGTCAGCAGGAAGTTACCGCTCCAGCGGTGGCTAAATTTCACATCCTTTAGCTGCGGGAAAGTGCGTAACAACTTAGGGCGGATCAATGCTTCAATATCATCCGGCTCGCGGGCGCCATACACCACACCGCCGCCGTACAGCAGGCGGTTATCGGCGGTGAGGCGGAAGTAATCCAGCAGATAATTACAATCTTCGACGCAGTGATTGTTCGGCAATAAACCCAACGCCTGGTCGCGGCTTAATGGCTCGGTGGTGAGGATTTGCGAGCCACACGGCATGCTTTTACGGCTCAGGCGCGGTTCAAGTTGTGAGGGGAGATAAGCATTACCGGCAAAAATCACAAAGGTGGCAGTGACTTCACCTTTAGCGGTCTTAACCCGATGCGGCTCGCCATACTTCACTTCCAGTGCCGCAGATTGTTCATAGATGCGCCCACCGTGACGGCGAATCGCTTCCGCTTCACCCAGTGCCAGGTTTAACGGATGCAGATGCCCGCCGCGCTTATCCAGCAAGCCGCCGACATAGCGATCGGTCGCCACTTCGCGACGAATCGCGCGCTCATCCAGCAGCTCCAGATTATGGTTACCATAGCGCTCCCAGTTGGCTTTTTGGCTGCGCAAGTGGCCCATCTGACGCTGATTCAACGCGGCAAAAATGCCGCCAGGACGGTAATCACAGGCGATAGCATAACGGTCGATGCGATCGCGAATAATCTCCGCGCCCTCAAACATCATATTGCCCAGCATCTTCGCCACATCTTTGCCGTAGCGTTGTTCAATTACATCCACATCGCGGCTGTAAGAATTCACTACCTGGCCGCCGTTACGACCGCTGGCTCCGAAACCAATCTTTGCCGCTTCGAGTAGCACCACGTCATAACCGGCTTCGGTCAAAAACAGCGCCGAGGAGAGGCCGGTAAATCCGCCGCCAATAATACAGACATCACACTGCACCGATTCCTGCAGTTCGGGCCACGGCTCATGCGCATTCGCGGTTGCGGCGTAATAACTTCCCACATGTTGCATCACATCCTCCTTTAGCGCGTGAACTCAGAAATTCGCTGGGGTGTGCGCACTGACGATGCGACACGGCAGCTCAGACGTATTGGTAAAACTGTGCGGCAAGCCGGTATCGATCACGTAACTCTCGCCACAATAAAGGTGATAACTCTGACCATTAACCACCAGCGTGATTTCTCCTTCCAGCACCGTGCCGGTCTCTTCACCAGGATGACGCAGTTTCTCTCCGGTGCTGGAACCCGGTTCGTAGCGTTCAATCAACATCGCCAGCGCACGTTTTTCAGCGCCGTTCTCCACCAAACGCAACGACACGCCGAGGCTGCCGATCTCAACGCACTCTTCCGGACGTACGATCACGCGCGGCGTGCTGTTTACCTTTGGCTCCGAGAAAAACTCTGACAACGACAAGCCGTACACCTTCAGCAATTTCTGCAAGGTACTCAGCGCTGGGCTGACTTTGTCCTGCTCAATGGTGCTGATAGCACTGTGTGTGAGTCCTGACAACTCAGCGACGCGACGCTGAGACAATCCCATCTCCTGCCGGATTTGCGATAAACGTCGTCCGGGCGCCAGAGTGGCATCATTCATGGCTGTATTTCCTTGTGATAACAGAGAGCCGCGTGGATAAAAGCCGCAAACAGGCGTTGCGAAACCGGGTCGTCATCGGAGTGCCACTCCGGATGCCACTGCACCGCAAGTGCAAACGGATGCTGGCGCAAACTCACCGCTTCAATCAGCCCATCAGGCGCACGTGCTTCAATACGCAGCTGCGGGCCGGGTTCGCGGATGCCTTGTCCATGTAGAGAGTTCACGGCAAAGGATTGAGCGCTGCCAAGCACCTGGCTCAACAAACCTTCCGCTTCAGGCTGAACCTCATGCACCGGCGCGTATTGCTGTTCGAGCGGCAGCGCATCATCTTCACGATGCTCCTGAAACAGATGCGTCATATGCAGCTGGCGATACAGGGAACCCCCGTTGGCCACCACCAACTCCTGCAAGCCACGGCAAATACCGAAAATCGGCATCTTTTTGCCAATCGCATGAGTGATGATGCCGAAGGCGAGGCGGTCACGCGCCGGATCGGCATGCTCCTCTTTACCTTCTTCACCGTAATGCCAGGGTTCGATATTACTCGGGCTGCCGGTAAGCAAAATGCCGTCCAGCAGCGTCATACTGTTTTCTAATAGATGAGGGGCATGCATCAGTTGATGCGGCAAAGGCAAGGGAACACCACCGGCAAGCACGATGGCATCGAGATACTTATTGTGAACCGTTTGCCCGAGATGGCTGCCGATGTGGTTCTGACACATCACTACGCCAATCAAGGGTTTGTCAAAAATAATGCCCATAACGTCTCCGCGTTGCTGTTCAATATTTTCACCGTTTTTGCGCATCCGGCCTGAAAAGTGTGCAATATATTGTCAATCTAGCAACCGGTTGTTCGTTCTTTCAACAGAATTGTTACATTTGCACACTTTTTGCGTTAGCGCTATGTTAGAGGAGTGGCTGTTATTTTGAGCATTGCGCGAACCAATATTAAACGGTAAAGGGCGGGTGGGAACATGACGAACCTCGTAGAAGTAGAAGACTTCACGCGGCACAGTGAAGAGAAACGAACAAGCGCGTTCCAGCTGGAGGTTAAATCCTGGCTGGAACGCCATCCTGAAACGCAGTATGTCGATATTCTTCTTAATGATTTAAATGGGGTCTTTCGCGGTAAGCGCATTCCCATCTCTGCATTGGCAAAACTGGAAAAAGGGTGTTACTTCCCGGCCTCGGTTTTCGCCATGGATATCCTCGGAAATACCGTCGAAGAAGCCGGACTCGGACAGTCACTGGGCGAACCCGACAACCTCTGTATCCCGGTTCCCGGAACTTTAATTCCTTCTGCCGCCGATCCTGAACGCATCGCGCAATTGCTGCTGACAATGTGTAACCAAGATGGCACTCCCTTTGACGTTGAACCCCGCAATGTCCTCAATCGGCTGTGGCAGCAACTGCGCAATCGAGGGCTATTCCCGGTGGTAGCGGTAGAGCTGGAGTTCTATCTGGTCGATAAAAAGCGTGATGCGGAAGGGTACATCCAGCCACCCTGTGCGCCGGGTAGTGACGAACGTAATATCCAGAGTCAGGTTTATTCAGTCGATAATCTCGACCATTTCGCTGATGTTCTGCGGGATATCGACGATATTGCCAAACAGCAGGGCATTCCCGCTGATGGTGCGCTGGCGGAAGCCTCGCCGGGCCAGTTTGAAATCAACCTGCACCATACCCGTGATGTATTGAAAGCCTGCGACCATGCGATTTTGCTCAAACGCCTGGTGCGTCAGGTGGCCGAAAACCACGGTATGACTGCGACCTTTATGGCGAAACCTTATGAAGAGTACGCGGGTTGCGGGATGCATGTGCATATCAGCATGCTGGATGCCGCCGATCATAATGCCTTTTCACTCGACGACGGCAGCGATTCACCGCTGTTGAAACGCGCGCTGGCCGGGATGATCGATTTGATGCCGGCTTCAATGGCACTTCTGGCACCGAACGTTAATGCCTATCGCCGCTTCTTACCGGAAGCCTACGTGCCGTTACAGGCCTCCTGGGGGCACAATAACCGAACTGTTGCTTTACGTATTCCCTGCGGCGATGTGGATAACCATCGCGTGGAGTATCGTGTGGCCGGTGCGGATGCAAATCCTTACCTGGTCGTGTCAACAATTCTTGCCGGTATTTTGCACGGTCTGGATAATCAGCTACCCTTACCGCATGCGGTGCAGGGCAATGGACATGAGGCAGAAGGGCTGCCATTGCCGGTGCGACAGAGCGATGCGCTGTACGAATTCGAGAATAGCTATCCTCTGCAAAAACTGCTCGGCGAGCATTTCAGCGGCGTGTGGCATAGCTGCAAACAGAACGAGTTAATGCAGTTTGAACGGCTTATCACCGCCACGGAGATTGACTGGATGCTGAAGAACGCCTGACTCGCAGAAGAATTTCGCTAACGTCTTGTGCCGATGGCATAAGTTGGGGCAGAATACGCTCCCTGGAAAATACGAAACATAACCGACGCTTATCACGTCGGTTATTTTTTTGCAGATTGCAGTACACACACAAATTACCGAGGCCGGACACGCATCCGGATAGATAGATACTGACAACACGCTTGGGCGTGAGATTTGAGGAAAACAAAGATGGGGCTGTTTACAATTGCACCGGCGCAAGCTGGTTCTCGCTTTCGTGATGATTACGGCGCGGCGACAATCGCAAACACTAATATCACTTCTCACTGCAGCACTTTGCGCAGTATCCCGCAGATCACCTCTGTTGGGGGCCTGAACAATGTCGCTTAACACCGCCGCACCACAGCGTGCACACCTGAAAAAATCCCTGACCTTGATCCCGGTTGTCATGATGGGCCTGGCGTATATGCAGCCAATGACCCTGTTTGATACTTTCGGTATCGTCTCTGGATTGACCGACGGCCACGTCGCCACCGCTTATGCTTTCGCGCTGATCGCGATACTGTTTACTGCCGTGAGCTACGGCAAGCTGGTACGCCGCTTCCCATCTGCGGGCTCCGCTTACACCTATGCTCAGAAGGCTATCAGTCCGCACGTCGGCTTTATGGTGGGCTGGTCATCACTGCTGGACTATTTGTTCATGCCGATGATCAACATCCTGCTGGCGAAAAGCTACTTTGAGACGCTGGTGCCGGGCATTCCATCGTGGATTTTCGTGGTGTTGCTGGTGGCCTTTATGACCATCTCTAACCTCCGTGGTATCAAAACCGTTGCCAACTTCAACAGCGTGATTGTCGTGCTGCAGGTTGTGGTGATGGTGGTGATTACCGGTATGGTGGTTTACGGTGTGGCGCACGGTGTTGGCGCAGGAACCCTGACCAGCAGCAAGCCTTTCTGGTCTGAGAATGCCCATGTGGTGCCGATGATTACCGGTGCAACCATACTTTGCTTCTCGTTCCTCGGCTTTGATGGCATCAGTTCGCTGTCAGAAGAGACCAAAGATGCAGAACGCACTATCCCACGCGCGATTTTCCTGACCGCGCTGATTGGTGGTGTGATCTTTATCGGTGTGTCTTACTTCCTGCAGCTGTACTTCCCGGACATCTCGCGTTTCCAGAATCCGGACTCTTCACAGCCTGAAATCATGCTGTTTGTAGCTGGTAAAGCGCTGCAGATTGGCATCCTGATTTTCTCTGTGGTTACCGTACTGGCTTCCGGTATGGCGGCACACGCGGGCGTTTCCCGTCTGATGTATGTGATGGGCCGTGATGGCGTGTTCCCGCAGCGTTTCTTTGGCTTCGTGCATCCGAAATACCGCACGCCGTCGCTGAACGTACTGTTGGTGGGCGCTGTGGCATTGCTGGCAATTAACTTCGACCTGGTGACCGCCACTGCGCTGATCAACTTCGGTGCGCTGGTAGCATTCACCTTCGTTAACCTGTCAGTGATTGCGCAGTTCTGGATCCGTGAAAAGCGTAACAAGACGCTGAAAGATCACCTCAACTATCTGGTACTGCCAGTGTTGGGTGCGCTGACAGTGGGCGCTCTGTGGATCAACCTGGAAGAGACCTCAATGGTGCTCGGCTTAGTGTGGGCAGCGGTCGGTATTATTTACCTGGCGTTTGTGACGCGCACTTTCCGTAATCCAGTGCCGCAATTCAGCGAAGAAGTGTAATTTTCGTTGCGGATTATGCGCAGTTGAAGAAGATTTCGTGTCGTATGCAAAAGGTCGCCATATTGGCGACCTTTTGCTTTTAGACCAGCAAACTTAACCCGCCAGCACCAACTCCCAACCCCCCGCACTCAACGTCTCGCGTCCCGCTTTACTTAATTCGGTATCGGTTACGAGGGTATCGAAGCGCTCCAGCGGTAATGCCAGATGGGTGGCAATCTTGTTGTATTTCGAGCTGTCGCTCAGCAGTACGCGCTTACTGCTGACATCGCTGGCCGCCAGCTTGACCGGCACCTTATCTTCATCGGGTGTAAACAAGCCGCGCGGCCCCCAGCAGGATGCGGAGATAAACGCGATATCAATCGCCAGCATGCGCAGACTTCTCGCCGCTGATTCGCCGACGCTGGAGCGATTCTCGCGACAGACGGTGCCACCAGTGTGAATCAGCTTGCAGCCGCTGCTCTCCATCAATAAACGGGCAATCACGAAATCATTGGTCACCACCAACAAATCGTCACGCTCGACCAGTTCGCGAGCCAGCGCCAGCGTGGTGGTGCCTGCGTCGAGATAAATACAGCTGTTGCGCGGAATATGGCGCGCGGCAAACTGACCAATCGCCATCTTTTCACTGCTGTACATGCTGGTTTTCGCCAGATGTGATGGCTCAGCAGCCAGACGGTCCGCCGAGCGCACGCCGCCCGATACCGACAGCACGGCACCTTGCTCCTCCAGCTTTTGCACATCACGACGTATCGTCATGTGTGATACACCTAAACGCTCGGTCAGCTCGGCAATGCTCACCACGCCGCGTTCGGCAACCAGCGCTAAAATTTGTTGATGACGTTCTACCGGAATCACATCGCTCTCCCTGAATTACCAATTTTTCACATTGTAAGGCATCAATTCACAGCCTGCAGCACAATTTATCCCAGGCAAATGTTAGCAAATATCCCTCCAGAACTGGGGTTCCCGTAGGGATTCAGAGGTGTGAATCGATGTTATAAGCTGTGCGTGTAAGTTAATTTTTGTGATTTACCGCACGTTTCTCCACCAGAAACTGCGGCAGAATTAACAGCATTGAACAAAATATCACTTAAATTAACAACGGAGGTGTGCTGTGTCAGCAACCGTGAATAACATTGGCGTCATTGGTTTGGGTTCCATGGGCATGGGCGCAGCGCAGTCCTGTATTCGCGCTGGATTGAACACCTGGGGCGTTGATTTAAATCCGCAGGCGCTGGAAACCCTGCGCCAGGCGGGTGCGCGCGATGCACAGACATCCGCTGCCAGCTTCGCGCAAGAGTTGGATGCTGTACTGCTGCTGGTGGTCAACGCCGCGCAGGTGAAAGCGATTCTGTTTGGCGAAACCGGTCTGGCGGCACAACTCAAGCCGGGCACCGTGGTAATGGTCTCTTCAACCATTTCTTCACAGGATGCACAGGCGATTGAACAGCAACTGGCACAACATCAACTGCTGATGCTGGATGCGCCAGTATCGGGCGGTGCAGCTAAAGCCGCGGTCGGCGAGATGACCGTGATGGCGTCTGGCAGCGATGAAGCCTTTGCGCTACTGAAGCCAGTTCTGGATGCGGTTGCCGCCAAAGTGTATCGCGTGGGCAGCGAAATCGGTCTGGGTTCAACCGTTAAAATTATTCACCAACTGTTGGCGGGCGTACATATTGCGGTGGGTGCTGAAGCGATGGCGCTGGCTGCGCGCGCAGGCATTCCACTCGACACCATGTACGACGTGGTCACCAACGCCGCGGGTAACTCGTGGATGTTTGAGAACCGCATGCGTCATGTGGTGGACGGCGACTACTCACCGAAATCCGCCGTCGATATCTTTGTGAAAGATCTCAGCCTGGTGGCCGATACCGCGAAATCATTGCATTTCCCACTGCCGCTGGCGTCTACCGCCCTCAACATGTTTACCGAAGCGAGTAATGCTGGCTACGGTCGTGAAGATGACAGCGCAGTCATCAAGATTTTCAGCGGCATCACGCTGCCCGAGTCAAAGGAGAAGTAACCATGCGTTTAGGCGTGATTGCAGACGACTTTACCGGTGCAACGGACATTGCCAGCTTCCTGGTGCAAAACGGTCTGCCCACTATTCAGTTTAACGGTGTGCCGCAAGGTCATGACGATGTGAGCGCGCAGGCGATTGTCATCAGCCTGAAGTCACGTTCTTGCCCGGCACAGCAGGCAATCGATCAGTCTCTGGCTGCGCTGGCCTGGCTGCAACAGCAGGGTTGCGATCGTTTTTACTTCAAATATTGCTCGACCTTCGACAGCACCGAACACGGCAATATCGGCCCGGTGACCGATGCACTGCTGGCCGCACTGGGCGAGACGCAAACGGTGATCTCACCCTCGCTGCCGGTAAACGGTCGTACCGTGTATCAAGGCTATCTGTTTGTTGCCGACCAGCTGCTGTCTGAATCGGGCATGCGTCATCATCCGGTGACACCAATGACCGACAGCAATCTGGTGCGTCTGATGACGCGCCAGGCGAAAGGGCAGGCGGCGGTGATCAATGCTGCTCAGCTGGACAAAGGCGCGGAAGCGGTTCGTAAACAGCTGGGCGAGCTGAAAGCGCAGGGCATCAACTACGTGGTGCTGGATGCGCTCAACGAGCAGCATCTGCTAACCCAGGGCGAAGCGCTGAAAGAAACCGTGCTGGTGACCGGCGGTTCCGGCCTGGCAATCGGTATCGCGCGCGCCTGGGCCACTCAGCAGCAAAACAGCGATGCCGAGCAGGCCGGACGTCCACAGGGCGAACGTGCGGTGGTGATCTCGGGCTCTTGTTCGCAGATGACCAATCGTCAGGTTCAGGCCTATCGCCAGCAGGCGCCATCACATGAAGTGCTGGTGGAGCGCTGCCTCGACGATGCTGAAGGCTACGCGCAGGAACTGTGCGATTGGATTGCCGCGAATAACCAGCAGCCTCTGGCACCTTTGCTCTTTGCCACTGCCGATGCTCAGCAACTGCAGGCAATCCAGCAGCAATATGGCGCAGCACGCAGCAGCGAAGCGGTTGAGCACTTGTTTGCCGCCGTCACCCGTGAGCTGAAATCACGGGGCTGGCAGCGCTTTATCGTCGCCGGGGGCGAAACCTCTGGCGTGGTGGCACAAAGCCTGGGCGTAACGGCCTTCCACATCGGCCCGATGATCTCCCCTGGCGTGCCGTGGGTGCGTGACATCCAGCAGCCGCTGTCGCTGGCCCTGAAGTCAGGCAACTTTGGCGACGAACAATTCTTTGCCCGCGCACAAACGGAGTTTTCAGCATGACCGAACAACAAGCACGTGAAGAGATGGTGCAACTGGGCGCCTCCTTTTTCCAGCGCGGTTACGCCACCGGTTCAGCCGGCAACCTTTCACTGTTGCTGGAAGATGGCAATCTGCTGGCGACACCTACCGGCTCTTGCCTCGGCGAACTGCAGGCCGACCGCCTGTCAAAAGTGACGATGCAGGGCGAGTGGATTTCGGGTGACAAGCCTTCTAAGGAAGTGGCGTTTCACCGCGCGCTCTATCTAAACAATCCCGCCTGTAAAGCGGTGGTGCATCTGCACAGTCACTATCTGACGGCGCTTTCGTGCCTCAACGATCTCGACAGCGAAAACTGCATTCGCCCGTTCACGCCCTATGTGGTGATGCGCGTGGGCGATGTGCCGGTCGTACCTTATTACAAACCGGGTGATGACCGCCTGGCTGAAGATCTTGCGCAGCTCGCGCCACGTTACAACGCTTTCCTGCTGGCCAATCATGGCCCGGTAGTGGTGGGTAAATCGCTGCGTGAAGCCGCGAATAACACTGAAGAACTGGAAGAGACCGCGCGTCTGATGTTCACGCTCGGCGACCGATCTATTCGTTATCTGACTGATGGCGAAGTGGCGGAATTGAGGAATTACTGATGCCTAAGTTTGCAGCCAATTTATCCACGCAGTTTGGCGAAGTGCCGTTTATTGAACGCTTTGCCGCAGCGGCCAACGCCGGTTTCCGTGCCGTTGAGTTTCTGTTCCCGTATGACTATCCGGCCGAGGTGATCAAAGCCGAGCTGGAGAAACATCAGCTGGAGTTGGTGCTGTTCAACACCGCAGCCGGAAACGTGCAGGTCGGGGAGTGGGGCGTCTCCGCAATTCCTGGTCGTGAAGAAGAGGCGCGTGCCGACATCGATCGTGCGCTGGAATATGCCTTAGCACTGGGCTGCCCTCAAGTGCATGTGATGGCGGCAACGGTGCCAAACGGTGCCGATAAGGCGGCGTATGAAGAAACGTTCGTCCGTAATATGCATTACGCATCCGAGTGCTTTGCACCACACGGCATCCGCTTGTTACTGGAGGCACTCAATCCGGTGACGAAGCCGAACTACCTCTACTCCAGCCAGTATCAAACCCTGGCGATGATGGAACGTATCGATCGTCCGAACGTGTTCACGCAGTTGGATCTGTTCCATGCGCAGCTGGTGGACGGCAATCTCAGCCATCTGATTCGCGAATACGCTGGACGTTATCGCCATATCCAGATCGCCTCTGCGCCGCATCGTCACGAACCAGACGAAGGCGAAATCAACTATCCGTACCTGTTCAGCCTGCTGGATGAAGTCGGCTATGACGGCTGGGTCGGCTGCGAGTATTTCCCACGCGGTCGCACCGAAGCGGGCCTCGGCTGGTTCGCGCCCTGGAAACAATGATTAATCTGGCTACAACGACTGCGCATAGCGCAACTTTGCTGCAGTTTATTGTACGTTGCGCCAACACCATAACTTTTAATGTTCTGAATAATATAATAATTATCTCTGAGGTATTGCATGACTACCACTCTGTTACTCTCTATTGCGGTGATTAGCGTTGTATTGCTGTTGCTGTTAGTTATTAAGGCAAAAGTGCATCCTTTTGTCGCATTGATTGTCGCCAGTTTATTTGTAGCGTTAACCACTGGAATACCCGCTGAGAACATCATGAAGGTGATTCTGGGTGGGATGGGCAGTTTGCTGGGCGGAATTGCCGCACTCATCGTGCTGGGGGCTATTCTGGGTGCGGTGATTGAAGCGTCTGGCGGAGCCGATGTATTGGCTAAGCGTTTCACGGAGTTGCTTGGACCGCAACGCATGGTGGCAGCACTGACCATTGTGGCGTTTGTGTTGGGGCTGCCGGTGTTCTTTGATGTGGGCTTTATAATCGTGGTGCCTTTGATTTACGGATTCGCTAAGGTATTGCGTCTTCCACCGCTTAAGTTCGGCCTCTCAATGGCTGGCATGATGTTGATGGTGCACGTCGCTGTGCCAACGCATCCCGGTCCTGCGGCGGCGGCCAGTTTGCTGAATGCTGATATTGGCTGGTTAATGATGCTGGGCATTGGGGTTTCCATTCCGGTCGGCATCATTGGCTACGTTGTCGCAAAAATGTTGAACCGCAAAAACTATCACTTATCAGTAAATGTGCTAGAGCAGGTTCAGCTCACCACGAATAAAGATGAGCAGAAAACCGTCAAGAACCCGCCTTCAGCAGGCTTGGTTGCCGGTTTAATCGTCTTGCCTATTTTCCTCATCATGATTGGAACCTTGGTGCCACCACATCTCACTCCGGGATCGACGGCACATGGCATTCTCACATTGCTGGGCGCACCGGCAATTGCATTGCTCATCACCCTGGCGCTGGCAGTATGGCAATTAGGATTTCGTCGTGGTTGGGGCAAAGACAAGGTTGAAGCACTCTCAAATACGGCTATCGCCAATGCTGCTGGTGTGATTCTGGTTTCGGGGGCGGGCGGTGCATTTGGCAAAGTATTGGTTGAGTCGGGCGTGGGTAAGGCACTGGCAGGGTCACTGTCGGCCATCCACTTGCCGCTGATTCCTGCGGCATACATTCTGTCATTGGCGTTACGCGCCTCGCAGGGATCGGCGACAGTAGCCATCGTCACCACTTGTGGTTTGCTGACCAGTGCCGTAACCGGATTGGCTGATATGCAATTGGTTCTGGTGGCGCTTTCAGCCTGCTTTGGTGCACTAGGCCTGTCGCACGTGAATGATTCCGGCTTCTGGGTGGTAACGCGCTATTTAGGTTTGTCGGTAGCTGATGGTTTGAAAACCTGGACAGTGTTGACCACTGTGATGGGACTGTTTGGCTTCCTGTTCACGTGGGTGATTTGGGCCATGCTTTAAGGCAGTATTTCCTTCTAACCCTCTCCCACAAATGGGAGAGGGAGCCAATCCAGCGACGGTAACAGAATGGCAACCATCTTAAACATCACTCGATCAACCCTCTCTTCCTGGGGAAGAAAACGTTGATGAGGTCATCAGGCCGCAGAGAATCACACTACGACACCAACTCCTGCGCATACAAATACAGCGCTTTCAGCTGTGCCATCTTCTCCGCGTTATCCTCATGCAAACTCGCTAACGACTCCAGCTCTAACAGGAACGCCTGCACGCGATCGGCATTCAGCGCTTCACGGCGATGCTGCAACCAGCGTTGCTGCTCTTGATCATCCAGCGTGCCGGGGAAGTTACGCGCACGATAGCGGAATAGCAGCTTCGCAATACGTTTATCGTCGAAGGTCAAATCCAACGCCGGTAAATTCTGCGGCGGCGTCTGACGCACGATGTTCATCGCTGCGCGATCAGCATCGCTGAAGAAGCCGTCATACAGTTGCGCATCGACATCATCCGATGGCTTGAACGGCTCGGCTTCCGCAAACAGCGTCACCGCTTTCTCACGCACTTCAGCGTGCTGACGCAGCAGCGCCAGGTTCGCCAGACAGCGTTCACGATCGATATTCAGGCGTGAAGCATCTTCAGGACGTAAGGTATTCGCTGGGGCTAACACCGGGCATTTATTAATGTGCACCAGCTTAATCGGTACCGCCGCGCGGTCGCCCAGTTCACTCTGTTTGGTGTACAACCGCTCGCGCAGTTCATCCGCATCCAGTTCCAGCAGCGGGGACATATCGCCCGCCAGATCCACCACGATCAGCGCATTACGATTATCTGGATGCCATGCGACAGGCACTACCCAGCTGGTGTTGCCGCGCGCCGCGCCGAACATGCCGGAGACGTGCACCAGCGGCTTCATCTGCGGAATATCAATCAGGTTCATCAGTTTCTGCTTGTTGCGATGGGTAAACAGAAACTCAAACAGCTTCGGCTGCTTCTCTTTCACCAGTTTCGCCATCGCCAGCGTGGCATACACATCGGACATCGCATCGTGCGCCTGTTCGTGTGCCACGCCGTTGGCTTTGGTGAGATGCTCCAGCTTGAAGCTGGGGAAGCCGTCATCATTTTCCGGCCATTCAATACCTTCCGGGCGCAGGGCGTAACAGGCGCGCATCACATCCAGCAGATCCCAACGTGAGTTGCCGTTCTGCCAGCTCCAGCCGTAGGGATCGAAGAAATTGCGATAGAAGATATTGCGCGTCACTTCATCATCGAAGCGCACATTGTTGTAACCGATCACACAGGTTTGTGGCTCGGTAAACAGCCCATGAATGCGTTCAGCAAATGCCGTCTCTGTTACGCCGCGCGCTTTAGCCACCTGTGGCGTGATGCCGGTGATCATCACCGCTTCCGGCTGCGGCAGATAGTCATCAGCGGGCTGGCAGTAAAACACCTGCGGTTCACCTACGGCGTTGAAATCTTTATCGGTGCGCAATCCAGCAAACTGCGCTGGACGATCCAGTGAGGGACTCTTACCGAAGGTCTCGTAATCGTGGAAAAGGAAAGTAGGCTGTTCCAAATCGTTCTTCAAGGTTTTTTTCCGTTCATTTTCGTTCATTAAAACACTGAAAAGTAAGTGTTAACCTCTCATTTTCCACTCATAAACTACTGTATATGTTCACAGTTGTCCGTTGCCTTTCATTTACGTCCATGTAATATTGCGTACCACGTTTGTACCAAATCACTTTTTTGCTGCGTACCAAATATTATTATGGCCTTGAGCGATACCAAACTACGTTCCATACATGGTAAACCATATTCGGGTGTGTCAGAAGTTTCGGATGCAGACGGCTTGAGCGCGCGCATATCTCCCAAGGGGGTCATCTTATTCCAATTCAGGTACCGATGGGCAGGAAAACCACAGCGTCTTAGCCTTGGTCGCTACCCAGCAATGGCTTTAAAAGATGCCCGCATGCTCGTTGGTGAACTTCGACTGCTCTATGACGGCGGCAAAGATCCGCGTACACATTTTGAAAGCGTCACTGGTGATAGCAAGATGACCGTTGGTGAATGCCTCAAATACTGGAAAGAGCAGTATGTTGAAGTTAACCTTCGACCAAGGACGCAGGAACTTTATAAATCGACCGTGCTAAAGCACCTGACTGGCGCGTTTTCTGGCAGGGCGATCGGGGACATTACTGTTAAGCAGTGGGTGGATTTTTTCGCCAAGGAAGAGAGAGAGAACCCACGTCGAGCGCGCCAGCTTCTGTCTCAGGCAAGAACAGCTATCGGATGGTGTATCAGGCGCCAGATAATCGACAACTCTTCCATCATGCGCATCGCACCACGCGATGTCGGTGTTCGTGCGGAGACCGGCAGCCGTGTGCTCACCTATTCTGAACTTGCACAGATCTGGATAGCAATAGAGAGAAGC
The DNA here is from genome assembly GCF_018257655.1 of Pantoea sp. JGM49. Taxonomy (NCBI): domain Bacteria; kingdom Pseudomonadati; phylum Pseudomonadota; class Gammaproteobacteria; order Enterobacterales; family Erwiniaceae; genus Pantoea; species Pantoea sp. JGM49. Next base: position 313 of record NZ_JAERJM010000021.1, on the reverse strand, counting down.
AGGGCGACAACTTCGAATAAATTACTGCATCAGATGCTGATGCTTTGGGGTGCCAGGGTTTCAGAGCTTCGATTGTCGGAACGTAAGGAATTTGATCTGGAGGAGGGTGTCTGGACGGTACCTAAAGAACACAGCAAGATGAACAACGTTATCCGGCGACCCATCTTTGAACAGATAAAGCCTCTGCTTGATAAGGCAATGGAAACGTATGATCAGATTCTTTTCCCCGGGGCGGACTGAATCGCCACGGATAATCTAGACACTTCCGAGCCGTTGATAATACTGGGTTTCATATTCTGTCGGTGACATCTGA
>NZ_JAERJM010000020.1:0-46252 GCF_018257655.1 Pantoea sp. JGM49 | reverse complement strand
AAATGATTATGTACTTCTGAAAAAATAATATATAAAAGCTAGATTGTAGCTTTAACTACACTATAGTGTATAAGGATGAGTAATGACTACTGCTAGTAAAAAAAGAAAAGTTATAGAAGAGTTAACAGCCGAAGATAAATCCCTACGTGAAAGCATAAATGGAACGATAACAACTTGCTTTTTCAACAATAAAGGTGGTGTAGGTAAAACCACATTAGTTGCAAATCTAGGCGCTGAACTTGCACTAAACTTTAAGTCTAAAGTTCTTATCGTAGATGCAGATCCACAGTGTAACTTGACTCAGTATGTTTTATCTGATGATGAAACTAATAGTTTATATGCGTCAGACAACCCTGAAAGCATATTTACAGTTATAAGGCCTCTCTCTCTTGGAAAAGGATATGAGAACGCACTTCCAATAAGAACTATTGAAAAATTTGGATTCGATCTCATTGTTGGCGACCCAAGGCTGGCACTTCAAGAAGATCTTTTAGCTGGAGATTGGCGTGATGCGAAAGGTGGTGGGATGCGGGGCATCAGAACAACATTTGTGTTTGCAGAGCTGGTAAAGAAAGCTAAAGAGATGAATTATGATTTTGTATTCTTCGATATGGGGCCATCTTTGGGCGCTATAAATAGAGCTGTCCTCTTGGCAATGGAGTACTTTGTCGTTCCTATGTCCGTCGATGTATTCTCTTTGTGGGCCATTAAAAATATTGGTTCGACAGTCTCTGTATGGAAAAAAGAACTTGATACCGGTATAAAACTTTCAGAAGAACCAACAGAATTATCTCTATTATCTCCTCAAGGGAAACTAAAATTCTTAGGCTACGTTACACAACAGCATAGAGAAAGATATGGATATGACACTATTCATGATGATAACTCCGATGAAGAGTTTAAGATAAAACGTAGGGTAAAAGCTTATGAAGAAATCGGAGAAATTTTCCCTGAAAAAGTTAACGAACATTTACTCTCGCTCTATGCATCAGATACTCTTTCACCTCATCTAGGCGATATTAGGCATCTAGGAAGTTTAGCCCCAAGATCTCAGTCTCAGCATGTACCTATGATTTCTGTTTCTGGAACAGGAAACTATACGAGATTGAGAAAAAGTGCTCGAGAACTTTATCGAGCTATAGCTAGGCGTTACTTAGAAAATATTATTGAAGCTCAAAAAGAGAATTAATAATGGCAAAGATAAATGATGATTTGATAAAAGATCTTGCCATGAAAAAAGTCGTTTTGTTCCTCGGATCTGGTGTATCTTCCAGCGTCGAATTGGATGAGAAGGACCGTTTCAAAGGTTGGAATGATTTCTTGATAGAGGCGGCTCAGGATAGAGAGGAGCCTCTAAGAAGCCAAGTTAATGAGCTAATTACTAATCGAGACTACTTGTTAGCTTGTGAATTACTTCAGTCTAATTATGCAGAAAGTTGGGAGAAAAAAGTATCAGATGAATACGGCAGAGCTGCTTCACCCTCTGCTCTTCATAAGGCTCTTATTTCTCTAAAACAACGAATCGTTATTACTACTAATTTTGATAAACTCATCGAAGATGCATGGTCGGATTCTTTATCAAATGGTGAAAGACACTTTAAAGTATTAGCTGGAATAAATAATGATTCCTTCAAAGTTTTAAAAGATCATGATACATCTTATATAATTAAAATACATGGTTCTATTGATGATTTTAGCAAAGTGGTTTTTTCTCGTTCTCAATATATAAAGCTGGCTTTCGGTAACGATAGTTATACTTCTTTCATCGATTCATTGTTATTAAATTATACCTTTTTATACGTTGGATTTTCTATGGATGACCCAGCAATATTAGGTATCATGGAAATGTATGCTTTAAGATACTCAAATGCTAGGCCTCATTATATTTTTACTCCTAAAGGCATCCCCGAGAACATACAAAAGATACATAGAGAACTTAGGAAATTAATTGTCATACCATACTCTTCTGAAAATAAGCATGCCGAACTGACGGAGTTGATAAAGCAAATGTCACTCGACGCTGAAGTTAAGGAAAAGGAATATATTGCCAAATTTATGTCTAAAATATAGATCATTTTGTGATTTTTTATTACTTTCTAATTGATTTTTTATAAAAATATAATTTGCCGTTATACGGTTCTTACTGTTATTAAATATTTATAACTCTTTATATAACTCACTCAATTGGCGAGTGAGTTTTAAAATCTCTAACTTTATATAATGGGAGTTATAGAAAGTAGGTTATACCCGCACCCATCACAGCCTCTGATCAAATCATCTTGTCTGGGCTTATATAATTATACTTATATAAGGCCAGACAAATGCCAGAAACCCCTGTATCATGCGGATCCGGGCCGGATCCTGAACTACATGACCATTTATACGAGCCGGCGAAAGCTGAATGCTGCCCCGCTTATAAGCAGCGGGCGAAAGCGGTTAAATCTCCGGCAGCGCTACGTGAAATCTGGCGGGCATCTGCCCTGCTCTTTCTGCAGAATTCACGTAGCGATGCTTCCAGCTAAACGGGCAAATATTGAGCAAATATGAACGACATCTCCGGTTTTACCGGCGTGGCCCTCAGCGGCAGCGCCGATGACGATCTCACCGCAAAGCTGGCCGCCTTTGTCCGGCACCGCGAGGCTTTCTCTCCGAATACGTGGCGCCAGTTGCTGAGCGTAATGCGGATCAGCTGGCGCTGGTCGCAGGAAAACCGGCGTTCATTTCTGCCGATGTTGCCGGAGGATATGCAGGATTACCTGTTCCATCTTCAGGCGATTGGCCGATCAACCTCGACCATTGCGGTGCACGCAGCTCTCCTGTCAATGTTACACCGTAACGCCGGGCTGGTGCCTCCGACAGTTTCACCGGACGTTATCCGTGCAAAAAAGAAGATTAACCGTACGGCCATCGTTTCAGGCGAGCGTACCGGGCAGGCGGTGCCCTTCTGCCGGCCGGACCTGAATCGCCTCGATGCGGCCTGGAAGCATTCACCCCGGCTTCAGCATCTGCGGGATCTTGCCTTCATGCACGTGGCATACGGTACGTTGCTGCGTATGAGTGAGTTATCTCGTCTGCGGGTGCGGGACATTTCACGGGCAGCCGATGGCCGTATTATCCTCGACGTGGGCTGGACAAAAACCATCTTGCAGTCTGGTGGGATCGTCAAGGCGCTTAGCACCCGCTCTTCTGAACGACTGATGGAATGGATTAACGCGGCTGGCCTGGTGGGCGAACCCGATGCGGTACTGTTCTGCCCTGTACACCGGTCAAACAAAATCACGTCAGTCACTGAAGTGCCTATGAGTGCCCCGTGCCTGGAAGACATCTGGCGTCGTGCAAGACATCAGGCGGGTGCGAAAACTCCCCTTAAAACTAACAAGGGACGCTATTCCAGCTGGAGTGGTCACAGCGCGCGCGTCGGGGCCGCACAGGATATGGCCAGAGAAGGAATCTCAATCGCTCAAATTATGCAGGAGGGCACCTGGACTCAGACCCAGACTGTCATGCGGTACATACGTATGGTTGAAGCACATAAAGGTGCTATGGTCGGACTGATGGAGGCGGACGACTGGCCTGATTAAAGGTGGCACCTTATAAATCATCTGCCAGGCCCGCTCCGAATGTCATTAACGTGTGTGTATTCAGATCAATGCTGCCAGAGGCCTTAACCGGGAGACGGTTTCCGGAAGCTGCTGCCGCAGCAGGCAGTCAAGATACTCATCGGGCGTGAAAGGCGGAGACAAAAGACTGGCGCGCTGGCGCCGGGCCGCGTCGATCACCGCGGTGATGTCCAGGTCGGTAAGATCAGTGATAAAGCTGTCAGGATGAATAGCACGCAGGTTCCATACCGACAGCACCTCATCAGGAAAATCCCTGAGATTAAACGTCACTATACCTTCTGCCTGGGCCACAATCGCAGCGGCAACGACATGACGGTCGTCTTCGTCAGGCAATCCCCTGATGGATTCAATCAGAGACTGATATCCGGTTACCAGGGCATCCGGTACGTGGCGGTCCATTAATGCACGGACACGTTCAAGCTGTGCCCTGTTAAGCTCGGTGCGATTGAGTAACACGTTACGGATCCACTCTTCATGGATGTCTTCACTCCATCGCGCACGAAACTGCCCGCCGGCAGCAAGGTACATCAGGAAGCTGCGCAGAGGTGCAGGGTAGAGGACGCAGGCGTCAAATACTACGGTATAACCAGAACTCATTCGTAACCCAGCCCAAGTTCCTGATCGAGCGCGCCCAGCTCATCAAGCGCATCATGCCTCTGGTTCACCAGTTTGTTGCGGTATGCAAGCGCGTCCACGTAGCGGATTTTACGACGGTTACCCGTACGATGGTAAGGCAGTTCACCATTGTCCAGAAGACGAATCAGCGTTGGACGCGAAATGTTAAGCAGATCGGCCACTTCCTGCGTTGTCATCTCTGCCCCGACTGGAACAAGGCGCACGGCATTTCCTTCACCCAGCTCGGTGAGTACATCAACCAGCATACGCAGCGCGCTGACCGGAATGCTGACATTATGTATCTGGCCACGTTTGTCAGTGAGTGAAACCTGTTGTGACTCTGCGCGTGTTTCGAGCACGGCGGAGAGTTCCCGGCTGCACAGGCGCGCAAGTTCCGCTTCCTGCAGTGAAGGAAGCTTATTCTGAAGCTGTGTCATGAACACCTCCTGTATCTATTATTCGAAATTTTCGCAAATGATGGCGTTTTATGCAACCGCATTATGGTGTGGCGTGTAGCTTAATGTTGCAGGTTGGGTCCTCTGGAAGAATAAGTGCCTGTAGCGCGGGGAAAGTTGTACTTTCAGGCACTCTTCACCTGCAGGGGCTTAACTGATCGGGTGTACTGTTCAGGCCTATCCTTCATAATGTAATCATGTTCCTTGATGATGCTGAGAAAAATGGCTGTTGATGAAACCGGTTTTATCTCCGTCCCTGACGGAAAAAATTTGCAGCCTCAGTTCAGCAATGTGATTAGCGATGTTGTTAAAGCTTTCGTCATTTCTCAGGCAGACAACATACACAGCATCTATGTCTACGGGAGCGTGGCTATGGGTACCGCCGTAGAGACGGTGTCTGATCTGGATATCACGGTTATTTTCAGTCATGAACGCGTCGGGGCTGAATCGCCTGAAATGACTGAGGTCATTAGTTCGATCGAAGAGGCACATCCGGTAATCAGTAAAATTGACCTGGACACCGGCACCCTCTCCACTGTGATGGATCCTCAGCAGCTCAATCGATGGGGATACTGGCTCAAGCACCATTGCGTCTGTGTATACGGCGAGGATCTACGCGAACGTTTTGCAGCCTTCAGGCCTTCAAGGGAGATTGCCGTTGCCGTAAATGGTGATTTTTTTAACGTGCTGAATGATTACGCTTCACAGATGAAGCCGTCTTCAGAACCCGCACAACGGCAGAGGCTGCAAAGAGCTGCGGCCCGTAAGGCCATCCGGTCAACGGGTATTCTGAGGGCTGATAAGGATCGGGACTGGCCGACCACGCTTGAGGAACAATGCGAGTGGTTTAATGAACGGTACCCGGCACTGGCGGAGGAGATGGACTACTGGCTGGCCATGAGTTATCGCCCGCGTGGCGACATAATGGCATTCGCTGGCAGGATAACGACATTCGCCTACTGGCTGAATGCAGAATTTCATACGCGTCAGCGATGATGCAGAGACCGGTCACGGATCAAGGTAGCAAAACTTTGTTCTGAATGACCAGGGCACGAAGGTCACTGCCTGATGAAGTTCTGACTGAAACGTCAAGCTGCTGAGTTTCAGTCAGGCTATATGTGGAGCGTAAAAAGCGGCTTAGCGTAACCGGCGCTTCCCCATTATCCTTCCTGAGGACATGTCATTAAATGATGCAGCAGAGGATCTGGTGTTCTTGCCTGACGTTGCCATCCTGCACGCTTCAGCAGCGCATCCACGGCAGGAAGATCGGCGGTGATACGCACAGCGAGAGGGTTAATCTGACAACCATCGTCACCAAATCCGTTTTCCAGATCGTTTTTTCTCATAAACACCCCCGGCACTTTAGGACTCAGTTTTACAGCTTTGCGCCCTTCCCATTCAGAATCCGTGAGAACGCCGTAATGAATACCCGTCAGCGTAACGGCGTGCATCACGTGCTGGAGGCGGAATAAATCATTCTGCGCCAGCAAATCGCCGCTGCTTGCCCGCCAGAGATATTCCAGCTTGCCTGGAAGATCCGCGCGAAGCCCTTTCTCCCGACCCTCCCTGAGCAGCCAGCGTATGTCATTAGCCAGTTCACGCCGGAACAGACGCTTCTTCTTGGCCGTCGCCAGCCATCTGCATAAAAAGAGATTTTCCTGCGCAGCGGAAATGACGGCTCCGGCCTGACGTGCCATGTTCAGTGCAATAAGTCCGCACCAGGCAAGGTGATCGGCGTAGAGGTTTGAGGTATCCATACTTTGATTAATTTTCGTTGAAATGCCGATTTAATTGCCGATCCTAACCTGCGCGGGCTTTAATTTCATCCCTGGTTATCAGGGAGCCTGTCGGCCCTTTAGGTGGCGAGAGGCTGATGGCGTAAACGGAAGCGCGGGTTATAGAAAACTCCTATGACCAGTAACAAAAGGTAAATATAAATTCCACCCTGAGCAGAGTAATATCGTGGTGCACACACAGCTACGCTGTTGCAAACGACAATTTCTGTACTGATTTATTTAACCCGTCTGAAGACGGTTTTTTTTCAGTATTCCCGCCGGCATTTTCCGGATGGAAATGACGCAGACCATCACGCCTCAGACGGCAGCTTTGTTCGGGCGCAAAGGCAGCTACCTTCAGCTCAGCGCATAGTGAAATCGGAGCAAAAATACAGTGAGAGGTGTCTTGTGTTGCCTGCCGTACAGCTCGTGGACAATCAGCTGCCTGCCACTCTGGATCCTGACTTCAAGGACCGTCGTGACGCTGGCTGCGGCATTGTTTTCAGCTGATGCGAAACGACAGCCTAACAGTGTCGCCAGCTCCGCTTCCGTTAACTTCATGATCATGCCGTTCTTTTCCAAAAAGACCTTCAACATAAACAAGATAGCTGAAATGCAGGCACCTGGTGACGTTTGCGTGCTTTTCCTGAAAATGTCAGACCTGACATTCGTACCGGATGGTACGGGCACACAGATATCTGTGTGCCCTACAGGTCAGTGACTTACTGATAGGTCACCGGCGTGATGGACGCGCGATCCAGATTCCTGCCGAGCGCTTTCAGGGACGTCTTCATCGGACACAACGTGCCTACTTCGGTGATCCGGCAATCTGACTGGCGCCACTCCTCCCGCAGCAACGGATGTTGGTCATCAACCGTCTGCAGGCGTCGCAGGTCATCCAGGCTCTGCCCCTGGAAATAGACGTGCAGGAAGCGTTTGCCGCTTTTCGTCTCGCGCCAGCGCTCAAACACCAGGCTACTTCCCGGCGGAATGTTGCCGCGCGTGTAGCCTGACAGTGTCCACGTGAAGTTCATCAGGGTGCGCACCATGGCGATATTGGTATCGTGCGCAACCAGCAGCAGCCAGCGGGTGTCCGGCAGCTTGTCCGTCGTCCCGGAAATACCCTGTTCAACGCCCTGCAGCATGGTGTTGAGCAGGATCGACCCGCGCTTCTGCGCGGTGTACATCACATCGTTGCCCAGATCGTAATTCGCGGTGAGCAGCGGCAGCACCGCCGTGATCTGCGCGGATGAGGTGACGTTGCCCCATGCTAGCTGGCTCAGCGGCAGGTTTTCATTCCATCCAAGACGCAGGGTTTCAACCATGTTGGCCAGCACGCTCAGGCCATCAATGGAGGCTTTACCACTTTTGCTTTGTTTAATCTGCCAGGGCTTGTCGAAGTACGAGCAGTCCGCATCCGGGCTGCACACCGCATGTTTGAGTGCCTGCACCGCCGGCTGCAATGCCTGCTGACGTGCGGCTAAATCCCCTGCCTTCGCTCTGACTGCCGCCAGCTGTTTTGCCGGGTCAGTATTAGTGGCAGGAAACGCTTCCGTCTGAAACAGCGGATCGTCCTCTCCCTCAACCCGATGGACCTCGACGCCGCAGCCGGGAAAGGCCCCGTCAACCAGCGCCTGTGCCGTGGCGCGGGTGCGCTGCAGCGGGCTGGCCCGCACGTATACATCCTGCGGTTGCGGGCAGCCCGCGGTCAGCAGGCCCAGCTCGCGGTAATGCTCGCCTTCCCAGCGGCCCTTGTTAGCCACGGCGGCATAGCCGTGACCGGTGAGTTCACCGTCATGCGTGGTCCAGGTTGTCCAGGCACGATGCGTGGCCGCTACAATATCCTTACGGTTGCCCGGCGTGGGCGGGCGAATGCCGTGACGACTGAGCTCGACGACTTTCTCCAGCTGATACTGTGCTTCCGCCTGCGCCTGAGAGGCGCAAAGCCACAGTGCACCGGCAATGAACAGGCGTGCGGCGGCCTGATGTCTGCGTGGCATCATAATGTCTTCCTTACTGATCTGATTAAGAGGTAGAAAGGGTGCGGTGTTCGCTGGCGTTGCGTCTCGCCACCATTACGGCGGTGACAAAGCACAACAGCGCGGAAACGAGACCGGCTGCCACCCAGAACAGGGACAACGTGTGAAAATCGTAGATTTTTTTGCCGTTCTCAATCACCGACGTTCTGTCGATAATGATGCCGGTGAGGAATTCACCAAACCCGGCGCCGGCGTAGCTGACGATGCCGATGGTCCCCAGCGCAGCGCCCGCCGCTTTACGGGATGAAATGTCCACGGCAAGCAGGCCGCCCAGGAAGCAGGTCAGCGCACCGATGGTGGCACCAAAAATGACCATGGAGATGATGTCGGTGTAGTAGCTGTGCGGTGACCACAGCATCAGCGCAAAGCTACCGGTGTTAATCAGGCTGATGAAGCCGGCCATAATGCTGCGATTTTTCGCAAAGAACCGGTCCGATAGCACGCCCGCCAGGATGGTGCCGACAATGCCCGCGATGGCATTCACGCCGATGATGGCCGAGGCCTCCACGGTGGTGTAGCCCTTACCCTGCTGCAGGAAGAAAATGCCCCAGGAGTTCACGCCGTAGCGATCGATGTACATAAAGGCGGAGGCCAGTGCCAGCGTCCACAGTGCCGGGTTGCGCAGCGCGAAAAGCTGGTTTTTCAGGATGGAGCTTTTCGCCTCATGTTCTTCCAGGGGCTCGTTGCTGATTTCATGAATGGACGGGAAGCCGCTGCTCTGCGGCGAGTCACGCATAAACAGCAGCATGATCACCACGCCTGCTGCGCCCAGCGCGGCAGTGGAGAGATAGCCCATGTGCCAGCCGTATCCGGCAATCACCGCAGCGATCACCATATAGGTCATGGCTTCACCGATGTTGTGCGCCGTCGACCAGATCGAATAGAAGGTGCCGCGCTCTTTCGTGCCGTACCAGCGCGCCAGCGACACCGCGCAGGGTCCGACGCCCATCGACTGTGCCCAGCCGTTGATGCCCCAGAAGATGGCCAGCAGCATGGCGTTGGTCGTCATGCCCATCATCAGGTTCATACCCGCGCTGAGCAGCAGGCCAAGGCTCATAAAGCGCACCACGTTAGCGTGGTCGGCGATAAATCCGTTCACCAGCTTGCCGATGGCATAGCTGAAAAACAGTGCCGAGCCGATCATGCCCAGCTCGGAAGGTGAAATACCCAGGTCCACCAGAGCGCTTTTGGCTACGGTAAACGACAGCCGGCACACGTAAAACGTGACGTACGCCAGCGTCATCGCCAGAAACGTCTGCCACCGTACGAAGCGAAAGCGCTGTTCATTAAAGGCGCCGGCGTGTTTCTCCGGGCTGGCGCGGAAATAGCTGAGTAATCCTGACATCATATTGTCTCCGAAAGGCGGAGGCGTTGCTGATTGCTGTGTATCATCCCTGACGGCCGGTTCCATTATATGTAGAGTACAGAATCAGAAGCCCTGCCCGTGCAGGTTAGCGTAAGGGTTGTTTAACCCATTGTTTTAATTGTGGGTAAAGCGTTTCACTTGCCAGAAGTACCGGGTTGCCGCGCGCGATGCCCTCGTCAGCCAGGTAGTCATTCGTGGAGCCGCCGGCCTCGCGCATCAGCACGATGCCGGGCAGGCCGTCCCACGGATTCATATGCGGTTCGTAATAACCTATCAGTCGCCCGGCGGCGGCCCAGGCGCTCATCAGGGCACCCGAACCGTTGCGGACGAACATGCCGCCGTGCTGCAGCAGCGCATCCAGAAACGGCAGAAAATCCGCTGAGGACACGCGATGCGAGGTGCCGACACCCATGACGCCGCCTGCCACGCTGGCCGCCGCATGCGGTGCGATCCGCCGGTCATTGAGCCATGCGCCCTGTCCCTGCAAAGCATGAAAGAGTTCGTGGTGATTCGGGTCGTACACCACGCCAATCACCGGTTCACCGTCCACCACGATGGCCAGTGACAGGCACCAGGTGTGCAGCCCGTTAAGGAAACAGCTGGTGCCGTCTATCGGGTCAACGACCCACAGCACGCGCTGCTGCACATCCGCGGTGCCGCTCTCTTCACCGAGAAATCCATCTTCCGGAAAAGCTTCTGCGATGCGTGATTTGACGTAAGACTCCACCTCGCAGTCGGCGCGGCTGACCACGTCCTGCAGGTCATCCCCCTTGTGTTCAGTGAGCAGATTGTCGCGCTGCTGATAAAACTCATAGGCCAGTTTTCCCCCGGACTCCGCAAGACTGCAGGCGAAACGGTAACGCGCCAGAAGCGAATCAACTTCATGGGTAGCCATAACTTCTCGATAATGCACACGTGTGCATTTTGTGGCAAAAAATTAGCCCCGCAGGGCAGAAAGGAGTCTGGCTGGATTGGGAGGATTAATCTGTGAGCAAACCCGCATAAAATTAATTTTCCATTATGCGCTTTGGCGAACGATTAATTTCACCGGTACGGCGCGCTGGCGGGACGGGAGGTCAAACTGTTCAATACGGGTGACCAGCAGGTCGACCGCCTGCTGCGCCAGGCCGTCGGTATCCTGCTGCACGGTGGTGAGATGGTACGGATCCCAGCTGGCCTGCGGAATGTCATCAAAACCGATGACCGCAGGAAGAGGTCCGCTGCTGTTCAGCGCACGCAGGCCGTCCATCGCGCCCAGTGCCAGCATGTCCGTGGCGCACAGCAGCACCTGACATTCGCTGAGTGCCTGTGCCGCCGCCCTGCCCGCGGCATAGCCGCCGCCGGCAATGAAACGGGTGTTAACGGTGAGGTCTGGCGCACAGGCCAGCAGCGCCTCGTGGCGTTGTTCCGTGCTGAAATTGGTGCTGTGTTCGCCGATAAAACCGATATTCTGCCAGCCCTGCTGGCGGCAGTAGTCAGCCATCAGCTGCATGCCCTGCGCGTTGTCACTGGTCACGCGATCGCAGCCCGGCAGGTCTGCGTGGCGGTTAATCAGCGTGACCGGTATTTTGCGCGCCAGATACTCTTCGGCCAGCGACAGCGGCGGCGCGCCGGAGGTGATGATGACGCCCGCAACGTGATAGCTGAGCAGCTGCCGCAGTGAAGGCGCCAGCTGTTCGGGATCGTCGGCATTCATCAACAGCGGCATGAAGCCGTGCAGGGCAAGTTGGTGCACCAGAGGAGCGAGTAGTTTGCTGCGGAAAGGGTTATCGAATCCTGCGGTGACGATGCCGATAAAGTTGCTGCTGCCGGTGTTCATGGTGCGGGCAATAATATTGACCTGATAGCCCAGCTGCTCGGCGGCACGCATCACCTTTGCGCGGGTTTTTTCCGCAACGGATGCGCCGGGCGTAAAGGTTCTGGATACCGCAGAACGGGAAACCCCCGCCAGCCGCGCCACGTCCTCTGCCTTTACCCAGCTTTTTCCTTTTTCAGTCATCCGTTGTCCACCCTGCCGATTCGTCTGCACTGATTACACAGGGAAAACTCACCTCAGGGCTACAACTTTTTAAGCATTTCTGACAGGAAGTGGGATCAGGCTGACTGCAGAGCGAGTTTATTTCGTCTCAGTCTGGCATGCTTAGCATGGGCAACGCTGAGTTCATCCTGCAGATGGCTGTACTCACGCCTCGCCTCAATCAGACGCTTTTCGTGAATAAACACCTCCCCTGCTGCCGTTTTCTGTTCTTCCAGGGCGCGCAGTATCACTACTGATTCCTGCAGAAAACTTTCCAGTGTTTGAATATGTAATTTAGAAACGCTCAGCGCGTTCTTAACTTTGCCACGTGCCATAAACTATCCGGAGTTTAAATAGCTAAAGCAGGAAGCGTAATCACAAAAAACAGATCCCGCCATAAATCAACCTGCCATGCAAGGCTATACCTCTTATGGCATGATGAAACGTGACCTCCTGGTACGGTACAGGGTAAAGGCTATTGACAGCAAGGCGATGGATATCAGCACTATCCCGGGGACTGCCAGTGCACTGAATCCCATTGTCCGGTACAGCAGCACGCCTGCCATACCCCCGCACAGAAATGAACAAGCGGTGATTAGGTGGGTACTGAGCTGGAGTTTACTGGTGCTGAGGGTTCGATGTTGCTCCCGGCGCAACCATCCACTCAGAAGCGAACCCGCTGCTATCCCGGCATCCGTCAGGGTGCCGGTAATGTGCGTGGCACGCACCCGCCCATCTGACAACTGCGTCGAGGTTGAATTATGCATCCCCATCAGAAATGCCAGTAGCAGGATAATTTCGGCGTTGTTTGCAGGCGAGTAGTGATATACCTCAAAGAGAGATGTAAGGACCAGCATGCCTCCTTCAGCCAGCAACAGGCAGCTGAAAATTGTCCGGATACCGTTGCGTATGCCTGCGGCGATACCGATTCGCGCAATTACGGAGCCAGATATAAAGACGGCGATCATGGCAGCAAAAATACGCAGGTGCCACAGGTCGTGTCCGCTGAGGTCGCCAGGCAGTTGGGAAACATTTCCAGACATATGTGAAGGAAACAGACCAAATGCGCCCAGCGCAACCGCGTTGAGCAGCCCGGCCGAGGTGGCCAGACACAGTGCCAGCTTTCTATCCTCATTGTGACTGCGAATCCGTTTCAGTTTCACTAACATGCCTCGTCCCTCTCACGCCGTTTGAATAAAAGTGCTGTCTTATGCTTGTTTTTGCGAATAAATATCAGCTCTTTCCTGTGCTGGGTTAATCGCAATCCGGAAGCATGTCTATACCCCAATATGTTTTTGCCCAATGCGATTACGAGTAAAACATGATGTTCTTAACAGAATCTTAAGAATGCGGTAATAATCCATGTTGCTTAAAGAGAGGTATCTCAATCGGCACGCAATGAGCAGCAAGCTGAAGGACTGGTTTATATTCATATTGCTGCCGGTTTGTGCTGAAAGCGTCATCCATACTTTCTCTGATGCAAATTCTCAACAGGCAGAATCTCAACCTGTCCGACCACCGTTTAAGCAGCGGCTCTTCAGGCGCACTGAAGTCAGACGGTCGGAGACGAAAGATAAAACCCGCGGCACCACTCACAGCAACGAAGAACCAAGTAGTTACAGCATTCAACCCAAAGCCTTAAAAGACTTACCGGCCCTTCGGGCCGGGCAGCGGCCGCTATTCAGTGGGGGCAACCCGGGTGCAGGTTCGGCGCGGGTCCGGGTTGAGAGGGGCGTGTGAGCTGAGGTTCAGCTCAGTGCAGTTTTAAAATATGACTTATTGTTTGTTGTAACTAATGAATTGCGATCCCCTCACCTGCTGGTGGGCGCTACTTCCAGGTGTGTAGGGTTATTAACGCTACAGGATTCGCAAACGGATTGAGCATTTTGATGGCGAATAATCAACATCGTTTCAACAGAAAAAAACCTAAACAGAGCCCTCATTAAAGAGGGCCTGAATAAAACCATTAATATCAGGAGCCATCGCGCTTAAATCAAGCCTTACTTTTCCGGGTGCTGACCAGACCTGACTCGCTTTTACGATGCAGTAAAGGATACGCGATACTCGTCACCACGAAACTAATAATCCATGAAATATCGACGCCCGGAATTAAATTCGCATAGGGACCGGAAAAGAATGCATTTTCAACAAAGGGCACTTGCACTAAGATTCCAGCGAAATAGACCAGCAATGCCTGGGTATTGAGCAATCCATAACGTCCGCCGTCTGCACGAAATATCGCTTCAACGTCATACTTCTGCTTATTGACATAATAAAAATCCAGTAGATTAATCACAATCCATGGAATCAATACCGCAATCAACGCCAGAATCAAATTGATAAAGAAGGAAACAAAGTTCTGTGATGCTGCCAGCGCGACTAACACGCTTCCCACTAATACCAGTGATGAGACCACTAAACGCACTGCGGCACCCGGCGTCCAGTGTGGACGGAACGTCTGCACAGCGGTGATCAGTGATAATACCGCGCCATACAGATTCATTGAGTTGTGGCAGATAATATTGACCAGGAACAGCACCATCAGAATAGGGCCGAGCCAGCCAGTGGCGTGGCGCACTGACATCATCGCATCGCTTGTCGGTGCGATATTGACGGCCATCATACCGAAGATAAAGGCCAGAATGGTACCGCCGCAGGCGCCTAAGTAAGTGGCTATAAACGGGCGTGCAATACCGACATTGGCGGGCAGATAGCGCGAGTAGTCAGAGGTATAGGGAGAGAAACTGATTTGCCATACCGCACCTATGCAGAAAGTGCCAAACCACCCTGCTGCACTCATGCTGCCGCGAGACCAAAAGTCTGCGGGTAAGGGTTGTGACACCATCAGCGCCAGGCCCAAAATCAGCGCCGCACCCATGATCCATGCACCAACTTTATTGATGCGATGGATAAAATGATAACCGACGATACCAATGGCGGTGGCAAGAATAGCGCCAATGACCGTGGCACTGCTTACCGGCATCGACGGAAAGACGTTGTTGATGACTTTACCGGATAGCGAAATATTCGAGATAAAGAACCCGAGATAAATCACCGTCGTAAAGCTAATCACCAGCAGCGAACCGTAGCGACCAAATTGCGCGCGGCTCTGCACCATTTGGGGAATGCCGACTTTGGGCCCTTGCGCAGAAGTTAACGCAAGGAAGATCCCGCCAAACAGATGACCGGCAATAATCGCGGTTAATGCGGAAATAACATTCAGATGAAACGTTTCGGTGGCAATCGCACCGCTGACTACCGCCAACGGTGCAATGTTGGTACAGAACCACAAGGTAAATAAACTGTGCGATTTACCGTGGCGTTCCGATTCCGGGACATAATCCACTGACTTATTTTCTATAATTTGACTCTGACGTGGTTGTGTATTCACCATACCCTCCAATTCTCAAAATGGGATTGTTTTTTAATGTGGGTAAAACCTTCCTCGCGAAAAAAAGCCACAGCCATCCCGACGAATGGTTTTTCGTCTTCTTATTAAAGAATTGGCGGTAAGACTCCCGGTGCTATTTAATGCTTAACAACTGTACCTGTGACGGTCGTCATAAATAACGACGCTGAAAATTCCAACTTTATTTCTGGCAGAGCGCGCATTGATATATGCAAACCAGATTCCCGCAAGGTGCGCATGTCAGCGCACCTTAACCCCTCAGCGCATAATAAAGGGATCGCTAATCGGCTCATCGCTGGTGCGCAGCCAGATTGTTTTCGTGGTGGTGTATTCCAACGCCGCGTCAATGCCGCCTTCTCGACCAAAGCCAGACTTACCGTAGCCGCCAAATGGCGCCAGCGGTGAAACCACGCGATAAGTATTTAGCCAGACCACGCCGCTGCGCAACTTACGCGTGACGCGATGGGCGCGAGTCAGGTTCTGGGTGAATACGCCTGCCGCCAGACCATACTCTGTGCCGTTGGCTAAACGAATCGCGTCGGCTTCATCTTTAAACGTCAGCACCGACAACACCGGACCAAACAACTCCTGCACCACGCTTTCTGCATTCGGTACGGCGCTGCAATCGAGAATGGTGGGCGGATAATAGAAACCAGGGCGATCAACCGGCTGATTGCCGATCACCAGACGCGCGCCCTGCTCGATGCTGCGACTCACTACCTGCTCGATATTGCTTTTCTGCCGCTCGGTACAAAGTGGACCAAACTGCGTCTCCTGCTGTTGCGGGCAGCCAATCACAATCCCGCGCACTTTGCTGGTGAGCTTTTCAATAAAGGCATCTTTTATCTGCTCATCCAGCAACAGACGCGATCCCGCCACACAGCTCTGTCCTGAGGCAGAGAAGATGGCCGCCACCTGCGCATTGGCTGCACTGTCTAAATCGGCATCGGCAAACACGATAAACGGGGATTTCCCGCCTAATTCCAGGGAGGTACTCGCCAGGTTTTCCGCGCTGTTGCGAATGATGTGACGTGCCGTATCTGCGCCACCAGTAAAGGCAATGTGATCAACCAGCGGATGCTGTGTCAGCACCGTGCCACATCCTTCAGCAAATCCGGTGATCACGTTGATCACGCCAGCCGGAAAACCAGCCTCATGCACCAACTCTGCAAAAGCCAGCAGTGGCGTCGGGGCAACTTCTGCCGCTTTCACCACCACCGTACAGCCGGCCGCGATGGCAGGCCCGATTTTCACCGCGGAGAGAAACAGCTGACTGTTCCAGGGAATAATGGCCGCAACCACCCCCACCGGTTCGCGTTTGATCCAGGTTTCCATATCGGCTTTGTCGATGCTGAGCGTGGCGCCGTCCATCTTGTCGGCCAGTCCGGCATAGAAGCGATAGTATTCCGCCACGTAGGCTATCTGCGCCTGGGTTTCACGGATAATTTTGCCGGTATCGAGCGTTTCCAGACGTGCCAGTTTTGGCGCGTCGCGTTCAATCAAATCCGCCAGCTTCAACAGCAATTTGCCGCGCGCACCGGCGGTTAATCCACGCCACGCCTCAGATTCAAAAGCACGTGCCGCAGCCTGAACTGCGCGATCGGTTTGCTCGCCGCGCGCTTCGGCAATGCTGGCCCACGGCTCTGCGGTGGCCGGGTTCAGCGAGGTGAACGTCGCGGCACCCGCGTCAAATTTGCCATCGATGTAGAGTTTGAAGGATTCCATGACGTCTCCGCTTAGTGAAATGCAGGTGCAACGTTTTGAATAAAGCGTTCCAGCGAAGCTTTTTTGCGCCCGAAGGTCATACCGCTGTCCAGCCACAAGGCGTACTCATCGTAGCCCATCGCCTCATAGTTTTTCAGGCGCGCGATCACCTGGTCAGGATTACCGATCGCCAGGTTTTTCCGCATGCCTTCCACGCTGTAATAGGTGTTCGCCGCGATCTCTTCTTCCGTCAGCGGCTTAATCAGGCCTTGCTCCACCGGGCGCTCGTTCTTAAACCAGGCGCCGAAGTAGTTATAAAAACGATTGAGCTCAACAGCGGCTTGCTGCGCATCTGCCTCATCCTCCGCGATGAATCCATGCTGCAGCAGCATGATTTTCAGCGGCTGATCGGGTGCGTATTCACGGCAGGCATCTTTAAAGGTGGTGATCAGGCGCGTGATCTCCTCTTCCCCCTGATGCAACGGCGTACACTGCACGTTGCAACCGTTCTTCACCGCAAACTCATGACTGTTCGGATCGCGGGCGGCGACCCAGATCGGCGGATGCGGCTGCTGTTTAGGCTGTGGCGATGAAGTCGTAGACGGGAAATTCCAGAACTCACCCTTGTGTTCGTAATCCCCTTTCCACAACGCTTTCACTGCCGGAACCAGCTCTCGCATACGCTGGCCCGCTTCCCAGGCATCCATTCCCGGCATCAGACGCTCGTATTCATAGGAGTACGCACCGCGTGCAATCCCGAGGTCCAGACGCCCTTTGGTGATCAAGTCCGTCATTGCCGCTTCGCCCGCCAGGCGGATCGGATGGGTGAATGGCGCAATGATGGTGCCAGTGCCCAGACGCACGTTTTGCGTGCGGCTGGCGATATCCACCAGATTGATAAATGGGTTCGGCGCAATGGTGAAGTTCATACCATGGTGTTCGCCGGTCCAGATAGCGTGCAAACCGCCTTTATCCGCGATTTCACACAGTTCCATCATTTCATCGTACAGCTGGTCCTGCGCGTCATCCGCTGACACGCGCTCCATATGCAGGAACAGGGAAAGTTTCATACCACCTCCTGATGAGACGGAGTAAAGAAGTGGCGCACTGAGCCCTCAACTTCATCGCCGTAATAAAGGCCGTAATTACCGACGGCATTTTCGCGGATAAACCGATCGACCAACGATTTCAACGCGCTGTCCGGCACCGGCAGTTGTGCCAGCGTGTGGACATCCACCCATTCGCCCTGCTGCACCGCTGGCAAGGTGCTGCCGGTTGGTTGCGCGCAGAGGAACACGATATGCTGCTGTTTCATCTGGCGGTCTTCCCAGATGGAGTAGACAAAACCCGGGCTGGCTTCGATGTTAAGTCCATCGAACACCTGCTTCAGGGTGTCACTGACGCTGCGGTTATTCACCGTTTGCGACGGCAGGCCGTAACCCTTCTCTTTTTTCACCACCAGCGCCTGGCCCGCCGATTCAATCAACGCACTGACCACCACGTTAGGACCGGCAATCAGAGACTCCGCATTCTGATAAGGCGTGAAGTAGGCGCCGCGATAGTAGCCCAGCCCCGGGGTGCCGCAGGAATCGAACTGCTCAACTTTGCCGATCAGGATCGCGTGGTCACCGGCATCCACCACCTGATGCATCGCGCATTCAAACCAGGCGGAGCTGTCATCCAGCAGCGGCGTGCTGAACTCCCCTTTGCGCCACTTCACTAATGAGAAGCGATCGGCAATCTTCTGCGCGAAGATGTTCGACGTCTCTTTCTGCTGCTCCGCCAGGATGTTAATAGCGAAGTGCGGGCACTGAGTGAAGTTGTCGAAATTGGCGGAGCGCTTATCGATGCTCACCAGCAGCAGCGCGGGATCGAGCGATACCGAAGAAAACGAATTGGCGGTAAAACCAATCGGCTGCCCCTGCGCATCGTTGGTGGTGACCACAGTGACACCGGTCATGAAGGCGCCAAAGGCGTCGCGTAACTGTCTGCGTTTATCTGCGTCCATAAGTTACTCCTTTACAGGCTCTTTTTGCGTGACGGCGGCAGCAACCGGATTGAGGAACGATAAAATCTCTTCGTTCACGCGATCGGCATCCGTCAGGTTCAACATGTGTTTAGCGTTAGCGACCACCACCGCCTGCCCCTGGCGCGCGGCCTGGGCCATCTGGCGCGTCATGTCTGGATTCGAATTGGCATCCAGTTCACCGGTCATCACCAACACCGGACATTGCATTTCGTTCCAGCGTTCTGAATAAAAGCGATCTCCGGCCGCAAACGCCTGATAGGCGCGGGCATAGCCGTCGAGATTCACCTGCTGCAACCACGCGCCCACTTTTTTACGCAGGGGCTGTTCGTGGTGATCGTCACTGAACCAGCGATCCAGCGGGGCATCGAGCCGCACATTGCCGCTGGCCAGCTCTTGTGCCCGCTGCAGCACGGCGTTGCGTGCCGTGTCGTTACGTTTGAACACGCCGCTCATCACAATCGCGTGATTCACCAACTGGGGATAATCGATGGCAATCCCTGCAGTAATCAGCGCCCCCATTGAGTGTCCGGCCACGGCAAAGCTGGATTCCGGTTGTGTCTTCAGGAACAGGGCCAGCCACTGCACGTAATCTTTCAGGGTGGCGGGATGGCGAAAACCGCTGCTTTCGCCATGGCCCGGCATATCCACCGCGATCACGCGGAAATAGCGACTCAGCACGTCCATTTGCGGGAACCAGGCGTCAGCGTTCATGCCGACGCCGTGGATCAACACCAGCGGCGTGCCTTGTCCAGCCTCCAGATAACTCACCTGGAGACCTAACTCAGATAGCTGCTGGGTTTTTCTGGTCATGGCCTAACTCTTTCAGGTCAAGATAACGGTTGCCGATGCGATGATGCGGACGGCCGCCCAGTGCCGCGCCCAACGCGATCACAATCTCATCGCTGAATGGCGCATCATTGATGTTGAACTGCATGGTGAGGTAGTGCTCGCGAGTCCCTTCATCATCGGTGCCCATCATCGGCACCAGAATGGGCGTATTGGCTGGACCGCGGGTGTTGTTAAAGGCCAGATAGGTTTTACCCTTTACCGCTGAGCGGTAATGGTTGCCGAAATGCAGGGTGTGAATCAGCGCTGACGCGTGCTCCAGTTCGCCGTTCAGACCGACGACGGCGCTTTTGCCATAAGCCACAACCTTGTCACCGCCGCCCGCTTCTTTCACGATTAACCCGGTCAGTAACTCGCCCAATACGGGTGCCATTTCACGAATCTTAGGGGCGAGATCTTCCACGAAACCCTCACCTGCCCACGGATTTTTCACCACGGCAGCCGCCGCAATCATCACCAGCGGTGTCGTCGCCGCTTTGCCGCCGTCGGAGTAAATGGTCTCGGTGGTAACGAACGTCTTGCGTATATCTGGATGCATGGTCAGAACCTCATTCAAGTTAACGGTTTGTTAATCTGGTGTGTCGGGAAGTGATATAACACTGAGATTTCTGGCATGTCAAAAGTTGGTATACCATCATACGGTATTAAATTTTCCGGCGGTTTTGCTATGCTTAAGCGATGCAAAACCCCGCCATGAATGGGGGGATGAGGATCGAAAAGGCAATGTGTCACCGGCGGTTTGAGCAGCGAGATGAGTGTGATTGAGGTCATAAAAATCACACGAATTATCCGGGCAGTCGTTTCATAACGGCATGAATTCACGAGATTTTGATTATTCCTCAAGGATATTTTTATTTCGTGCTCAGACCGCATGATGAAACTGTGAGCTAACGCTGATTTCAACGGGCGGGCCGGTGAGAAGTCGATAGGCGGTGGTAGCAAAGAGAGTAAAGGCGGCGTTGCTTTCAGAACGGAAACAGTGCTAATAGTTAAAACGCTTGCAGGACATGACATTGACTTCAGGCTGAATTTTTAAATTTCAACGAAGAGACGATTATGGATGCGAGTCATTCCCTAAAAATTGAAAATACGCCGGTGACGTTACGTGAACTGGCACTGGCCAAAGTTCGTCAGGCCATTATCTCGGGATACTTTAAAGCTGGCGACCGTTTGGTTGAGCGCTCACTGTGTGATGAATTAGGTGTAAGCCGTACCGTGGTGCGCGAAGTGATTCGCTATCTGGAAGCGGAAGGTTTAATTGAAAACCTGCCGAAAAAAGGCCCGATTGTGGCGATATTAACCTGGGAAGTGGCCGAGCAGATTTACGATATTCGTATCCTGCTGGAATCCGAAGCGGCGAAGGATTGCGCAAAATTAGCCACCAGCAGTGATAAAAAGAATCTGCACAAGAAACTCCTGCGCATTGCTAAAGCCTCGCACGATCATGATGATATTGAACGCGTTGAAGCGTCCCAGGCCTTTTATGAAGCACTCTTTTCCATTGCAAAACATCATATTGCGTGGGAAATCGTCCAGCGTCTTAATAGCCGTATCAGTCGACTGCGCGCACTGACCCTGCGCAGTCCGGAGCGCCAGGTGGCGGGTTTTGAACGTATGTCGCGAATTTATGAAGCGATTGAAGAGAACAATGCCGAACACGCGAAAGAGGCCGTCAAACAGCATCTTTCAGAAGCGGCCACGCTGGCTAAATCTATTCTGACTGCCGAGGAAAAATAATGTCTGCTTATTGGATCGCCCACGTCAATATTGAGGATGCACAGCAGTACCAGAATTATATTGAGCTGGCACCGCTTGCGTTTAAAAAATATCAGGCGAAATTTATCGCTCGCGGTGAAAATGCCACCTCACTTGAGGGCGATGAATTTAAGAAACATGTGATCATTGAATTCCCCGATTATCAAACGGCGCTGGACTGCTATCATTCTGACGAGTATCAGTTAGCCAAAAAGCAGCGTGAGAACGTGGCAACGGCCATGATTACCATTGTGGATGGGCTGGCGTAGGTTTTTGGGTAGCAATATTACTCAAGTAGCAGCAATGATGAGAAGCATAGAGGACGGGTATGAGGGTATCTCGACTACTTGCTCACCATCCTTGTGAAAGAATTGGATGGCTGCATTTAGGTGGGTGGCCTGATTCAGGCCATTATCCTTGCGCGCACCCTCACCTTTTACAGCCCAAAATCGCTTTAACTCTCCAGATTGCCAATCACCCCATAATCTGAACACAGATCACAAAATCGGCACGCATAATTTTGTAATCGATTACTTTAAGTTAATTTGTAATCGATTACTTATGATAAGGAGCTGAATTAAGATGAAAAAATTGATGGTTTTGGCTG
This sequence comes from Pantoea sp. JGM49, assembly GCF_018257655.1. Classification (NCBI taxonomy): domain Bacteria; kingdom Pseudomonadati; phylum Pseudomonadota; class Gammaproteobacteria; order Enterobacterales; family Erwiniaceae; genus Pantoea; species Pantoea sp. JGM49. The sequence continues at coordinate 24,015 of NZ_JAERJM010000020.1, read as the reverse complement.
GGATATTATCCATGTTGAGTGCTGTGCCCTCGCAGGCGTCAGCAGCAGGTGTTGAAGATGAAATTGGACTGCAGATGTACACCTTACGTAATGTCGGCACCCCGGCAGAACAGTTCGCCATGGCCCATAAAGCGGGCTTCGAGCACGTTGAGCTGGTAGGCACGCAGGGTCTGGCAGCCAAAGAGCTGAAACCCTTGCTGGATAAAAATCACCTGACCGTAACCTCATCCCACGTGCAATTAACGGCACTGGAGAGCGACTACACGCAGACCGTGGCGTTCAATAAAGCGGTGGGTAATCACACCATCGTGGTTCCGTGGATCAAACCGGAAGATCGCCCGGACAGCACCAAAGCATGGATAGACTATGCACAACGCCTGGATAAACTCGGCGCGAAACTGCGTAAAGACGGCATGCAGCTCGCTTACCACAATCATAATTTCGAGATGAAAAAGTACGATGGCGTGACCGCGCTTGAGATCATCTTCAATCACTCACGGGCAGAAAATCTGAAACTGGAGATGGACGCGGCGTGGGTTTCACGCGGCGGTCAGGATCCGGCGCGCCTTTTGAAAGAGTATCCGGGACGGATCTATGCGATCCACGCCAAGGATAATGCGTCGATTGGTATCCGCGACGATGAGATGAATTTTGCGCCGCTGGGCGAAGGCTTGCTGGACTGGAAAACCATTCTGCCTGCCGCCAAAACCAGCGGCGTGAAGTGGTTTATCATTGAGCACGACAAGCCGAAGGATGCCTGGAGCATCATCACCACTTCACATCAGAATCTGCGTGCGGCGCTGGAAAAACTGCCGCATTAAGCGATCAGGCACTGGCGCGCACGATCAGGCGCCAGTCCATCATGACGCGCTCAGTTGGCGATTGCGGGTCGTCAATCTTCTGCAGCAGTAGGCTGAACGCGGTCCGCCCGATATCGCGTGATGGCTGCGCGATGGTGGTCAGAGGCGGAGAGATCATTTCAGCCAGTTCCGACCCGTCAAAGCCTGCAACGGCGATATCTTGCGGCACCTGATGTCCCGCGGCCTGGATAGCGGCCATCGCCCCGGCAGCCAGTGTGTCGGAGACGGCAAATACCGCATCAGGCTGTGTATCTGCGCTGAGTAACGCTTCCATCGCGCGCTTGCCAGCGTTAAAACTCAGCTCACTCGCGTAACTCACCGCCTGCCAGGACAGACCGCGCTGTTCCAGTTCCTGCTGATAACCCTGCTGACGCAGTTGGGCGTACTTATAGCTCAAATCATGATTGATCAGGGCAATGCGTTTGCGTCCGCTGGCCACCAGATGCGCCACCAGCTGGCGCGAAGCATGAACATCATCAATACCCACACAGGAGATATCGCCGGCATCGGCGTATTCGGCACACTGCACCCAGGGCATGTTGCCGATCAGCTGTGTTAGTTCAGTCAGGGTGGTGAAAGCATCCATGGTGATCACCCCATCGACCATTTTGCCTGCCAGCAGTTGCAGGCTTGAGCGGGAGCGATTGATGTCCGATCCGGAGTTACACAACAGAATGCGGTAGCCATTCTGCTCGGCCTGCTCTTCGATACCTTTCACAATTTCAGCGCAAAACGGGTTGGAGATATCAGAAACCAGCACCAGCACCATGGAGCTCCGCGCCGTGCGCAGCTGACGGGCTAACAGATTTGGCTGGTAGTTGCTGGCTTTAATGGCTTCCAGCACCTTATCCCGGTTCTTATCCTTTACGGTGTCACTGTTATTAAGCACGCGTGACACCGTGGCCACGGAAACACCGGCCAGCTTCGCGATTTTCTGAATGGACATGATGACTCAACTTCCTGCGTCAGTTTCTGAATTGCAGGCTACCATAAATCGACGCGTGACAATAAGTTAGGCGGGGTGGCTTATGCGGAAGATCAAGCGCGCCGGAACGCGCCTGTGTATCAAATGCTGACGCCGACCCAGCGTTGATCGCGATGGCTTTTTACGATCGCCTCAACGATGGCCATCACCTGCGCGCCGTCGCTGAAGTCAGCAAAGTGTCGTTCATCTTGCGCCGGCATTTCACCCTTCTCCACCGCCTGATAAAACTGCTGCATCATGGCGCGAAATGCATCGGGCCAGCCTTCGATGTGCCCGCCAGGAAAACGGGCACGGGCGGCAACATCGCGGTTCATCAACGACGCATCGTCCGTCAGGGTTTGATTGGCCTGATGACGATGACCGACCCACAACTGTTGTGGCACTTCCTGATCCCACGCCAGCGAGGCCTGACTGCCACACACCTCCAGATAAAGGCGATTTTTGCGCCCCGCCGCCACCTGTGACACGCTCAGACAGCCTTTACTGCCATCATCGAAGCGCAGCAGCACAAAGCCCAGATCTTCCGTATTCACCGGACAATCCTGATACTGAGCCTGCTGTGTCTGCGCGCTAAAGGTGGCCTGACCCGCCAGATTGGCTTTGCGGGTGGGCCAGACGATGGCGAGGTCAGCCATCACCGCCACTATCTTGCGGCCTGTAACAAACTGTATGGTGTCGCACCAGTGAGAACCGATATCCGCTACTGCACGCGATGCACCGCCCTTGTCGGCCTCCACACGCCAGTTGTAATCCGTCTCTTCCAGCATCCAGTCTTGTAAGTAGCTGCCCTGAACGGCAAAGGTGCGGCCCGTTTCGCCGCTGCGCACCATGCTCGCGGCTTGCTGGACCATGGCAAACTGTCGGTACACGAAGCTGACCCCGTTGACCACGCCTGCCTGTTCTGCCAGTGCCACTAATTCACGCGCTTCGCCCATCGTCATGCAAAGTGGTTTTTCCGAGAACAGGTGCTTACCGGCGAGTAAAACCTGCTTATTGATGGCAGCATGAAGGTGATTGGGCGTGCAATTGTGCACAGCATGCAGCTCTGGATGCTGTAAAAAGGTGACAATGTCACCATAGGCGTGCGGCACGTGCAATTGCGCCGCCTGGGCTTGTGCTTTCTCCAGCGTGGAGTCGCACAGAGCCACGACATTGATGTTGCCGAGGCGACGTAGTGCCTCAATGTGCGCGGGGCCGATAAATCCGCTGCCGATAATTCCGACATTAATCATTTACGACTCCTCATTAAGTCCGAGCTGTGCACGGATACTGCCGCTGTCATCCTGCGCGGCAAAATCATCAAAGGCTCGACTGGCGACCGGAATGATGTGACGTTGAATGAATTCAGCCCCTTCCCGTGCACCGGTTTCCGCATCTTTTAGGCAGCATTCCCACTCCAGTACCGCCCAGCCGTTGAAATCGTACTGCGCCAGTTTGCTGAAGATGCTTTTGAAATCAATCTGCCCGTCGCCTGGCGAACGGAAACGCCCGGCGCGATCGATCCAGTTTTGATAGCCGCCATACACCCCGCTACGACCGTTGCGCTGATACTCCGCATCTTTGACGTGGAAGGCTTTAATACGCGAATGATAGATATCGATGAACTGCAGGTAATCAATGTGCTGAAGATGCAGATGGCTGGGATCAAACAGGATATTGCAACGAGGATGGTGGTTCACCTGTTCAAGGAAACGCTCAAAGGTGGCGCCATCGTGCAGGTCCTCGCCTGGGTGTAATTCGTAACACACATCCACGCCATGCTGATCATACACATCCAGCACTGGCTGCCAGCGACGGGCGAGTTCCTTAAAGGCCTCATCCAGCAACTGCGGGTTGTGCGGCGGCCACGGGTAAACATAGGGCCAGGCGAGCGAGCCAGAGAAAGTGGCATGGGCAGTCAGTCCAAGTTTACTGGAGGCGACTGCGGCATGTTTGACCTGCTCGATCGCCCAGGCCGTGCGCGCTTCCCGCTTGCCGCGCAGGTGTGCCGGTGCAAAATTATCAAAGGCAGCGTCATGCGCAGGATGCACGGCAACCAACTGCCCTTCCAGATGCGTCGATAACTCGCTGATGCTGAGGCCATACTGCTTCAGCAATCCCAGCACTTCATCGCAGTAAGTCTGGCTGGTGGCTGCGCGTTGCAGATTAAATATCGCCGGGTGATTGCACGGGATCTGCAATGCCTGAAATCCCAAAGCGGATGCCCATTTCGCCAATCCTTCCAGTGAATTGAACGGGGCATCAGCGCCGATAAACTGTGAAAGGAAAATGCCCGGACCTTTTAACATTTTCAAAAACCACCTCCAGTAACAACAAAAACTCAATCGCGATACTTAAATGTGAACATAAACAACAGGGCAATCACGGCAGCCGCGATCGCCGGGATCCACCAGAATATGCCCCAACTGGCGGCCGATACCTGACCCGCGACCAGATGGTTATACAGCGCACCTGAAATCTGTGATCCCAGCAGCATGCCGATACCGTAGGTGAACATCACAATCATGCTCTGCGCTTGTCCTTTGACTTTGTCTCCCGCAATGCGGTCGGTGTAGATGAAGCCGACGACAAAGAAGAAGTCGTAACAGACGCCGTGCAGCAGAATCCCCAGCCAAATCAGCGCGCGTCCCTCCTCGCCCATGCCCATGGCAAACAGCGCATAACGCACAAACCAGGCGCACATGCCGACCAGCAGCATGTATTTCACGCCCAGTCGGCGAAACAGCAGCGGAATCACCAGCATGAAGAAGATTTCAGACATCTGGCCGAAGGACATCAGTGAGCTGACGTTTTCAACACCGGCGTCGGCCAGCCAGGAAGCGGTGTAGGCGTAGTAAGTGCCCAGCGGAATGGAAATCAGCGTGGCGCAGAGCGAAAAAATGAAGAAGTGACTGATTTTCAGCAGGGCAAACGCATCAGCACAGAACAGATCGCGCGGTCTGAATGGCATACCTTTAGCGGGTGCGGGCGTATGCGGCAGCGTGAGGCTATAGAGCGCCAGCACCACGGAACAAATCGCCGCCACCGTGAAGACGCTGACACTGGAGGCGATTCCCGTGAACCCGATGAACAGGCCAGCGACAATCCAGCCAATGGTGCCGAACACGCGCACTACCGGGAAACTCTTCTCGCTGCTGGCGAGACTGTGGAAGGCAATATTATTGGTCAGTGCCAGCGTGGGCATGTAGCACAGCGTGTAACCGAACAGTAAGCCGATCAGCAGCGCGCCGTTCTCGGCAATCATCGCCTGAGGCACAAACCACAAAATCACTGCACCGGCCAGATGCATCACCGCCAGGACTTTTTGTGAAGGGAAAAATCGGTCCACCAGCATGCCGAGAACAAACGGCGAAAGAATGGAAGCAATCGGGCCCGCCGAGAAAGCATCGCCAATCAGCAAGTACATGTTGTGCTGCGTCATCACCAATCCCAGCGTGACCGACCAACTGCCCCAGATAAAGAACTGAAGAAACATCATCAGTGACAGCCGTGGGACCAGCATGCGCTGTATTGCCTGGTCTTGCGCGGTGCCTTGTGTTGCAGCAACCATATCCAACCCCCAAAAGTAATCGATTACAAAATGCGAGAAAATAAAAGTAATCGATTACAAAAAGGAAATCATCGTGGTTGATCACAAATTTTTTACTTAGGTGGAAACGGAGGATTAATGGCTGATGAATGGGGACGAATAGACCATACAAGGATTGAGCCGCCTAACGATGAGTCCTTGTGAGCGTTAACAGCCGCCGAACTATCCCAGACAATTTCAACGCTCACAATTTCCCATGCTGTGCACGCTCTCTCAATTTATCCATGTGAGAAGTGACCTCCTCATGGCTGATATACTCCCCATGGTCGGAATCATGTCGCTCAAAAGCTTGGGTGATTTGCTGTTCAAGCAAGATATCGTGCTCATGATTTTGATGACGACGTTCTTCATCAGCTAACTCAACAGCTCTTTGACGCATAAGCTCAGTCAGGCTGAGATTGACCCGTTCAGCAGCCTGCATAGCCAATCTTTTGGTTTCATCATCAATTCGAAAATGTTTGGTGCTGCTCATTCTGATCTCATGCGTAGTGTCGTTTGTACTGTCATTATGGGGGAGCTATTTTGTGAATGTCATCCTGTCATTCTATTGCTTAACACAGTGTGAAAACGACATGTTGGCCGGGCTGGATTTAAGGCTTAGCCTATTTTCCCTAAGCACCATGATGGTCGTTTAAGACTTAATGTGGTGGATGTTTAATTCACTATGTCGCGACTTATGCAATTGGGTTGAACTGTAAGTGTTCATTTTAATGGTTCTTCAACCCCCTCTCTTATCCGGTTAAAGTGAACTCATTAGCTTCAAGCAACACTCACTCGACACACTATGACCGTATTCATAAAAGCTCTATAATGAACTCTTATTCATCTTTAATGACATTCAGGGCTTTTAAAATGACTCTTAACCTCTTTACTGAATCTCAATTGATTGCAGGACTGGGGCAACGTCTGAAGGAGCAACGTCTTAGGCGCAATCTTCTCCAGAAAGAGTTGGCTGATAACGCAGGGATTTCAGTGTCAGCGCTAAAAAAACTAGAAAATGACGGTAAGGTGACGTTAGAAAACTTTATAAAGGTCGTGTTTGCGCTCCGTCTTGAAAGAGAAATGATGAATTTGTTTGCACCACCCGCATTGAGCATCGCGCAGGTTGAGGCACTGAATGCTCCGTCCCGACAAAGGGCAACGAAGCGTGGTTTGAAAAAACTAAATTCATCTTCTTAAAAACTTTTGCCTGCAAGCCATTGACTTTGCTTCTTCGCAGCGCCTTGAAGTGAAAAGTTATCAATTCGATCGTTTACTGAACATGTGAGTGCACTTTTAAACGTATAAAGCATAAAGATCTTATCCGCATGATATTAACTCCCCTAATTTCACGCGTCATCCCTTATCCCGCAGAATTGAACCACGATCCGTCATGGCTATCTTGCATACCGTTATGACGATTCGCAGTGACGCATCGTGACGTTATCTGAACGAGGGAACGCTTTAAGCCGGTCATTAATTAAGTAGCCATTAACGTTAGCTTCCTCCGCTCCGTGGGTCGTGACAATCATTATGACCGGGTAACATAAGTTTTTCTGCGTCGACATACTTAAAAATATTACCAAACGCTAAAATCACTGATGGTTAAAATAGAGTTCAAAGCGCAATTATCGACTTCTCATCGCCTGGTCTACCCCGAAATTTTGAGAAATATCTAAAAATTGACACTTTGCAGGCTTTATTATTGATATCTGATGTGTTGTACTTCTGCAACGAGGGTAACATCTATATACTCATCCCTAATTTGTTATCTACTGCACCACTTAATTTATTTCGTTCAGCGACAAAATATTCAGGAGAAGTTCATGAGTGATTCACTGAAAGCGTTAAACAATATCCGTACGCTTCGCGCGCAGGCACGTAAAGTGCAGCTTGCAGATCTGGAAGAAATGCTGGAAAAATTCACTGTTGTCGTGTCAGAGCGCCGTGAAGAAAACAACGCCAGCGAAGCCGCCGTGCGCGAAAAAGAAGAGAAACTGGCTAAATATCGTGAACTGCTGCTGCAGGACGGGATTGACCCGAACGAACTGCTGGGCGCATTAACGCCAACGGGTAAGACTCGTGCTAAACGTGCTCCACGTCCGGCTAAATATAAATACACGGAAGATGGCGTTGAGAAGCACTGGACCGGTCAGGGTCGTACACCAGCTGTGATTAAAGCCGCTGTTGATGCCGGCAAATCTCTCGATGATTTTCTTATCTAATCGGGCTTTCCCCGTTTAATTTGAGTTATCGAACATTTTTGGTGGGTGCTCTGCCCACCAAAAATTAAACACTGATTGATATCTTCTCCCTCTCCCCCTTTCGTTGAATCCCAATATTAAGATAATGACGGGGTTTACTATCAACTATTGTCATTGTAATGTTCAAATCGCTGTCTCTGGCTGACTATAACAACGCACAATTGTCGGTGATCATCCATGACTCTTTTTTCTGCCTTACTCAGGTTTAGCTCGCCTTTAAACCTGGTAAAAAGCCTGAGTCCGTTGCAGGCTGATATTATTAAAACCATCGCACTGGTTGCGATGCTGGGTGATCACATCAACACCATATTATTAAGTGGACGAAGTGCATTTTTATATGCATTCGGACATATCGCATTTCCGCTGTTCACGTTGTTCTGGGCGGCTAACTTACCTGCTGATGCAATACGTTTACGCCAGCGGGCAAGAAGATTATGGCTTTGGGCTATCGTGACTCAACCATTATTCTGGCTGGCCTTTATGATGAAGGGCCAATCCTGGCTGGCGCTAAATATTCTCTTCGCTTATGCCGGATGTACTCAGCTAATCAGCTGGGCAGCACGCTGGGGTGTTAACGGCGCAATGGCGGGAGTCGCATTATTACTGCTGATTGCCTGGCCTCTTTCCCCGGCGAGTTACGGCGTATCGGGGCTAGTGTTTTGCCTGCTCTGCATTATCGCCAGATATCATTCAGGAGCAGCAGAGAATGGCATGTTCCTGCTCCTTCTTTTTGCCGCGATGGCATGGCTTAACATGCCGCCTGTTCTCAACGGGTGGTGGGAGGATGCGATCGTTTACGATTTCCTGCCGACTTTGGTGCTGCCACTGCTGGTAATTGGTTTGGTTGCGGCGATGCCAGGCGTTTCCTCGCTACGTATCTGGCCGCGCCGATTTTTCTATCATGCTTACGCCGCGCATTTGGTTTTGCTTGGGTGTCTGGCGGTTATGCCCGTTCGGCCTTGATCAAAATCAGAGCGCTTTTACAGGCCTGTCAGATGCACAATTTAGGGTTTGGATGCGATGCCCAAAAGCACGAGCACCCAATCATTTAACCTTACCGCTGCACCATAAACACTTGATGTCCTGCAAACGCCAATGCCGTTCCCGGCTGGGGCCAATCACCGACTAGAGAGTGACTATTAATTTCCAGAAATTCACGAATTTGAGCCGTAAAGGATAAATTTTATAAGCGCAGCGTTAATTATGATTAAACTCTTTATTTACAATAGCGTGTGAGGACAAATTTATATTTAAAAATTAGGTATGCCGGAGATCCAATTATTTAAGGGTATCGGTAGAGGTTCAGATATGACACACTGTATTTTTATACAGAGTGTGGAGTCGCGGTGAAGCATGATGGCCAGATTACACAAGATATATTAGCGTTGTTAGGCTCCACGGTGTCAGCGTTTATCCGGGAAGGCTTAGCTTTTGAGGTGCATGAAATTTCTTTAGCCCTGCAAAAACTCAAAGACAATGAAGCGGATTCAGTTTTAAGAGAAAAATACGAAACGCTTATCCGCTTACTTTCGAAAATGATGCACTGATATGCGCGAGCTAGCAAAGAATCAGGCATTAATCATCCGGTGTTACGCCCACAACGATTTCAAGAGTCTGGCGTAAGAGCTGGGCTTGAGAATCATCGTGAGTTGATTCAAGTGCCCGGATTAAACTGATGATAATGGCTTTATTCGTTATCTGCCCTTCCGATGCCAGCACATTACGGATGATGACGCCTAAAATCTTCGCCTCATCTTTCAAATCCGGACCCGCATTGCGGAAACGTTCAGCCAGTTCCTGATCGGCAAGCGCAGAAAAGATGTCTTCTGATGTATGCATGATTTGTTTCCGAGCTAAATGGTGTCAGGGGTTAATCACTGATAGTAATGGAGCCGATATTCAATGCTTTCTGTTATTACCTGAATGATGTGAGTCCGTGTACAAGTGCTGGACAGAGTTTATTCCCTCCGCCCTCTGCTGTTTAACTCGTTCTCCTTCGGCGATGCTCTTCCTTACTTCAACAATTGTCTGGGCGATCAATTGCCGCCTGTCAGCATCATCTGACTGGTCTTCCATAACCTGAAGTTGTTCGATGAGTGCACGGAAAGAAACAGGCCCCGCTCGCTGGAGCAGAACCAGTGTGGCTTCACCGAGAATTTCATCGACTAACTGCTGGTGTTCACTTCTGTTCATATACTTCTCTGATAACGGCATCTGCATGGCAATTTTGCTGTAAACAGAGTGCAAATTGCAATTTCTGTCACGGAGCCAGGAATCATTCTCTTACCATGCAAATTCAGAACGGTAATGTTGTACAACTTAGGCCTGAATACTGAATCACTCATCCCGATCGAAAAGCAGTCCAATCAGCTGATGATAGTGGTGTTCCTCTTCAGCGTTGGAGGAAATTTCCAGACGACGAAGTAACTTGGTGCAGAGTGATTTACGGTTCAGATTCTTGCCCTCTCGCAGGATTTCTACCACGATCTGACCCAATGTTTCTTGCTGAGAAGGCAAAGAGGCTTTATTAAAATATTGTGCAATAGCTTCGGAAGAGTTCGGAGTGTATCCATTCTGACGCATGTGTTAACCCTCTCATGTTGGGTCAGGCAAATGGCCTGATAAAGTTGTACAGTTATTGCAAAATCTGTACAGAATATAGTAAAAGTCAGGTGCCCATTTTTTTGCAAAAAGTGCTATGGGCTAAGAGGGAATTCGCCAAACAGAAAAATCTTAATCATCTGTAACGACAAGTATTTTGAGCGGATATTAATATTTGAGTTAAGTACTCTCGCTACTTTTTAATATTTTCAACTGGCAATAATGTGATGCTGTCAGAGCTTTCACTCAGACGCCGTAACGGTGAGCTGCTGCGCTTATCTTCTGACGAGGGTTGCCGATAATCGTTTAACCAGTCAATCGCAGCCAAAACGGCTTGTTTACGCTCTGGCGCATTCGCCTCGTCGGCCATGCGATGCAGTTCCTGATTTAATTGAATAACACTGATTTTTTCACGGCGGGCAAGAATCTGATAAGCAGCCTCGCCTAAAATTTTGTCTGAATTTTCCATTGTTTTACCTCATGAGAATCAGGCTTACGCTGAGTCCTCAGGATCTATTGTAGCTGATGAGAAATTTGGGTTAAACCTGGCGCAGAATTTATGCGCCATTCAGGGTTTATCCAGAGGCAATATATTCTTGCCATTATCAGGCGTTAACGCCATTGCTGTCAGTGATGAGCACACTGACAAACCCATGAAGAGTTTATGTGGATGAACCCTGCAATAACAAGGAAAGCACGATGACAAAAACACAATGGATCCTGAGCCAGCTTACCCGGAAACTGTGGTTCAGAAGTTCCCTTTTTGCTGTTCTGGCGGTGATGACAGCCCTACTCGCCATCGTGATGAAACCCTTTATCCCTTCAGGAATTACCGGGTTAATCGGCACGGATGCCGTGGATAAAATCCTGGGTATTCTGGCTTCCAGCATGCTTGCGGTCACCACCTTCTCACTCAATATTATGGTGTCAGCCTATAACACGGCGAGCAGCAGTGTCACGCCGCGCGCCACGCGTTTACTTGTAGAGGATCGGACCACGCAGAATGTGCTGGCAACGTTCATCGGGTCTTTTCTTTATAGTCTGGTGGGCATTGTTGCACTGAGTATGGGGGCTTACGGATCTCAAGGACGTGTCATCCTGTTCTTTGTCACGCTGGTTGTAATTGTGATGATTGTGATTACGTTGTTGCGATGGATCCAGCATCTGGCGCAGTTTGGTCGTATGGCAGAGACTTCCCAACGTGTCGAAGAGGTCACTCAGGCTGCGCTGGTTAGTCGGTTACAAGACCCTTATATGGGCTGCTCTCCCTGGCATGTCTCCGATGAACTGCCGGACTCATTGATACCGGTTTATGCTGAAGAAGTGGGTTATCTGCAACATATTGATTTCAGTAGGTTGTCTGATTTTGCTGAAGCTCAAGGGATCTATCTGTATGTTGCGGTTCAACCAGGCACCTTCATACATTGCTCGACTCCCCTGGCCTGGCTTAAGACATCAAAAAGTCTTGCTGCTGAAACGGTAAAAGATGCGTTCACAGTTGATCAGCAGCGTTCTTTTGATCAGGACCCGCGCTTCGGGTTGTGCGTTTTGTCTGAGATTGCGTCACGAGCACTCTCACCGGCAGTCAACGATCCCGGGACTGCCATTGATATTATTGGCAGACTGGTCAGGCTCTTTTGCTTGCGCGTGCAACCTGACATTGGCGATACCCGCTTTCCTCGTCTCTTTCTGCAAAAACCGTCCTTTCAGGATATGTTCGATGACGCGTTTGCCCCTATTGCACGTGACGGTGCTGGCATGATTGAAGTACAAATTCGCCTGCAGAAAGCGTTTATCGCATTGGCACAATTTAATGCTGCCAGGTATGGGTCTGACGCCAGGCGTCACGCGGAGCGAGCCATTGCCTTTGCCAGTGCAGCTATACCAATTGAGACGGATATAGAGAGACTCAGAACGTTGGCCAAAGGCCTTCATCAACCTTAATGTCAGGGATGGGCAAGTGACTAATAAAACGTCATGTCCTCATACGGTTGTGCCATACAGGCGCGTAATCTGCTTTCCAGATCACCGGCATGGAGTTCCAGCTTGTGGCCGTCCGGATCGAGGAAATAGAGTGATTTGCCCTCACTTTTGTTGACCTTCCATTCTTTTACGCCTGAAGCTTTCAGCCTCTCGGCAAAAGCTTCAAACAATTCATCTTCAATGCTGAAGGCATAGTGCGTGTAATCTTTACCGATGGAAACGGCATCCAGTGAGAGGCACAGCCAAAGCTCACCTATCGAGAGATAAGCGCCATTCTTCCATTGTGCGCGGGGAGTGAATCCCAGCGTCTCAACATAAAAGGTGAAACTCTCAGATACATTACTTACAGCTAAAGTGATGTGATTCAGACCGGTCAGCATGTTGAACTCAATAAAAGAAATTGGGTGGTTAATTTAGCACAGGCAATGAGATGGAAACCGGCCACCACGCGAATGGCTAAGCAAACTTCCGCAGAATTCTTATCGCCATTTCCATGCCCTGCTCACGCTCGGCATCATAGTTATGACCATCGTTTTGCGCTTCCTGCAAGACATCAATCAGCGACTGAACGGCGAACTCGCTTTTTCTGCCCAGAACTTCCAGCACCGCACCGCCTATCTCATTGCAAATGGCTTTTCCTTCCGCGTGTTCATTTTGCTCAGACATGACTGACCCCTTTTTAGACTTTTAGGCATTAAACACCACCAAGCCATAAAAGCGAAAATTCAATCCTCAATTCCGCCAGCAACTTCATCGGAACTCGAATCAAACCGGAAGTAACTGCGCCAGCATCTGACCAGCCATGCGCGATGTCTCCCGCAAACGCTCGGCGCTGGCGCCCTGCCGCGATCGAGCCGACAGGCCCGACATGATCGTCACCATAAAATCAGTTATCCGCACAGCCTGTGCTGGATAGCGCTCGGCAATATAGGCATGAAACATCTTCTCGGCCGCCGTATGAAAACCGCAGGCAACCTCACGCGCAGAGAGATCGTCGCAATGAATACCCTCAAGTACCAGACACCCGGTGGCTTCTGGATCGGCGGCATAGCGACTTGCAGCTTCATCCAGTACCGCAGAGAGACACTCCGCCACCGGGCGATCGTGACGCAAAAGCGCTTTGAAACTGATAGCGCCATTTTGGGCATATCGATCAAGCACCAGCCGATAAAGCCCGAGTTTGCTGCCGAAGGCGGCATAAAAGCTGGGCGGATTGATGCCAAAGGCTTTGGTCAAATCCCCCACACTCACCCTGTCGTAACCACTCGAGTGAAACAAATTCTGCGCAATGCATACCGCCTGTTCCGCATCGAACTTGCGTGGGCGGCCTGGCGTACGGCTAATTTTTGTAGTCATCACTACATAATCCTTTGACAACCTGACTCACTCAATAATATTGTAATGACCACTACAATACAATTGAGGACACTCTAATGGCGGTATTTACTAACAAATCGGTACTGGTGTTGGGCGGTAGTCGGGGCATTGGTGCGGCCATCGTGCGGCGTTTTGCCTCCGAGGGTGCTGCGGTGGTGTTCAGTTACGCCGGCTCGCGGGAAGTGGCAGAAAAACTGGCGGAAGACACAGGCAGTAAAGCGGTTCAGGCAGACAGCGCCGATCGCGATGCCGTGACCAAGCTGGTACGCGATTCCGGGCCTTTGGATGTGCTGGTGGTGAATGCGGGCGTGGCAATTTTTGGTGATGCGTTAGAGCTGGAAAGCGATGCCATAGATCACTTATTCCGCATCAACATTCACGCACCTTATCACGCTGCGGTGGAAGCCGCCCGTCAGATGCCAGAAGGCGGTCGCATTATCGTCATCGGTTCCGTCAACGGAGACCGGATGCCAATGTCAGGAGGCGCGGCCTATGCCGTCAGCAAATCGGCCCTGCAGGGATTAGCGCGCGGTCTGGCACGAGACTTTGGACCACGTGGTATTACGGTGAATGTCGTCCAGCCGGGTCCCGTCGACACCGATATGAATCCGGCAGACGGCCCGATGAAGGAGCTGATGCACAGTTTTATGGCCATTCAGCGTCACGGTAAACCTGAAGAAGTGGCCGGTATGGTTGCCTGGATTGCCGGTCCGGAAGCTTCATTCGTGACAGGCGCTATGCACACGATTGATGGCGGATTTGGCGCGTAAGATGTCATCGATGAACTTGAGCCAGGTTGCCTCAATAAACCTGGCTGCATTTGCTCTTTCAGCTGTGAGTGTTCAGATATGACTCATCGCTCTTCACCTGATTTCTGCCCGCCTGCTTAGCGGAATAGAGCGCCATATCGGCCTGCCTGATCAACAATTGAGCCGAGCGATTTTCTCTCTCAGTGTTCAGCGATGCACATCCCGCGCTCAGCGTCACCCGTTGGGAAGCTAACAGAGACGAGTCATGGATGATGTCCTGCTCACGTACAGCTTGCACAGCAGCCACAGCCACCGCCATCGCATGTTCAATATCAGCACCGGGAAGTACGATGGCGAACTCTTCTCCGCCATATCGTGCCACCAAATCGGTACCGCGCAGAGAGATGGCGTTTATCGCCAGCGCCACACGCTTCAGGCATTCGTCCCCGGCCACATGGCCGTAAGTGTCGTTATAGCGTTTGAAATAATCGATATCGATCATCACCAGCGAAACCGGCTCGTTGTGCGTGTCTGCGGCCAGGATGCACTCCTCAAGGTAGCGATCAAATGCACGTCTGTTCGCGAGCCCCGTTAACGCATCCGCATGCGCCAGTCTGTTCAGCGCATAGTTGGCTGCACTCAGCTCATCACGAAGATTGGTCAGTTCAAGCTGATAATGCAGGCTATGTCTGGCCTGACGTAGCACGAATACGCCCATGGCAACGATGGCGGATAACAGTGCAAGACTCAGCAACACATCCTGAACGCGTCCTTTCATCCATTTAATGAACAGGCTATGCGTGTCATACCCTGCTGCAACCACCAGCGGGTAACGATCCGATCGTGCAAAACCAAAAATACGAGGTTTTCCATCAAGAGCCGAGGTCCACTGCCCGCTTCCGCGGTTTGTGCCCTGCAGCATCTGCTGAAACAGATGGCTGGAAGAGAGATCTTTGCCGATAAAACTATCAGGCATCGGCCGTGCGTATAACACGGAACTGTCAGCCAGCATTAACACCAGCACGTCCTTAGGACCCATCTCGTAATAAGCGTAAAAGTGCCGGAAATAGTCAACTTTCACCGTAGCCAGCAAGACGCCCTGAAAACCGCGCAGCGCATCGCTGATGCGAAGTGAGACGGGGATCACCAGATCACCGGTGCTTCGGCTACGGATCACCGGACCAAGATGAATGCTGTTGCGCGGATTGTCGCGTTGAAACCTGAAGTACTCGCGATCGGAGTTATTGATGTCTGCCGGTATCTGCGATGCAGAGGTGGCTATCCACTTGCCCTGGGCGTCGTAATAGAAAAGACCGTGCAGCTGCGGCAATCGCCCCTGAAGCTCCCGCATGGTCTGACTCAGATTGCGGCTATTGATACCGGTCACCAGCTGCGATTCAACGTCACGCTGCATTTCACGCATCGCGAGCTCAGTTTGCAAGAAAGTATCTTCTGCCTGCCGCGCCTGCGACAGCGCCAGGTTCGTCGCTGTTTCTTCACTCTGCCTGACAGTATCATTCCAGTCCTGATGCAGCGTCCATATGCTAATACCTAACACCGCGGCAATAAGCACAATGCCTGCAAGCGTGATACTTCTGATGAGGGAGTGATAAAGGAGCCCTGCCTGTTCGCGCGTGTCTTTTTTATCCACCCTTATCCCCATCATCTTTATCCAGCATTCAGTTAAGCAGATAAAGAGAAATGCGAAAGCTTGCCTGGCATTACCCGCTAAAAAGGCTGAACTATAGGATATTTCTTGCTGCCTGGTGTTGATAACGCTCAGGAATGATTACCAATTGATATTAGTAAAAATAACGAAGGGAGTTAAACAATAACGTCTGAATAAAGATATGGATTTCTGTGATGATTTTTAGAATGCCATAATCAAATTTCTTTTATAGACGCCATGTTGAAACTGACCTGCCTGACAGGCCAGTTTCTATCGATGACAGGTTTTAAATATTTAATCCAGCGCGCCATTATTATTCAACCTGCTGAATAAAGCATTTTAATGACGCAGCGGATTAACAGCATGAACTGGCGTCTCTCTCAAATCAGTTCCCGACGATTGCATTACGCCGATTCAGCAATGACCGATTTAAACTGAGCGTGCCACATATTATAAAACTTGCCCTGTTTACCCATCAACAGAGCAAAACTTCCGTTTTCGATCACTTTTCCCTCCGCCATGACCACGATTCTGTCGAACTCTTTGATATTTCCCTGACGGTGAGTCACGGCGATAACCGTCGTGTCGAGTGAAAGGATTTCATTAAACAGGCGATGTTCAGTTTCTGGATCGAGCGAGGATGAAAACTCATCAAAGATGAACAGATTGGCTTTAAGGTATAACGCACGCGCGATCGCCAGCCTTTGCCACTGCCCGATTGAAAGTTCATCACCGCCAAACTGTTTACCCAGTCGGGTCTGCTGCGGATGAGGAAACGCGACTTTATTGAGTAAATCGTCAACCTGAGTGGAATGCGCTTCTGTGTCATACTGACTCAGTGCGATATTCTCACCGACGGTAAATTCATACTTGCCGTAGTCCTGAAACACAGTTGCCACCTGCTGGCGGTAACCGTCAATCTCCAGACTTTGTAGTGGAACACCGGATACGCTGATATCACCCTGTTCATAGGCATACATCCGCAGCAGCATTTTAATCAGCGTGGTTTTACCACTTCCGTTATCCCCCAGAATCGCCACTTTCTCACCTGCCCTAATCACAAGATCAATGCCGTCTAAGGCCTTCTTGCTCCGGCCTTCATAACCAAAGCTAAGATGCTTAATACTGAGTGAGAACGGCGTGTTATCGGGGAGTAATTTTTGGCCGTTGGTAACGGGCTCAATCTCCTCGGTCATAAAGGAGTGGTAACTATGAAAAAAGCTGCCCATTGATGTCAGATTGGCACCGTAATTCGCAATTTCATCCAGATGCGATTTCATCATCACAATGGACTGAAACACCATCACTAACGCGCCCACCGCGATATCACTGCTGCGCAGATTGCTCAGGAAAAGATATACCCCGGCAAATAGCATCACCAGGCTAAGCAGCATGGCGGGAATGGGCGTTATCAGCGCCCTGACGCGTTGCTGGTGCATACGTTGATAGGTATTAAATGCTGACCCTGAGAACTTTTTTAGCAGATAACTACCCAGCCCATAGAGTCGAATTTCCTGTAAAAAGCTTTTATCCATACTGACGCCATAGACGTAACGCATTGCAATTGCGTCCTTAGCGTTTTTGAATAACTCGTGCACATATTTTTTCTGGATATGGATATTAATGATAATCATCGGTAATACGGACAATGCGCAAATGGCCGCCCCAATCCCTGAATACGCTATTAGCACCAGTAGCAAGCTTCCAGCCATCACGGCGGCTCTGAAGGCGTAAATAATGCAAATGATGAAATTAAGCGGTTGATAGGCTGCTTCTTTTTTCAAAAATTCCAGCTGCTCGTAACGCTCCTTGTTATCAAACAGGCTCAGAGTAAAAGATTCATTCATTCTCCGCATAATATTTGCGCTGAAATGGCTGGTCGAAATTTCCGTCACATCACCCTGAATGAGATTCACCAGCGGGGTCATCAGTTGAATACCCAGCAAAGACAGACACCAGATGGCAACACTGAACATCAGTGCATGATCATTGATTTGAAGCGTATGGAGTGTGTTAATTATCTTTCCTGTCATGAAGACATTAAGCGCCGGTATCAGGCCCTAAAGAAGGACGATGGCGATAAGTGCAGTAATACGAGATACTCCCCCCTCATATTGACGCAGGCCAAAGCGCTCACTGAGTCTATCTATTGCCAGCCAGTCATGATGAGCGAGCGCAAACGTGAAATGAAGGGGATCTACACCTGATCAGGATCGCGTGGAGCGAGTCGATCTTGTGGAACAACCACTTTAGAGAGTAAACCACTCCTCCATACCCTAACGCGCTGCAATGATGACAATTATCCGTTCCTGTGCACTCGCGCTCATCACCTTTATGTTAGTAATTACCAACACCAGTATTGGCAAGCCTTGCGAGGTTAGTAATCACCAGGGGGGTAGATTAAACATAACCACTATAGTGAGTAGTTACTCTCTATAGTGGTTGCTTCTACTCTCTATAGTGGATGTTTGATCCTCTGCCCTGCAAATCAACGATCTTGCGATTGATATGGGATCTTCAAGTTCTTCCGATATGTGCATTGCTTAAAAGTTTACTCTATAGCGGTTAGCCAAAAAATCAAACATCAAAAATAAATCCTATAAATCAAACACTTAATATAATTAAACGAAACCAAATAACCGCTATAGAGAGCAAAGTCACTCTCTATAGCGGTTATTGCAGGATGCGAAAATCCCGCAATTGAGTGCGTGTTAGCAGGATCTCAGGCTAAGCCACTCATCAATGCCATCAGCAGCGCTATCCACTGTAGTGAGTAACTCCTCCCTATAGTGGATATACAGAGAAGGAAAAGCAGTTTCCGGCAGTGAAAGAGAATAACCCTATGATAATAAAACAATAAGAGTTGAGTTTTAGGCGGTATTGAACATAAATCACACTGTTATCTGAACAAATATCCCTCAATAATCATCAAATAACTCAAAAAGATAGAAGTGATAACGTCACTTCCGTCGAATAACCACTATAGAGAGCACATACCTACTCTCTATAGTGGTTGTTAAATCTGGGGACGATCCTGGATCATTCCATGACGACTCACCACAAGCAGCCCCCTCTTCTATCACACTGAAAGCAGTCACATTGCGGGTTTTGGCTGAGAATGGTGCAAATTGTGAGCGACTTCCAGATAACCACTATAGAGAGTACAAGCCTACTCTCTATAGTGGTTACTGGGTCACAAATGTCTTGATAGCAGTGAATGTGGGAGGTGAACGACGTGGACTGCAGCAGCAAATAACCGCTATAGAGAGTAAGTGCTCTCTACAGCGGTTATCAAACGGAGGGCTGATTTAGAAGGCTACTTCACTTTACCTTTGCGGATTTCCTCGAGGATCTTCAGCTCCGCTTTTGACAACATCACCATTTCACCCTGCGGTTCGCTGGCTGCAGCAACATCATTGGTCTCGATAGGATCATCCAGCTCCAGCTCATCTTCGAGAATATCCGGCAGCTTGAGTGGCAGCTCTGCAGGTTTGAGTTTAGGCCGGCGATAGTGAATGTGGAATACCACGGAGCTACCGCGTTTTAGCTCAGTGTAATCAAGGTAACCAATGTCTTTGAGCTGCTCCATCGCCCTGCGCACGGTCGCATTCTGCGTGATGGGACGAGAAGTCAGATTCAGACGTTGTCGCAGGCGCGCCATGGAGATGGGCGCCGGATTAGGAGGAAGGCTTTCGATGAAGGTATAAAGCGCCTGAGCGGACTCCTTACGAGCCAGAGCGTTTATGGCGCGTAACTGCAGCAATACCTTGCGATCAAACTGATACAGTTCGAACAGCTTGGGATCGGCCTGAAGCTCGACCGTATCCTTTTTGACACTGTATTTTGCGGATTGCACCAGATGCGTGACATAGAGTTCATCTTTGTCAGCAGTACCGAACTGGATGGTATTGGATGCAATGCGGATCAGCGAAGCTTCCAGTCGCTCCCTCAGCTTGGCTGAAGATCTTGAAGAAGGAATGCCGCACAGTTTGACGAACTCGACGAAGGGTAAAACCACCTTGTCATTCGTCACGTTATACTTCGCAAACGCGTGAATGATCCCTACCCAAGTCTTAAAATCATTGTCCATATCGAGTCGCTGGCCAATGATCCTGATCCTTTCATAACCTTCTGATTTAACGAGCGACAGTAACTTAAGTTCGTTCGTGACATCAGTAACGGCTGTCGTGTCGTTTTTACGGTTATTGGTCGATTTTAACGTAGGAACGAACAGTCCCAATCGCATTAAAGCAACCGGTTGAACAGTGTTATCTCTGTTGGGGGTAAGTACAACCAGTTCGCCAGTTCGTTTATCTGTTTCTGAAAAGGCTTCAACTATCTTGTTGTTTTTTAGCTCATTTTCCGACATTTTCGAGGATCCGGTTTATACACAGGGACATCGCGCGTTTACTCTCTATAGCGGATACTAGCACTCACTTCATCGGTTAGACTACTCTCTATAGAGGATAATTTACTCTCTATAGCGGTTAGTTTACTCATTATAGCGGTTACCGATATCTCCTCAGGGCATGTGGCACAAGGCTTTAACCGTAGTGGGGATCTATTAGGAACTTATATGATCTTATGTGGATCTGTTATTGGATCGGGTCAGTGAATAATGGGGATAACCTTTACGGGATAACGGCCGCTGAAATTCAGTCAATCGCGTCACTGGAAATCAAAGTTATGCACAGCGAGATCAGTTACACACAGCTTGCATCCTTGCCTGCTCACTACAGCGGTTATCAGTCACTCTCTTCATCGGTTGTTTCACTCATTTCATCGGTTATTTTCCTCTCCACAGCGGTTAATTTACTCCTTATAGCGGTTATTAAGGTCCTTTCAGACCAGTCATATCAAGGCCTGCAGCGATCCGGGATCTTCTTTGATCTCAATGGGATCTCATTATGATCGAATAATTGGATCTACCCTGTGGATAAAGGGGATAAAAATCAGCGTTAAATGAGGCTGTTAAGCAGGTTTCAGCCGGAATACGGTGATTTCGTTCAATTCTGAATGTCGATCCCGAGAAAAGATCTACTTGTATAACTTGTTGGCCTGGATGAGCCCAGGTTTTGGTATAAACACAATCATCAATCAGATGTTCGTAAATTCAGCCTGTACAGGGTTTTTTGGCGGGTTGAGAGGATTAGGCTTGCCAGATACGATAATTGAACTTAAATGGATTAGAACGCTGCTGAAGCGCTTAGAAGCACAGATTCAAACGAACGTGGCTTACTGAAAAGTGGGAACAGTAAAAAAAAGGACGTGAAAATCACGTCCATTTTGGATTTGCGTTGTATGAAGGAGCCGGATCAAGACTTAGAAAGGATCGCCTTAATAGCAATATCGATCTCTTCCAGCGTATTGGCAGGCAAACGGTGGAATTCATAATGCACATGGCGTTTTTCTGCGTTAGTTTTGCGCTTAGCGTAAGCGGTACGATCTGAGAAATGGCCAAACTTCTCAGTGATGACACTTTTGTTTTTCACCGGCTTAACCAGCTGCTTTTTAGCAGTGGTGAAAAACGACAGGATCCGGGTTTTCTGATCATCGGAGGCCAGTTTGTGCAGCGCCTGATCGTCATCCATTCGCGCTTTGACCTGAGCCACAACCTCTTTAACCGCCACACCCTCTGCTTTCGCTTCTTCTGCCACATCCAGCAGCAATTTGTAGTCCGGAATGCTGAGGTCGGAAACAACCGGTATTAACTCGATAAATTCAGCAGGAACCCACGCAGCCTGAAATGCACGCGTTACTTTGGCGTTCGATATCCCTTCAGCTTTCGCGATCTCGGTCTTGTTCATACCCTGCGCTTCCATCATCAGGAAACGTTGACCCAATTCACGTAGATTGTGTTCTTTTGCAGTCTGAATATCGGCGGCCAGCTGACGGGCATCACTGATATCAATGTCATCCTCGGTCACCAGAACTTCGAGACCCGTACCGGCAAACAGACAAGCGGCACGACGACGAGAACCATCCATAATTTCAATGCGGCCATCCACCAGGCGGCCAATTGCCGGAAAGAACTGCTGCAACTCAATGGTGCGCGTAATGTCTTTTACTGATTCTTCAGTGAGCGCTGACTGGTCTCGCCCATTCACCTGCGCGTCAACAAAGGTTTTGGTTTCCACTTCACCGCTGGGAATGAGCTGGCGGCTGAATGTCGCTGTGTTACCCGACTTCAGAGTGAATACGCGTGACTGATTGCCGCTGTTGATAAAGCTCGACATCTGGGATTGGCCCATGGTGCGGCCAATTCTTTTGAGTGATTTGGGTTCGGTCACTTGGTACTCCTGATATATTCAATGCGGTCAAATACAGCGCGTGAAAAATTCTCGGCTTCCTGTTTCGCCTTTCTGAGTGCATCGGCACTGCCTGGATACGAAGTCGGATTTGCGCTGATCACCGTGTCAAATGACTCACCACAGCGCTCAAAACCATCTAAACGGGGTAATACCGCATCCAGCATCGATTTTGTGAACACCTCACGTGCATAGCTATGAGACGTAATGTGGTCATGTTTGGTGGTCATCTTCGACATAAAGCCAATATTTGCTTTCAATCTTGGCTCTATCCCCTCGTTCTCAATGCGCTCAAGCATTTCCGGCAGTCGCGTCAGGTATTTCATCGTTGAATGAAAATCAACCTGTGCTGGCGGTGTCGGCGTAAGCAGTAAGTCACTGGCGGCAATGGCATTGAGCATAAATGCATCAAGATGCGGACCGGTGTCGATAAAGATGAAATCGTAATCTTCAGCCAGACGATCAATGACGTTGCGGCGCAGAACTTCAGAGGGTGCGATCCCAGGTAGATTCTCAGCAACCAGTGCATCCCAGTCGCTGGCGACAAAACCATCATCGATCGAAGCGGGCATCACATCAACGCCTGGCATCACAGTGGGTTTCACAAACTGCTCACGCAGCTGCTCAGTGCTGACATCGTTCAGCATCGCCTGTGCAGCCGTTTCCAGCACCGAACCGACACTGTTGGTATGGCTGAGGAACATGGTGCTGGAGGCCTGCGGATCCAAATCAATCACCAGAATTCGCAGATCATTATGCAGCAAGCCTGGGTGAGCACGTAAACCGTGTGCCAGGGTAACGGTCGTGACGGTTTTGGACACGCCACCTTTGAGATTTACAACAAAAACGACGAAGGGATCTTTATGTTTGTCGCGATATTTGGGCACCTTGCGATGCTTATAGATATCGACGACGTTTTGAATGCTCATTGCATATTGAGAAGTGCTGCCCGTCTGCTTTCTGCCGAATTCATAACCCGCCTCTTCCATCTCACTGATGGCGGCGGCAACCGCGTGTTTACTCAACAGCGGTAAGTTGGCGACGGCATTACGAGTAAAGGTATGGTAGTAGCCTTGCTGGTTAAATTCCTGACGCTGCTGCTCGATATGGCTGCTGAGTCCGTGCAGCATGCCATTCGCACGGTTGGCGATGTCAAACACGTCACCGTAATCACGCTTCATAAGCACCTCAATAATAATGATTTGTTGTATTGTACTAAAAAAGCTTCCGCATGCCAGTTTTTAGGTAAAAATCAATAAAAGTGGATTTTTTAATGATTGACTGATTTTCGCCTTTATAAATATTATTTAATTAAATCAATAGGTTATGTAGTTAAGGTTTTCACCCAACCAATCAATTCATGAAAGTCATGTTTCAATCAATTCCTCTACCCTATCGTACTTAGCACGATATTTAAACAAAAGGTGTTCAGCCGAGTTATTGAAAAAAACAGGGTTGATGGTCAAGCTGATTGATGAAATGGTTGGCCGGCGTTTTCATCGGCAAGATGAAGTTGACAATATGAGGCTGCACGAGCTTTGGTATAAAAATGGTTGTAGAGGCTACAGTGATTTTGCGTATTATCACCCACATGCGATTGTCATACAAAATACGCCTTCCCTTCCCTTCCCTTCCCTTCCCTTCCTATAAT